>SCVJ01000032.1 GCA_004322425.1 Chitinophagaceae bacterium
GTCGAGAGATTGGTCCTTTTTACATTTATACAAGTAATTTTTTTTGAAAAAATTTCTGCTAACTCTTTCAAAAAGCAAGTACAAGGTGAATCTAAAATAAAAATCTCCACGCATTATTTTTTTTAATCGTTGTTGGCTAGTTGGTATGCGCTAACTTTATTTTATGGCTAAAATTAAATCGGCTTTTTTTTGTCAACATTGTGGGTATGAAAGTATAAAATGGGTAGGACAATGTCCATCGTGTCAGCAATGGAATTGTTTTGTTGAAGAAATAATTCAGAAAGAAAACAAGAGCACTTCCTCCGATTGGAAAGAATATAAAAACGAAACAAGAACTGCCAAAATTATTTCGTTACAAGAAATTATTCCCATCAAAGAAAAAAGATTGATAACTGAAGACCTAGAGCTGAACAGGGTTTTGGGAGGAGGTATTGTACCGGGAAGTATTGTTTTGATTGCTGGCGAACCAGGCATTGGCAAATCCACTTTGTTTTTACAAATAGGATTACAGTTAAAAAATTATACCGTCCTTTATATTAGCGGAGAAGAAAGTGAACAACAAATTAAATTACGTTCCGATCGATTAAAGTTGAACAATGAAACTTTTTATTTATTGACGGAAACTTCAACACCCATTATTTTTTCGGAAATAAAAAAATTGAAACCCGATATTGTTATTGTAGATTCCATTCAAACATTATATACAAATTATATTGATTCATCTCCTGGAAGTGTTTCACAAATAAGAGAATGCACAGCAGAGTTGCAACGGTTTGCAAAAGAAACCAACACACCAGTATTTTTAATTGGTCATATTACTAAAGATGGAAGTATTGCAGGACCCAAAATTTTGGAGCACATGGTGGATACGGTACTACAATTCGAGGGAGATCAACATTATGCTTACCGTATTTTACGAACCATGAAAAATCGTTTTGGTAGTACGGCAGAATTAGGAGTGTACGAAATGACAGATACCGGAATGAGAGGTGTAGCTAATCCCAGCGAAATATTAATTTCACAAAAAGAAGATCGGCTGAGCGGGATCGCCATTGCCGCCACAATCGAGGGTATCCGCCCATTATTAATTGAGGTGCAAGCCCTTGTTACCCAATCTGTTTACGGAAATCCACAGCGTACAATTAGTGGGTTTGACTTGAGAAGACTTCAGCTATTATTAGCCGTTTTGGAAAAAAGAGGAGGATTTCATTTTGGAGTAAAAGATGTTTTTGTAAATATAGCCGGTGGAATAAAAATTGAAGACCCCTCCACTGATTTAGCCGTTTTATGTGCTTTACTCTCCTCATTTGAAGATATTCCTATTCCCAATCAGGTTTGCTTTGCCGGAGAAGTAGGTTTAAGTGGAGAGATAAGAGCCGTCAATAGAATTGATCAACGCATAGCAGAAGCGGAAAAGTTGGGATTTGAAAAAATTATTGTTTCTAAATACAACGCCAAGGGATTGGCCAAACAAAAATTCAAAATTGAAATAAAAACTATGGGACGAGTAGATGAATTATATCAACAACTTTTTTAACTTAAGTGTTTATGTTTCTCTTGCAAGAAATAAAAGATTCTTTACTGCACTTGGCTTTCCCCCATATTTGTGCGGGATGTGGTTCCGATTTCTTAAATAAAGAAAGTCAGATTTGCTTGCGATGTTTATCCTTGCTTCCTGAAACAAATTTTCATTTACACGAAAAAAATCCTGTTGAAAAAATATTTTGGGGCCGGCTAACACTTGAAAGTGCAACAGCTCATTATTCTTTTACAAAGGAATCGTTGATGCAACAACTTATGCATCAATTTAAGTACAAGGGCAACAAAGAGTTGGGATTGCAATTGGGTAGATTGATGGGGAAATCTTTACTGCAAACAAGTCGTTTTCTGTCTGTTGATGCATTGATTGCATTGCCTTTATTTCCAACGAAAGAAAAAAGGAGAGGTTTCAACCAAGCAGAAATTCTTTGCGATGGGATAGCCGAAAAAATGAAAATCCCGATTTTAAAAAATTGCATTATTCGGCCACAGCATACTGAAACGCAAACCAAGAAAGGGAGAGTGGAACGATGGAAAAATATAGAAGGAAAATTTAAGCTGCTCCAAGAAGAAGCAATTCAGCACAAACACATTTTACTGGTGGATGATGTAGTTACCACGGGCGCTACGCTGGAAGCCTGCGGTATCGAATTATTGCGTGCTACAAATTTAAAATTGAGTATTGCAACACTTTGCTATGCCGAACATTAGTTTTCTTTTTTCAATAACTTTGTACGCTTCTAAAAAACACAAATCATGAAACTTATTTTATTTGCCGCTTTACTTTTGTTCGCCCCGTACAGCCCTTCGATTTACGACTTTAAAATAGAGGGCTTGGATAACACACAAATTGATTTTTCAAAATTTAAGGGGAAGAAAATTTTAATTGTAAATGTAGCCAGCTATTGTGGTTACACTTATCAGTACGAAGGGTTGGAAAAATTATATCAAACCTATAAAGACAAATTAGTAGTGGTTGGATTTCCTGCTAATAACTTTAAAAATCAGGAACCAGAAAGCAATGAAAAAATTCAAGAGTTCTGTCGCAAAGACAAAGGCGTTCAGTTTCCCATTGCTAAAAAAATATCGGTAGCCGGTGACGACATCCATCCAATATTCAAATATTTAATTCAAGAAGCAGAAAAATCGGGCGCCGAATTACCCGTAATTAAATGGAACTTTACCAAATTTTTAGTGGACGAAAACGGGAAATTGCTAAAAGTTTTTCGCAGCAAAGTAGAGCCGATGAGTGAAGAGATAACCGCTTTTTTGAAATAAGTTGTTTTCGTTTTTTCTATACAGAATTTAATTGCATGCAATTCCAATCCATCATCGGTCAATCGGACATCAAAAATAAATTAGTTGAACTCGTTCAACAGAATCGACTCAGTCACGCACTACTTTTTTTAGGTAAGGAAGGCAGTGGTGCTCTTCAGTTGGCATTAGCATTTGCTCAATATATTGTTTGCGAAAAAAACGGGCTGCCGAGGAATCAACAAAAAGTTGAAAGTTTGTTTCTTGAAGAATCTTCAATAGCAGAAAAAGTAAAAATTTCAATCTCAGACTCTTGCGGACAATGTGCTGCTTGCAAAAAAGCGCAGCAGCTGGTTCATCCCGATATTCATTTTAGTTACCCAGTAATTCCTAAAAAAACAGGCACGCCTCCGATGAGTACCGATTATATTGCTTATTGGCGAGAATTTATTCTTTCGTCTCCCTACGGAAATGTATATGATTGGTTGCAACAAATTGGCGCCGAAAACAAACAAGGAAATATTACGGCAACCGAATGCAACGACATCATTCGAAAACTGAGTTTGAAAAGTTTTGAATCGGAGTATAAAATTTTAATTCAATGGATGCCGGAATATTTGGGCAATGAAGGAAATAAATTATTGAAACTAATAGAAGAACCGCCACCCAATACCTTATTTATTTTAGTAGCAGAAAACGATTCGTTGATTCTTCCCACCATATTAAGCCGTTGCCAATTAATAAAAATTCCTTCGTTGGATGTAACGACTATTGAAAATGCGTTGATTGAAAAAAATAATATTCAAGCAGATCGAGCTCATCAACTGGCATTGGTGTGTGATGGAAACTTTCGTCTAGCCGAAAAATTATTGGAACAAACCGAAGAAGACTGGCATGCTTTGTTGTGTGAGTGGCTGAATGCACTTTTAAAAAATGGGCCGGCGGCTCAAACAAAATGGGTGGAAGAAATGAGCCGATTGGGCAGAGAAAAACAAAAACAGTTTCTGTATTATTTCAATCATCTATTGGGGCAATCTATTCGTTTTCGAATTACTGAAAACCCCTTGTCAGAAAAAGAAAAAGAATTTGTTATTCGTTTAAACAAACTGATATCTATCAACCAGCAAAAAGCTATTATTGAAGAGCTTGACAAAGCAGCTTATTATATTGAGCGTAATGCAAATGCCAAAATCCTGTTTCATGCTCTTACCATAAAATTGAATCATATAATTAAGGATAATATTGTTTTTGCCTGATCGACAATTTGTCCAAAAAATTCCACTTGGAATCCCTTCCTATTTTTAACAACATCCTCATTCACTATAAAAACTGTATTTTTGTCACTGTGTGAAAGAGAATGAAAATGGTTTTGTGAGAGCTGGAATGAATTGTTTAGTAACCGGTGAATTTTTATCAATGTCTGCAACGAACTCAATATATGGTACTGTTTTTCAACACTTTCTTTTGTTGAACAGTAATACCTGCATAGCGCAAGCATTCTGATAATCATTCTTCAGTTATTTTTTTTTAATATTAATACTATCGAGAGATGGGATGTGGTAATTGTGGTACGGGAACACCGAATGGATGTAAAAGCAACGGAGGCTGCAGCACCGGTGGATGTAATCGTATGAATACCCACGACTGGCTTTGCAATATTCCTATTGCTTTTTTGGACGAAGCTTGCAAAGTAGTAGAAATTAGTTTTAACCAAGGAAGTCGTAAAGATTTTTTCAGAAATAGTACGCTACAGCATTTTGAAAAAGGCGATAGAGTTTCCCTTGAAGGAGTGAACGGTTTTGATGTAGGTGAAATTTCTTTGACAGGAGAAATTGTACGAATTCAAATGAAGAAAAAAGGGGTAAAGGAAGATGATGTGGAGATGAAAAAAATTTTACGCCCTGCTACCGATCGAGATGTTGATACTTGGATAATTAATAAAGCTCGAGAAAAAGAAGCCATCATTCGCAGCCGTGCTATTGTAAAACAGCTGAAGTTGAATATGAAAATCAGCGAAATTGAAATACAGGCAGATGGACGAAAAGCTACCTTTTTTTATATTGCCGATGGCCGCGTGGATTTTAGGGAACTTATAAAAATTCTTGCGAGTGAGTTTAAAGTAAAAGTAGAAATGCGCCAAATTGGAGCCCGCCAGGAAAGTGCAAAAGTGGGTGGTATTGGTAGTTGCGGAAGAGAACTTTGTTGCAGCACTTGGCTTACAGAATTCAAATCGGTGAATACAGTTGCGGCCCGTTATCAGAATTTATCCATCAACCAAACAAAATTGAGCGGACAGTGTGGTCGATTAAAATGCTGCTTGAATTACGAACTAGATACTTATTTAGACGCTTTGCAACATTTTCCTGAAGATTGCGACACGATTCGTGTAGCAAAAGGGAATGCTTTTTTAATTAAGAAAGATATTTTTAAAAATTTGATGTGGTATAGTTTACCCGATAGCAACAAACATTATCCACTTACCATTGATCGAGTGCATAAAATAAAATCGTTGAATGCGCAAGGCATTGTACCCGACGAGATTGGTGCCGTTGATTTAAATGCGTCTAAATCAAATAAGGATGTTCCAGAGTTTGTAGAACTAGTAGGGCAAATAAGTTTGCAGTCGTTGGAAAGAGCCGATCGAAAACGCAGACAGCAACAACGACCTAACCAACAAAGAAACCGACCACAAAACAATCCCCAAAGAGGACCACAGCGGGGACCGAATCGTCCACCACAACCAAGAAGAGATAATTAATTTTCTCTAGAACTAGTTGACGCTTTTCATTTTGTAAATCGCATCCTGAATTTTTCCTCTCACCTGCAATTGTGAAAGCAAAGAATTATTTCTAGTAGGATTTACTCGATTGGAAAGAAAAATATACACCAGCTTTTTTTCGGGGTCCACCCACACACAAGTTCCTGTAAACCCTGTATGGCCAAAGGTTTGTAACGAAACTCCTTTTGAAGGATACGGATCTTTTCTTGTGGCATTATCTTTTTCCGGCTTATCAAATCCCAATGCTCTACGGCTATTTGGAGACCCGTATGCAGTAAATTTTTCTATCGTTTCTTTTTGTAAATATCGTTCACCGTTCCATAAACCACCTTGCATTAACATTTGATACAGCACTGATAAATCGTATGCATTGGAAAATAATCCTGCGTGGCCGGAAACTCCGCCAAACATACTGGCACCCTCATCGTGTACATCGCCCTGAATGGTTTGTTTGCGAAAATGTTTTTCCATTTCGGTGGGAACAATTCTGTTTATTTCAAATTTTTTGCGGGGTTTAAAACTGGTGGTTTCCAAGCCCATTTTACTATAAAAATTTTTTTGCACAAATTCATCCAATTTCATTCCACTGATGGCTTCCACTATTTTACCCAACAAAATAAATCCGTTATCACTATAAACATATTTTCCATTTTCCGTCAACGGACTTTGTAAGATGCGTTGCAGCATTGTATCATTCCAACTTTTTTTCAAATAAATATTTTCAGCTACTCGAATAGAATAGTTAGAATTTGGCGTAGCCGAAAATAATTCAGGATTGGGAATGCCTGTAATTGTATCAATCACTTCTCTGTAAAAAGGTATAAAAGGCACCAACCCCGCTTGATGCAATAAAAGATCTTTGATGATTAGTTTTTCTTTATTACTTCCTTTCGTCCAAAGTAAATAATCACCTAATGTTTTGGTGATATCCAATTTCCCTTGCTCGTATAATTTCATTACGGAAATAGTGGTTGCAGAAATTTTTGTTACGGAGGCCAAATCAAAAATTGCATCGGATGACATGGATTGACTTGAATTGTGTGCCATTTTCCCCACTGCTTTTTGATAAATGATGTTGCCGTTTTGTACAACCAATACTACCGCTCCCGGAAATGCTTTTTTAGCAAGTGCATCTTCCAAAATAGAATCTATTTGATATTTATTATCCAGAATGTTTGGAGTAATTTTTATAAACCGCTGAACTGTGTCAACAGATAAACTATTACAAACCGAAACGGGTAATTTTCCGATTGCCCTTAATTTTCCACGAAGTAAATCATACGCGGCATCGTGAAATGGTTTTTCATCCTGATAGCCCGCTATCAGTGATTTTGCTTCACAAAATTTTTTGAGCGCATACACATTCCCAAAAACAAAACTGATTGTTTTTTCTCCATTCAATTTTTTCCAAAAAGCTAAGCCCACTTCAGTCATTCCGTAATTATCTGTCAGTTTCATATTATAATTATGAATACCAACAACAATAACATCGTATCCGTTTTTGGAAATAGAATCAACAATGATTGTAGCTTTTTCAATCCCTTCTTTCCAAGAAAAAAGAAAGGTATCGGCTAAAAAATCTTTTCTGATTTTTTTTCCAAATTCATTTAATTCCGTGCAACCAATACCTACGTAAGCAACTTTTTTATTTGAGCCAAGTAGCAATAAATTATTCTCGTCGCGAACAATCGTAATGGCACGCTGTGCTACTTTTTTGTTAATCGCTTCTGTTTTTACATTCAACTCTTCCAATAAATAATTAGTATTGATGGGGTGCATTTGCTGTAATCCTAATTGATATTTTGCTGCTAATACTTTTTTTAGTTTTCGATCAATATCAGCCCAAGTCAATTTTTTTTCGTCGATTGCTTTTCGAATAGCAGCAACTGCTTCTGCCACATTTCCGGGAAGACAAAGCATATCGTTACCTGCAATCAAGGCCTGCACCGACGCTTCTCCGGATGGAAAAAATTTTGAAACTCCTTTCATTTCCAGCGCATCGGTGAATGTCAGTCCACTAAATTTTAATTCAGTTTGTAATAATTCAGATACGTTTTTTTGAGAAAGAGATGTTGCTCTGTTTACTGCAGTATCAACTGAGGGAATATACAAATGTGCAACCATCACTCCGCCCACTCCTGATTGTAACAATGCTCTGAATGGAAAAAGTTCTAAAGAATCCAACTGCTCTCTTGTTTTATTAATAATCGGTAAATCGTGATGTGAATCAGTTTCCGTATCGCCATGTCCTGGAAAATGTTTGGCGCATGCCATAATTCCCGCATGTTGCATACCTCGGGAATAAGCCGTGCCGAAAGTTGCCACTTTATATTTGTCTTCGCCAAAAGACCGATAACCAATAACCGGATTGTTGGGATTGTTATTAACATCCACTACGGGCGCATAATTTACATGAACCCCCAATCGCCTGCATTGTTCCCCAACTGCAATTCCCATTTGATACATTAATTTGGCATCATTCATAGCTCCCAATGTGAGCTGATATGGAAATTTGATAACACTATCTAAACGCATGCCAAGTCCCCACTCTGCATCTATTGTAATAAGTAAAGGAGTTTTAGCAATACTTTGATAATAATTTGTTAGCTGTGCTTGTCGCAAAGGCCCTCCTTGAAAAAAACATAAAGCACCTATATTATATTGTTTGATGTCGGCTTCCAGTTTCGCAACATGATCGACACCTAAATTTGAGTGGGCTCGCACGACCATCAACTGTGCAATTTTTTCATCTTCCGACAAACTATTGAATACACTATCCACCCAAAGCAATGCTTTTTTATTTTCTTTGGACTGTGCGGCTACAACAAAAATGGAAAAAAATAAGATAGTGGTTAATAAAAATTTGTTCATGTTTTTTTATTGAGACGCAATTTAGGTTAATTGAAAATTATTATTAAAAATCTGAAGACTGACTACTTATTTTTCTTTTATCCAAATATGAATGTCGTGCGGTGCCGTTTCATCGCCGCCAAAATAAGGAAACAGTTTATACCCTTTCCCAGTTAAAGTAGTGCTGCTTCGCTGCATTAATGTTGTAGTTCCATTTAGTGAAAATGCATAAGAACTTCCTTGCACTTTAATACTGCAATCTTGTTCAACTCCAATAGAAATAATTCCAAGTTCTTGAGATGTTACAACAGCGTTATTATAAACATACGCAAATAACCGAAGTGCGTTATTGCTCCATCGCCAACCAAAACGAGCACTAAAGGATTGGTGCAATTCGCCATTATCGGCAAAACCATAAAGTTTATTTATGTCGAATTGATTGCTCGGAAGAATGGTGCTGTAAATAGCAGAGCTATCGAATTTAGCCACAAACCTAAGTTCTTGCTGTTCAAAATTTTCAACTTTGGTTTTATCGCTGTAATGCTGCCCCTGAAGTATTTTATGGTGAATAAATTCAGGAGTAGGAATTACAGGATTATTTACGGTAGGCTTTTTACAACCAAGCAGCAAAACAAAAAGCCCACAAGCAACCCCTATTTTATAATTCAAACGACTCATTTTGAAATACTAAATTTACGAAATTCTATTTGCACCCATCACAAAGTATCGTTTCAAATGCTGTATTTTTGAAGGCTAAAAATGAATTTGTGCCTGATTGCATTGCGCTATTACCCGATCATATTGCTAATCAAATTGCTGCCGGTGAAGTTATTCAGCGTCCCGCCTCGGCTGTAAAAGAGCTTTTAGAAAATGCAGTGGATGCAGGCGCTACTGAAATAAAACTAATAATTACCGATGCCGGTAAATCGTTGATTCAAGTAATTGATAATGGAACGGGGATGAGTGAAACCGATGCTCGAATGAGTTTTGAACGACATGCCACCTCAAAAATTCAAACCATTGACGATCTGTTTCAAATTCGTACCATGGGTTTTCGTGGCGAAGCATTGGCTTCCATTGCTGCCGTAGCACAAGTTGAATTAAAGACTAAAAAAGCAGACGACACTACGGGAATATTTATTGAAGTTGAAAATAGTGTTGTAAAAAAACAAGAAGTAATTGCTGCACCCACTGGCACCAGTATTGCTATGAAAAATTTATTTTTCAATGTACCGGCACGTCGCAATTTTTTGAAAAGCAATGCAGCAGAAATGCGCCACATCATCGATGAATTTACAAGAGTGTCATTGGCTTTTCCCAACATTTTCTTTTCACTTTTTTCCAACAACCAACCCGTATTTCATTTAGAACCCGGAAATCTAAAACAAAGAATTCTTCAATTGTTGGGCAATAATTACAACACGAAACTGGTGTCGGTAAAAGAAGAAACCGACTATATGAATATTTATGGTTTTGTGGGAAAACCTGATACAGCAAAAAAAACCAGAGGCGATCAGTACTTTTTGGTAAACAATCGGTTTATAAAAAGTCCGTATTTGAATCATGCGGTTACCAGTTCCTTTCGGGAAATGATTGCTAAAGATAGTTTTCCAGCCTATGTTCTTTGTATTGATTTAGATCCTGCTCATGTTGATATTAATGTACATCCCACCAAACAAGAAATAAAATTTGAAGACGAAAAAATTATTTATGCCTTTGTTCAAGCAGCAGTAAAACATTCCTTGGCGCAATTTAGTGTGGCGCCTGCTTTGGATTTTGATTTGGATGCAGCTATTCAACAGCTCCCTTCAATACAACAACCTTTCACCGAAAAACAACAAGCAACCACCCAATCAGGTTCTATTTTTAAAGGATTTACTGAAATGCATCAAGCTCATTTTATTGAACCCTCCAAAAAAAATGAACTGAAACCCTGGAAAGATTTATATGAGCTTAGTGAATTAAATACTGAAAAGCCAATTGAAAATCTTTCACTTGAATTTCTAAATAATAATACAGATGAAAAAATAATTCAACTGCATCAACAGTTTATTCTTGTTTCATCTTCAACAGGTTTTATTCTTGTACAACAACAATTGGCACATGAACGAATTATTTATGAACAGTTACAAAATTCGTTAAAGGGAAAAAATATTCCTACACAAAAATCGCTGTTCCCCATAACCCTTACAGTTTCTGCAGCCGATGCAATTTTGCTCGAAGAATTGAGTGGCGATTTATTGCAGTTTGGTTATTGTGTTGAACCTTTTGGTAAAAATAGTTTTGTATTACAGGGCACTCCGGCCGATGTAGAACAAGGAAACGAAAAACAAGTTTTCGATTCTTTGTTGGAACAATTCAAACATTTTAGCTCCGAACTTAATTTTTCAAAACGAGAAAAATTAATTCGTTCTTTGGCAAAGCAACAAGCCACAAAAACAGGAAAGCAGCTAACTGAAACAGAAATGCAATTTTTAGTAAAAAATTTATTCGACTGTAAACTGCCTAATATATCTCCAGATGGCGCTCCTACTTACTTGGAATTTAAAAAAGATCAGTTGGAAAAAATGTTCGGTAAATAAATTAATACTCAAAAATTAATTATTCTTTTTACTATTAATTTCTTTCCATGGCACGCAACCAGCGTTCAGGGATTTCATTTCTACTTGCTTGCGAATAATCTTTATAACTACACGCAATAAATTTTTTATCGGGCATTTGCATCCACCAACGGCCGGTTTTTTTGCTTTGTAAAAAAATAGTTTCTACTTCAGCAAATACAAGATGATATTCATTAAACGATTCTTTTTCGCCAAAACTAGCTTCTTTAATTCCGCGGCTACGGCCATCAACTAAATACCAAATCATTTGACTTATTTGCTTTGCAGTTAGTTCATTTTGATCACTATCTTCATCGTAACCATAAATACCAACGGTGCTGATGTTGGGGCTCATGCCGGCATAACGCATCAACACACAAGCTTCTTCTCCGTTAAATCCATTGGGTAAATTATTTTTCGAAGGGGCGTATGCGTGGGCAATAGCTGAAATATCGAAACTTAATAGTTGTGAATTGCGCAAAACGGGCTCCATTTCTTCAATATTTTCCTTCACACTTCCAACTCGATAACAATCGAAACGAAGTTTATCCATTGTTTCCAACATGCGTGGATGTACATAATAACTTTGAAACCCAATATGATTATAATGGCGGATAAAATTGGGCTCACTAGTTAGCATTTCCATTAAAAAATGATTGCTTCTAAGTAGAGAACTCATATCGATGTCGATGTGTGCATCAATAGTTGTTGCTTCAACAATGGATTTATTTTCTCCATAGGCAAAATATTGAGCCAAACTAAGATCGTGAGAGCCGCCCAAAATAATAACCATTTTATTTTCGTTCAACAATTCTTTGATCACTGTTTTTAGTGCCGCATAAGTATCATTCAAACTGGCTCCTCTCTGTAAATTTCCAAGGTCGGTCAACTGAATATCCGAATGCCAAAAAAATAACGAATACAGTTGATGTCGAATAGCATCTTGAGAAGAAGTAAATTCGTCACCATTTCCTCGTTGCTCACCACAACCAATTAAAATAATATCGGCGGTTTCAATGTCAGGAAATCCTACTTCATCATACGCCTTTATTATGCTCCCAATCTGGCCTTCTTTATATCCTTGATCAGACGAAAGTTGAGATTTGTTAATAGGAGTTAGAAAGTCGGCAATTTTTAAAAAATCAGACATAGGTTGCAAGATAAGAAGAACCGATTAGTTTGTTGGTCGTTGGCTTTTGAACTGTTCTGTATATTTGTACAATGAGTGACGTTTTACAAAAAATACAGAGCTTAAAAAAGGAAATCGAACTTTTCGAATTCGCAAATGATCAATCGGCAGAAGAATTTCGAATAAAATATTTGGGCACAAAAGGAATTGTGAAGGAGTTAATGAGCGAAATGAAAAATATTCCTGTTGAGCAAAAAAAAGAATTTGGACAAATTTTAAATGAGTTTAAACAATTTACAGAATCCAAATATGAATCGCTGAAACAATCAAGTGGTTCAGAAAAAATTTCATCTCACGATCAAATTGATTACACTTTGCCTGGAGATGAGATGCCTTTAGGAAGTAGGCACCCCATCAGTTTAATGCAAAACAGTATTCTTACAATTTTCCAACGACTAGGATTTGCTGTTGCTGAAGGACCCGAAATTGAAGATGACTGGCACAATTTTACAGCACTTAATTTACCAGAGCATCATCCTGCACGCGACATGCAAGACACTTTTTATGTGCAACAAAATCCTGATTGGCTTTTGAGAACACATACCAGCAATACACAAATTCGTGAAATGCAGAAAAACAAACCACCCATTCGTGTTATTTGTCCGGGCAGGGTTTATCGCAACGAAACGATTAGCGCACGAAGTCATTGTTTTTTTCATCAGGTGGAAGGATTATACATTGATGAAAAAGTATCGTTTGCTGACTTAAAACAAACGCTTTATTTTTTTGCTAAAGAAATGTATGGCAAGGATGTAAAAATTCGTTTTCGTCCTTCCTATTTTCCATTTACCGAACCTAGTGCGGAAATGGATATCAGTTGTACTTTGTGTGCCGGTGCCGGATGTACTGTTTGTAAAAGAACAGGATGGCTCGAAATATTAGGATGCGGCATGGTACATCCTAACGTTTTACAAAACTGTGGGATTGATTCTGAAAAATATACAGGTTTTGCATTTGGAATGGGAGTGGAGCGTCCTGCATTATTAAAATACGGCATCAACGATATTAGATTATTCAGCGAAAATGATGTTCGCTTTTTGAAACAATTTACGTCAGCAATCTAATGACTCGAACAATTTGCATTTGCGGCGCCGGAACAATGGGAAGCGGAATAGCCCAAGCCTCTGCTTTTGCCGGATTTTATACTTTGCTCTACGACCTCAACGAAACTGTGTTGGAAAATGCAAAAGCGAACATTGAAAAAAACCTTCAGTCGCTGGTTACCAAAAATAAAATTTCGGAAGAAGTAAAAATTGCCACAATCAATAACCTTCATTTTACGAATGATTTATATGATTGTCTTGCTGATATAGTGATTGAAGCTATTATTGAAAAAACAGAAGCTAAAATTTCGTTGTTTAATCAATTAGCCGAAATCAATCATAGCGAAACCATTTTTGCCACCAATACTTCATCGCTTTCCGTAACGAAAATAGCAGCTGGCATTAAAAATCCGGAACGGGTAATTGGCATGCATTTTTTTAATCCAGCACCCATTATGAAATTGGTGGAAATAATTACTGGCCCAACTACTAACTTGACTGTTCTTGAAATGAGTGTTGATCTCACAAAAAAAATGGGAAAAATACCAGTCATTTGTAAAGATTCTCCGGGGTTTATTGTAAATCGCGTAGCTCGTCCTTATTATATTGAAGCGCTTCGATTATTAGAAAATAATTTTGCCGATCATTCAACTATCGATTCTGTAATGCAATCAACCGGATTTAAACTGGGACCTTTTAAATTAATGGATTTGATTGGCAACGATATTAATTATGCCGTAAGCTGTTCTGTTTACGAACAACTTGGAAAACCGGAACGACTTTTGCCTTCATTCATTCAAAAAGAAAAAGTAACAGCTGGTGCGTTAGGAAAAAAAACAAAACTTGGTTATTATCGCTACGAATAAAACAATAAAATTTCAATTATGATTTTAGTAACCGGTGGCACAGGATTTCTTGGAGCTTATATAATTAAGGAACTGATAGAAAAAGGACATAAAGTAAGGGCTATCCGCCGCTCAAGTCAATATCCAGGTTTTATTTCAAAAGAAATTTTTGATCAAGTAGAATGGGTAGATGCAGATATACTGGATGTTGATTCCCTAAACGATGCTATGCAAAATGTGGAAAGCATTATCCACTCAGCTGCGGTCGTTTCTTTTGCGGCCAAAGAAAGAAAAAACATGTACATCGTCAATATCGATGGTACTGCCAATGTTGTAAACCTTGCTCTTGAAAATAAAATTAAAAAACTGGTACATATTAGTTCGGTTGCGGCGTTGGGAAGAACTGAAAGTGGTGATATGGTCAACGAAGAAAAAACTTGGGTAGAAAGTACGCTTAACACGCATTACGCTATTACCAAATACAAAGCAGAATTGGAAGTATGGCGAGGAATTGCAGAAGGATTGAACGGAGTTATATTAAATCCGAGTACCATACTTGGATTTGGAAATTGGAATTCGGGCAGTTGTTTAATTTTTAAAAATGCAAACAACAATTTTCCGTGGTACACTGACGGTGTAAATGGTTTTGTAGCAGTGGAAGATGTTGCAAAAGCAGCTGTTGCATTACTGGAGTCTTCTATTTCGGAACAACGATTTATAATCAATGGAGAAAATTGGGGATTCAAAAAACTATTTTCCACTATGGCCACTCAATTTGGTAAAAAAATTCCTTCCAAAAAAGCAACACCTTTTTTAAGCGGAATTGCTTGGAGATTGGAATTGATAAAATCAATTTTTACAGGGCAAACACCACTTTTAACAAAAGAAAGTTCAAAGATTGCACAAAGCAAAACTTATTTTGAAAACGATAAATTACTAAAGGCACTACCCGGATTTTCTTTTACAACACTTGAAGACACTATTAGAATTGCATGTAAAAAATACAAAGAATCGTTGCGTTAAACTTTTATTTATCAACCATTACTTTCTTCCACAAAAGAGGAATTCTTTTGATCCACACCAGTTCTTTTCTTTTTTGTTGTGCTTCTCCGACAGGAAAACCAAAATATGTTTTTCCACCTTTCAAAGATGATGTAACACCACTTTTGCCCAATACAATGGCACCTTTCCCAATCGTTAATGTTTTATTCACACCTACTTGCCCCCATAACACTACATTATCTTCAATTATTGTAGCGCCGGCAATACCTACCTGAGCAGCAAACAAACAGTTTTTTCCAATATTGGTATCGTGTCCTAGGTGTACCATATTGTCCAATTTTGTCCCGGCACCAATTCGTGTATCGCCACTCACACCACGGTCAATAGTACAAGCGGCTCCAATTTCTACATCATTTTCTATTACCACCCTACCACAACTTTTCATTTTTTTATAATGAATATCTCTATTTGCTTTTTTATTATAATAGAAAGCATCGCTACCAATTACAGTTCCGGATTGAACAATTACATGATCGCCCAATACACAATGATCCAATATTGTAACATTGGGATGAATGATACAATGATGACCAATACTAACTTCATTACCAATATAAACTCCGGGCATAATCACTGTGGAGTTTTCAATTTTTGCTGTATCGCTAATCATTTTCATGCTTGGAGAAAATGGACGAAAATGGTGGACCAATTTTTGATACGCTTCAAATGGATCTTCCACAATTAATAAAGTTTTACTTGATGGGAAATCAACTCTTTCATTGATAATTATAAATGTTGCATCTGAAGTTAGACAAGCATTGTAATATTTTGGATGATCTACAAATACGATATCTCCTGTTTCAACTTGATGTATTTCATTAATACCGGTAGCGTGCTGAATATTATTTCCAACAATCTCGGCATTAATCATAGCAGCAATTTCGCTAATACCAACGGGGGTTTTAAAACGCATACACTAAATTTTTACAAAGATAATTCTCGACAGTTGCTTGTAATTTTTTATCTTTTATTAGAATTAATCACTCCTTTTTTATACTCACTAACTTTTTATTTGATTTCGATTATCCACAACTATAGAAAAATGTTAATAAAATTTATTCAAATATTTTTCTGTCGTATAAATTCTTAGTAACATTGTGTAGGGAAATTCGTTTCCCGATACTTACTAACCCATCTCCATATTAATCTCTCGAATCTTCGGGAGATTTTTTTTATATAAAAAAGAATTAACAAGTACCGCAAGTGTTGAATAACTTTACGTATTACATCAAAATAATATTTCATGCTTAAATCCATGACTGGTTTTGGAAGAGCCGAACAAGCCGTTGGCGATAAAACATTTTTAATTGATATTAAATCGTTAAACGGAAAACAATTTGAATTACAATTACGGCTTCCAGCATTTTTGAAACCGTTTGAATTTGAAATTCGGCGAATCTTATCCGCTAAACTGGGAAGGGGCAGCATTGATTGTGCTATTAGTTTGAAAGAATCGGGGAAAGCAAGGCCAGTCGCTATTAATACGGAGCTTGCTAAAGCCTATTATCACTCATTAACTGAGCTTACATCGTCGCTCAACTTAGACACCTCTCATCTTTTAAGCACCCTTTTGAAGCTACCAGAAGTAATAACACCAACAGGTGAAACGCTGACAGATCAGGAATGGGACGAATTCAAAAAAATTATTGAATCGGCTATTGATAATCTAGAAATTCATCGAAATGATGAAGGGAATATGTTGGAAAAAGAATTACTTTTTAGAGTTGAAAATATTTTAAAACTACAAGAAGGAATTGTTCAACTAGAGCCGCTTCGCCAAAAAACTATTCGTGAAAGAATTACTAAATTGTTAGAAGAACAAATTGGAAAAGAAAATTATGATAAAAACAGACTCGAACAAGAGTTAATTTATTATATCGAAAAAATTGATCTGACTGAAGAACAATCAAGATTAAAGAATCACTGCGAATATTTTAAAACCGTCCTAACAGAAAATGAAGATGCGAAGGGCAAAAAATTATCTTTCATTATGCAGGAAATTGGCCGAGAGATAAATACAACGGGATCGAAAGCCAATGATGCAACAATTCAAAAAATAGTAGTTCTGATGAAAGACGAATTGGAAAAAGCAAAGGAACAGGTTTTAAATGTGCTCTAAAAAAACATATTCAACTTTGTTAATGGCAAATTGCAGACTTTCTTTTTTATTATTCGCCTTTAGTGGTAGCTTCCTGTATTCGTGTACCACTTTGGATTTCACTGAAGTTTCTGCGAATATCCCACAAAAAAAATGGGACAGCAAACAGAAACACGAGTTGCTTTTTACACTTATAGATACCACCGTTTCCTATGAATTATTTTTAGTACTTCGTCATAATGAGGCATATCGATTCAATAATATTTGGATACAACTAACCATTCAACAACCCAACAACCAAATAGAAAATTATCGAATAGAAAAGATATTAGCTAGCAACGAAATGGGCTGGCTTGGCAGTGGCTTAAGTGATATTTATGAGCATCGAATACCGCTTGCTTTGCCTAATTTCTTATTTAAACAAAAGGGTCGATATAAAATTGTAATGGAACAAATTATGCGCGAAGATCCGCTGCAGAATATTATTAGCGCCGGACTTCGACTAGAAAAGAAATCCAACAGCTAACCATTTTATGGCACCACTTTCAAAAAATAGAATACGACTAACCACTTCCATTTTTTGGTTATTGTTGCTTTATGTTATCGTATCTCTGTTTTGGTGGTATATTATACTAGAAACCCAGAATACACAACTGAAGGACCTTTCATTACAAACTATAGAAAATAAAAAAACTACACTTACTGTTAATCACTATAATAGTAGCGTGTTAGCAATTGAACGAGTAGCAAAACGAAATACACAAAAACACGTAGGCGAAGGATTAACCTTTCTACTTTTCATCGTTATTGGTGCAGTGTATTTACATCGATCAGTTTATCGTCAGTTTACAGAACAACTGCAACAACAAAATTTTATGATGGCCGTTACGCATGAGTTTAAAACTCCGATTGCTGTTGCAATACTTAACATTGAAACATTACAGAAATATGAATTGGAACCTGAAAAGAAAAGTAAACTATTGCAAATGACGTTGGAGGAAGTGAGTCGCTTAAACACACTCACCAATAATATACTTATTACCTCGCAACTGGAAGGACCAAGAAGCAAGCTATCTAAGGATGATCTTAATTTTTCGGCACTGTTAAAAGATTCAATTCAGAATTTTAAAAATCGACATAGCGATAACAACATAGTAGAAGATATAGAAACCGAAATTGATATTTTGGGTGATGCTTTTTTGTTACAAATGATGATTAATAATTTATTGGGAAATGCAATTAAATATTCTCCAAAAGGCAAATCCATTTATTGCCAATTAACGAAGCAAAATAATAAAGTGAGGTTGGCTGTTATTGACGAAGGGCCGGGCATTGCCGATATAGAAAAAAAGAAAATATTTGATAAGTTTTATAGAATTGGTAACGAAGAAACCCGAAAAACACAGGGCACGGGATTAGGGCTTTACCTTTGTAGAAAGATTGCCAAAGATCACAATGCCGACATTTCAGTGACAAACAATAGTCCCACAGGCAGTACTTTTGCGGTTACTTTTCAAGTTTAAATTATGCCCCTTAAAAAAGAGAAAGCTTCTATCTTACTTATTGAAGATGAAGAAAACTTACACGAGGCCCTAAAACTAAATTTAGAGATGGAGGGCTATGGTGTGGTTTCGGCATTCGATGGCGCAGAAGCACTTAAAATTTTTCAAAGTGAATACTTCGATTTAATTATCGCTGATATTATGCTTCCGGAAATTGACGGAATTAATCTAATAGAATTCATTCGAATTAAAAATAACGAAGTACCCATTTTAATTTTAAGCGCAAAAAATAGCAGCGCAGACAGAGTGTTGGGATTAAAAAAAGGCGCCGACGATTACCTGACAAAGCCATTTAATTTGGAAGAACTTTTGTTACGAATTCAAAAATTAATAGAAAAAAATAAAAAAATTCAAGACAAAACAACCATCAACGAAACGTATAGTTTTGGTGAAAATATAATCGATTTTAAAGCGCAGGAAGCCACCACTTTTAATAATCTAAAAATTCGATTGAGTAAAAAAGAGACTATGTTATTGAAATTACTCATCGAAAATAAAAATGAAGTAGTGCCTCGAGAAAAAATACTACAAGCAGTTTGGGGTTACAATGTCTATCCAACCACAAGAACGATTGATAACTTTATTCTGAATCTTCGAAAATATTTTGAAGAAGATAGTCGTAACCCAAAATACTTTCAATCTGCCCACGGAGTGGGTTACAAATACAGCGAATAATTTTTAAAAATATTGTGTTCGATTTTTTCTACAAATCACCCAATTGAGGTCTCATCACAATATCTTCTACACAAGCGCCGGGCGATAATTGCGAGGCAGCAAAAATCATTTTAGCCACATCCTCTGCTAACATTATTCGATGTGCTGAATTATCAAAATCTCCCCATGAATCAGTAAACACAGCACCTGGAAACACCGAAGTAACTTTTATGCCAAATGATTTTAATTCTTCTCGCAAATTTTTACTAAATCCATGTAGCGCATATTTGCTAATACTATAAGCTCCACCATTTGAATACGCTTTCAAAGCAGCAATGGAACAGATATTGAAAATATGACCTTGTTTAGCTTCTTTCATTTTCGGCAGCAATGTTCTTGTAAGATGATAAGCTGCTTGTAAATTAATTGCTAATTGTTCTTCCAATAATCCTTCGCGTTCATTATGAATGGAACCAGGCTCAAAAGCACCTGCGTTATTAATTACCAAATCCGGAACGGAGTGGCTTAAACACCAGTTACCAAATTCTTTGGCTTGTTCTTTTTCGCTAATATTAAATGGCTTTGCTTTTATGGAAATAGAGGGAAATTGCACTTGCAGTTTTTCCATAGTTTGATATAACCCCACTGCACCTTTTGAAGTAAGCAACAAGTTGAATCCATTAGCCGCAAATAACTCGGCGATAGATTTTCCAATACCTCTTGACGCTCCAGTAATTACTACATTCATAAATTACACTTTTTTATCAACAAGGTTCTAAGTTAAACATTATGTGTTACATCATACACCGTAAATTGCAGGCATGAAATATCGTCACCTTTTTTTTGATCTCGATCATACTCTTTGGGACTTTGAAGCCAATGCCCGAGTAACGATGCTTGACTTGTATCATGCTCTCGAATTGAAAAGTAGAGGTATTGATGATTTTGAACTTTTCTATAAAAACTATCTCCAGCACAATGAAAAACTTTGGGAGCGCTATCGAAATGGGTTTATCAAACAAAAGGATTTGCGATTTAAAAGAATGTGGTTGTCGTTAATTGATTTTAAAATTGCGGATGAAAAACTTGCACAAGAAATGAATGTTCTTTTTTTAGATTCACTTCCTTCTCGCACCATTTTATTTCCTTACACAAGAGAAATTTTAACATACTTAAAAAACAAAAATTATTTCCTTCATCTTATTACCAATGGTTTTGAAAGTGTACAACAAGGGAAACTAAAACATTCTGGATTGGAAACATTTTTTACTGAGGTTATCACATCCGAAGCTAGCAATAGTTTAAAACCGAATAAAGAAATTTTTGATTACGCATTAAAAAAAACAGGAGCAACCCTTCAGGAAAGTATTATGCTCGGCGACAATATTGAAGTAGATATTGAAGGTGCTATGAACTTCGGAATGGATCAGGTTTTTATCAATCATTTACGAATTGAAACAACTATTAAACCCACCTACACTGTTTTTTCGCTGAAAGAGCTGGAGCAAATATTTTAATACACGTATAATTTACCAAGTTGCGACTACAGTTACTCCGCCTTTTGGTTTATCGCCCAACTTTACTTGAATTTTTGCATCGAGTGGTAAAAGTAAATCTACTCGTGATCCGAATTTTATAAATCCCATTTCTTGTCCTTGCTTAATTTTTTGTCCGGCTTGTACATAATTCACAATTCGTTTTGCAACAGCGCCGGCAATTTGTTTAACTAATAGCTCTTTGCCATTTTTATTATAAACAACGCTGTGACGTTCATTTTCAGTAGAAGATTTTGGATGCCACGCTACTAAGTATTTCCCTTGATGATATTGGCTGTACGCAACATTGCCACTTACCGGATTTCGATTTACGTGCACATTCAATGGACTCATAAAAATGGAAACCTGAATACGTTTGTCGGTAAAATATTCATCGGCTTGCACTTCTTCAATAGTCACCACAGTTCCGTCGGCAGGAGCAACAATAGCGTTTTCGTCAATCGTCAACACTCTGTTGGGAATACGAAAAAAGGAAACAATAAATAATAACAATATCAATGTAACAAAAAATAACATTCCACAAACGAGCGGCAAACTAAAACTGATAAAATAAAAGCTTAAAAGATTTAGGGCACTAAACAAGATGACTGCTATCGCGATACTCTTATTCCCTTCTTTATGAATTGTCATTTTTGAAATTTTGAAATGCAAAGATAATAATTTGAAAAGGGCGATACGTTTATTTCATACAACAATAAATATAAACCCACACAGCAGGAATGGCAAAAAGCAGAGAATCAAACCGATCTAGAAATCCGCCGTGGCCGGGCATAAAAGAACCACTGTCTTTTACCGCTGCCATTCGTTTCAATTTTGATTCAAACAAATCACCAAAGGTGCCGGCAATTGTAACAATACCAACAATGAATAGTAAATGAGTTATTTCCATAACTGAATTAAAATAACCTACTGCGCCCAAAATGATCATCGTGCAAACAATCCCTCCTACAGTTCCTTCCCAAGTTTTTTTGGGTGATACTTTTGAAAGTGGTGTTTTACCTATTAAAGAACCCACAAAATAAGCAAGAGAATCATTCAACCATATTGTGATAATGATTAGGAATGGAAAAAATATATTTGAAATTTCAATCGCCTTTAGATCAAACAAATCAATCATAAATGCCAACGACAACGAAATATAAATCAACCCAAATGCTGTAAAGGCATTTGCTTTCAAATCATTTCTATGTGTATTAAAATTTCCGAGGACGATTAGTGTGGCGCCACAAATAAAAACAGGTAAAAATAAATCTGCTATCAAAAATCCAATGATTGAAAGATTAAGTTCGGTAGCACTGAATAGCAACATCGAAAAACTCAAAAACATTAACCCACTTTTTACTAAAAAATGAAAGGGCTGTTTTTGTATTTTCTCAACCAGTTTTAAATATTCCCACCAACATCCAAAATGAATAACAGAAAAAAGCAAGAAAAAACTCCACTTGTTCCATAGCAAACCCAAAAGCATAACCGCTACGAAAACGATAGCCGTTCTACTTCTTGTTTGCAATATTTTTTTATCAATTGCCATTATTAGTTTGATTATTGGGTGTTTCCTGAGCCCATGATGGATGCCGCGCATCCTCCACCACAATCAATTCTTCTTCGCCGGGATTATTATTTTGATGCATGTTAATCTTTTCAAATTGCAGGAGCAAACCTACAAGCACTATAGTGGAAAAAATACCAACCCAAATAGGAAAAGTTGGATCCGCATCATTTACTTTGAGTGCAGGATTGTAAAGTTTCATAAGATAAAGAACAGTCATCGCAACTCCGTTATTTGTTATATGTCCAATGATACTCAGCCAAAGATTTCCCGTTCGGTAATACATCCATCCTAATACCAAACTTAGCGCCACTCTACTTAAAAATCCGATATACGAAAAATGAATAGCGCTGAAAATAATGGAGGTAACAATAATTGCCAATATGGGCGCTTTGAACCAGCGTGATAAAAGATTTTGAATGCCTCCCCGAAAAAGTGTTTCTTCAAACAAAGCAGGAAAAATGGCTAACATAAATAGTGCGAGTAAGTAATCTTTAAAATTATTCATCCTTCCAACTACTTCAATTTGTCTCGCATAATCTTCTTCTGCAATTTTGAACTTTAATTTAGTCGCCTCAGAAAACGGCAACGATTCTGTAAACTGCGCCAACATACCCACCAAGGGTAAACACGCAAACATGATCAATAATACAATAAACATTTGTTGCCCATTTACTGGTTTGTTGAATCCTAAATGTGTCCCTGTTTTTTTGTGACATATCCATGCATAAAAAAGTGTTGGGAGGAAAAAAATAAATAGTGTACTCAAAAGCTGAACAAGTCGAAGCATTCCTGCATTTTCGGGAACCAGCAACTTATCCATAATTTTTTCTTGCGAAGCACCAATCAAAGATGTTCCCAATTCAGGGTTCATCCATAGCGGAATGAAGCTTACAATGCCCGCCAAAACAATTCCGGCACCGGTAAGTCCCAACAATACGCCAAACTGTCCCCAATATGTAAATTTTTTTGTTGCAGGGTAAGACATGTCTATTTATTTTTTTACTTGTAAATTTGCACGCAGCAATCCGCGAAAGTATTGGATAAAAGCCAATCAAATACAAGATACTGTATAGGCAACAAAATATCACACTTACAAATATTTGACTCTTAATAGCATTGAATGGTGAAAATTGATACGATAATACTTCCGGATTTTCCGATTTTATTGGCTCCCATGGAAGATGTAAGCGATCCGCCTTTTCGTGCTGTTTGTAAAGACAATGGCGCAGATCTTATGTACAGCGAGTTTATTTCCAGCGAAGGATTGATTCGAAACGCCATTAAAAGTAAAGTGAAGCTTGACTTTAGCGAAGAAGAGCGGCCGTTTGGAATTCAAATTTTTGGCGGCGACGAAGAGGCACTTTCTCTTAGCGCAAAGATTTGCGAAGCAGTAACCCCAGATTTGATAGATATTAATTTTGGATGCCCCGTAAAAAAAGTAGCACTACGAGGTGCCGGAGCCGGTGTTTTAAAAGACATTGATTTAATGGAACGATTAACCTCTTCTGTTGTAAAATCAACCACATTGCCCGTAACGGTAAAAACAAGATTAGGATGGGATGATCAAACAAGAAATATTGAAGAAGTTGCCGAACGTTTGCAAGATGTTGGAATTAAAGCGTTAACTATTCATGGGCGCACCCGAACTCAAATGTATAAAGGAGAGGCTGATTGGACTTTGATTGGCCGCGTAAAAAATAATCCGCGCATTCATATTCCCATATTTGGTAACGGCGATATTGAAAGTCCGGAAAAAGCATTGGAATATAAAAACCGCTATGGCGTGGATGGAATAATGATTGGTCGTGCCGCTATTGGTTATCCTTGGATTTTTAATGAGATTAAATATTTTCTAAAAACAGGCAATCATTTACCGCCTCCAACAATTGAAGATCGTGTGGCTGTTTGTCGAAAGCACTTATTTAAAAGTGTAGAATGGAAAAATCCAATTGTAGGAATAAATGAAATGCGCCGACATTATGCCAATTATCTAAAAGGGTTACCCAACATAAAAGAATACCGCAATAAATTAGTGACGTTAAAAACGGTGGAAGAAATTGATGAAGTATTGTATGATATTGAAAAAACCTATTCAGGATTTACTTTTGAAAAATCGGCAATCGAACTCATTAACTACCACGAAAAATGTGCCGTGTAATTTTCAATTTTATTCAATAGCGTTTAACACTTCTTTACTTAATGGAGAAATAGTAGCTCCGAAAAAATGAGTTAGTTCTCCATTTTCATCAACAATATATTTACAAAAATTCCAGGCGGGCTGTTTGTTGTTCCATCCATTTTTTGAAGCATCGCTCAGCCATTGATATACACTATTTTGTTCGACTCCCTTTTTAACAACCGATTTTTTCATGATTAAAAAAGTAACTCCGTAATTGAGTTTACAAAAACTAGCAATCTCTTCGTCACTTCCTTTTTCTTGTTCTTTAAAATCATTAGCCGGAAACCCAATCAGCACTAATTTTTCTTTATACTCTTCGTGTAGTTTTTGTAAATCGGCATATTGATTTGTATAACCGCAATCGGATGCTGTATTTACCAGCATTACTTTTTTCCCTTTTAATGAAGAGAAGTCAAGAGCTTCCCCATTGTTGCTCATCGCCGTCAACGAATAAAAAGAAACTATAGATTTATTGGTTGTACTTGAAACTGCTTGCGTATTTATTTTTTTCACGTTCGTCCACCACATAAATACCGGATACGTTGCTTTTAAAATCATTTGTCGGATTGTCATATTCTTTGCATTTAAATTTATAAAAGCCACATAACCACAAAAAGTAGCTACAAATAAAAAAAGAACAATAAGGCTTTTTTTAATAAAACTAATCATACTTTTTAATTGATAATCCGCTTCAGCAACTTCAACTTTCCAGAAAAAGGCGGATATTTTAAAGAAGGATCAAACCAAGTTGGTGTTTTCATCACTGGCTTTAAACGTGTAAATGTATCAAATGTATATTTCCCGTGATAAGCCCCCATTCCACTAAAGCCTACGCCGCCAAAAGGAAATTTTTTGTTGGCAAAATGCCACGCAGTATTATTTACACAGCCGCCTCCGAAATGAACATTTTCTATCCATTGTTTTTCTTTTTCATCGCTCGATGTAAAAACGTAAAATGATAATGGGTTCGGATTTCGATGTACAATACGAATAGCTTCTTCCGTAGTTTCAAAACTTATGACTGGTAAAATAGGTCCAAAAATTTCTTCGGCCATTAGCGGAGAATCCAATGAAACATTTTCAATGATAGTTGGTTCTATCCAACTTTCATTTTTGTTGTGTCGCCCACCAGCTAAAATAGTGCCGTGTTGTAAATACGTTACAAGTCTGTCGAATTGTTTTTCATTAATAATCTTTCCATATTCAACACTTTGATTGCTATCCTTGCTATAAAATTTTAGTATTGTCGATTTTATTTCTGCTATCAATTTCTCCTTGATGGAAGTGTGTACCAACAGATAATCGGGGGCAATACAAGTTTGTCCAGCATTGACAAATTTTCCCAACACAATTCTTTTAGCTGCAACTGCTATCTCGGCATCAGCTTCAACAACGCAAGGGCTCTTGCCACCTAATTCCAGAGTTACAGGGGTTAAATGTTCTGCCGCCATTTTATACACTACTTTTCCAACTGCCGTACCTCCTGTATAAAAAATATGGTCGAATCGAAAGTCTTTCAACAACGGAGGAATGACCGTAGCACCATCGCCACTGATGACGCGAACAAAGTTTGGAGCAAATAAAGAACTAATAATTTTTGAAATTAATTTATCTGTTGCTGATGCTACTTCCGATGGTTTTACCACCACACAATTCCCACCGGCAATAGCGCCAATTAAAGGAATCAATGATAATTGCACTGGATAATTCCACGGTCCAATGATTAACACCACGCCCAACGAATCGCGATACACCTTACTCGACGATGGCAGATTTACCAAATCTGTGCCCACTGATTTCGGTTTCATCCATCGTTCCAAATTTTTTATCGTGAGGTTAATTTCCGACAACACAAAACCTAATTCAGTTGCATACGCTTCTTCCTTATTTTTTTTCAAGTCGGCAAATAATGCATCATATATTTCCTGCTCTTTTTCAAGAAGCATTTTTTTCAATTTTACCAGTTGCATTTTTCGAAACTCGTATGAACGAGTTGCCCCTGTTTCATAAAATTTTCTAATCTCATTCATAGAATCCAAGAGAGCATTCTCCATAGTTAAAATTTGCGGTCAAGATAAGTTTTTTATCTTTAAAGCATGACTGATGATTATTTTATGGAACAAGCTTTGAAAGAAGCGAACAAGGCTTTTGACAAGGACGAAGTACCGGTGGGCGCCATTGTAGTATTGAATGAAAAAATTATTGCACGCGGCTATAATATGGTGGAGCAGCTCAACGATCCCACTGCTCACGCCGAAATGATTGCACTTACCGCAGCGTTCAATTCTTTAGGAAGTAAATACCTGCCCGACGCTACTTTATATGTAACCGTAGAACCTTGTTTTATGTGCGCCGGCGCTCTTTATTGGAGTAAAATTGGAAAAATTGTTTTTGGTGCTTCCGATGAAAAAAATGGTTATAAAAAAACGGCCGGAACCAACTGCCCTTTCCATCCAAAAACAGAATTGATACAAGGAATTATGAAAGAAGAATGCGCAAAACTGATGAAAGATTTTTTTAAATCAAAAAGATAATCGCTTCCTGAGTAGCGACAAAGTCGCGTATCGAAGGAAGTAATGCAACAAAGCAAAAGATGCAGTAACTTTGTTTCAATACTTTTTTTTTAATTAAATATATATTTTATGGCATTCATATTACCCAATTTACCCTACGCACATGATGCGCTTGAGCCTCATTTCGATACACTAACGATGCAAATTCATCACGGCAAACATCATCAAGCATACGTTGATAATTTAAATAAAGCGATCGCCGGCACAGAACACGAAAATAAATCGCTTGAAGAAATAAATGCAATGGTCGGAAAAATATCACCCGCTGTTCGCAACAATGGTGGCGGACATTGGAATCATAGTTTTTTTTGGGAAAGCTTGGACGATAGTGGCGGCGGAATGCCTTCTGGTAATTTAGCGCAAGCTATTCACGATGCTTTTGGAAACTTTGAAATATTTAAAGAAAAATTTGCAGCCGCAGGTATCACACGTTTTGGAAGTGGTTGGGCTTGGTTAATAATAAAAGATGGCAAATTAGAAATTTGTTCTACTCCCAATCAAGATAATCCGTTGATGGATGTTGCGGATGTAAAAGGCAAACCCATTTTGGGAGCAGATGTATGGGAACATGCGTATTATTTGAAATATCAAAATCGCCGCGCCGATTATTTGACTGCTTTTTGGAATGTAGTAGATTGGAAAAAAGTAGCCGAACGATTTGAAGGATAAAAAAATTACGGCACGGGATCGTAACCGCTTCCGCCCCAAGGATGGCATCGTGAAATTCTTTTTATCGATAACCAAATTCCTTTTATTATCCCATATTTTTTTATGGCCTCTTCGGCATAATGAGAACAGGTGGGGGTGAATCTGCACTTCGGCCCCAACAATGGAGAAATAATCCACTGATAAATTTTAATAACCGCAATAAACGGAAGACTAAGAATTTGTAACAGTGTTTTCATGAGCAAGTTTTAAAAGTTTTTTTAACCCAATCGCCACCGCATCTTTAACATCGGGAAATGTAGGAAGCGTTTTGCCGGTATAAATAAAAAAAACATTCATCTGCTTTTTGTCTGTTTCTAGTTTCTCTTTCAATTCATTTTTTTGCAAACGCCACGCTTCGCGAATCAATCGTTTAATACGATTTCTGTTCACCGCTTTTTTAAATATTTTACTGCTGACGGCAGCACTAAATTGTAACAAACCGCTTGCGTTACTTGCCGCTAAAGAAGATTCCCGAATGCAAAATAAAATCCTGAACGGTGACACCACAATTTTTTTCCCTTCACTGAACAAAAGGTCAATTTGCTTTCTGCTTTTCAGCTTTTCGTTTTTCCCGAGTGTGAATTGTTTTGCCACGATTAAAGAGATTAAAACAAAAATAGCTCCGAAGTTTTACTTCAGAGCTATTCAAATATTAGAATCTTCTACATTTTCCAAAAAGGGAAAACTATCCGATTTTTATTTTGCTTTCTTTTCGTCGGAAACTGTTAGCTTTTTACGGCCTTTAGCACGACGGCTGGACAATACTTTACGTCCGTTTGCTGTTTGCATCCGCTGACGAAACCCATGTACCGATTTACGGCGACGCTTATGGGGTTGATAGGTTCTTTTTTTACCTGGCATTTTATAAAAATTTTTCCTTTAACAATATCCTGTAGAGAAACAGGGTTTACTAATTTTTCAGCGAGAACACCACTTCCCGCTTTTGTGAAAGGACGGCAAAGGTAAGGGTTCGATGGCAAAACCCGAATGCAAATGCTGAAAAAAATGATCTTTTTGGAATATTGAAAAGCGGCAGGTTAACTATTTTTCAACTGCGCGTGCTTGGCAGCAATGTCTTTTCCGTAAAACAAGCTGGCGTGTTGATCAAATTCTAAAGCTGAATCGGTTGTATAAAACTCCCTTTCACTGTTTTGGCTCAATCGGCTTTCAATTCTCGTGTGGCGGTGCAAGTAATCTGCTAAACTGTTGGCCACAATTTCTCCCTGAGAAATAATTTGGATAGAGGGCGGGCAGTACTCTCTAATTTTATCGTACAACAAAGGGAAATGGGTACAGCCTAATAAAATAGTATCAATATCGGATGATTGCTGCAACAATTGATCAACATATTTTTTTACAAAAAAATCACAGCCGGAATTTCTCAACTCGTTGTTTTCTACTAAAGGAACTAACATGGGGCACGCTTGTTGAAAGACTTTTGCTTTTGGAAAAAACTTACCAATTTCTATTGGGTAGGATTGAGAACTCACGGTTCCGGAGGTAGCTAAAATGCCAATATGATTAGACTTGGAATAACTACCGATCAATTCTGTGGTTGGTCGGATAACGCCCAACACTCTTTTTTCGTTACCCATTTTTTGTAAATCAATTTGTTGAATACTTCGCAATGCTTTTGCCGAAGCAGTATTACACGCTAACACAACTAAGTGACAATTTTTTTCGAAAAGCCATTGCACACTTTCCAGCGTATATTGATAAACAGACTCAAAAGATCGAGTGCCGTAAGGAGCACGAGCGTTATCGCCCAAATAAATAAAATCGTACTGTGGTAGCAGCGCAACCATTTCTTTTAAAACAGTTAATCCGCCATATCCGGAATCAAAAACACCAATGGGAGTTTTGTGTTGCATAGTCAAAAATAAAAAAGCTGTCGTAGTAATGTACGACAGCTTTTAATAAAAAATTTATTTATTTAGTTTTTAACCGCCGGTTTGGTAGCGGGTGCTGCTGCCTGTGGCGCTTGATTCGGTAACTTAATGTTTAGCTTAGCTAAAACCGACAATGTTAAATCGTCTGTTTCTGGAGCCACAATAAAAGCCTCTTTGGAAAGTACATATGCGTATCCTTTTTCTTTAGCTACAGCATCAATTGCTTTTTGTGCTTTTTGATAAAATGGCTGAAGGAATTCGTTCTGCTTGTATTGTTGCGCTTGTTGAATGACGTTTTGAGCATTGTCCAATTCCGCTTTATCTTCTTGTAATGATTTTAATACTTCGGCACGAATAGCGGCTGGTTTTGTAGTGTCGTTCAAGTCGGCCAACTTACGCTGATATTCAGATTGAATATAATTATAGCGTGGCAAAATAGAATCTTGAATAAATTTTTGTCCAACTGTATCCATATTTACTTTCTGAACTTCAGGCATCATGCCAACAATGTCATCTACGCGGATATAACCAATTTTTTGTGCACTAGCAGTGGCGCACAAACTCAAAACAGTAATAAAAATAGCTATGCTCTTTTTCATTTTATGATATTAATTATTGTGTAAAAAAAATTGAATTATTTAATCCCCAATTCCCGTAAAACGTCTTCACTTTTGTCGAGTTTTGGGTCGGCAAATATAATGGTAATTCCCTCACTTTTATCCAAAATAAAATCGTAGCCGCGCTGTATAGCCAGCTTTTGTACGGCGTTGTAAACTCTATCCTGAACGGGCTTAATAAACTCTTGTCTTTTTTTGAACAAATCTCCTTCAAAGCCAAACCGCTTCCGTTGCAGATCGCGCAAGCTTTTTTCTTTTGCAAAAAGCTGGTCTTCCCTTTTTTTCTTTAGTTCATTGCTCAGCATTACTTGTTCGGCGTCAAAATCCCGATACATTTTATCCAATTCAGCTTGTTGACTATCTATTTCTTTTTGCCATTCTATAGCCAAATCATCCAATCTTTTTTGTGCTTCTTTATAATCGGGTAATTTGTCGAGAATATATTTTGTATCAATGATGGCATATTTCTGGGCTTGCGAATTAAAAGATGCCAACCAAAAACTACAACACAGAAGTATTATTTTTTTCATGATCGGAAGTTTTGTTGTCCGGTTTTATTCGGGTTCGTACCCCATCATAAACGTAAATTTAGCAGCTGATTTTAATCCAGCTCCTGGTTTCAATCTATCAATACCAATTCCATAATCAAACCCAAGTAAACCAAACATGGGTAAAAAGAAACGCATTCCGGCGCCTACGCTACGACGCAATTGAAACGGATTATACTCTCTGAAATTATACCAACCATTCGCTGCTTCAAAAAATACCAATCCAAAAATGGTACTACTGGGGCTTGTGGTAAACGGATAACGAAGCTCCAGTTGATATTTATTGAACATGGTAAAAAAGTTTCTGGCTTGCGATACATCGTCTCCGGCATTAACACTCGGATTGGATGTCTCGTAAATTGAATAGCCCCGATGAGCCACAATATCATAACCCATCATATTGTAATTGTTGGACATTCCGGCATCACCCAACTGAAATCTTTCAAAAGGAGAATGATCCAATTTGGTATTATAGCGGCCCATAAATCCGTATTTCGCAGCTAACTTAATAATAAACTGTCTGTTTTTTTCAGCACCCATCGGTCGGCCAAGCGGCACATACCATTCAGCATTAAATCTCCATTTATGATATTCAGGATGTTTGAATGAATTGTCGCTAGCCAACGTGCTATTCAATAACGAATACGGCAGCGTTAGTTGAAGACTGGCCATAAAGTTGGACCCCGTAGTTGGAAAAATAGGGTTGGGTCCTGCCGAATTTCTATTCAACGCAACTTTAAAACTAAAATTGGTTGAATTACCACTGTCGAGGCCAGCAAAAATTGGATAGTCTCTTAATTTATACTGCGTAAAATTCAATGAATAAACTAAGCTGAAATAGTCGTCGGGCCATTTTAATTGTTTGCCCAAAGAAATACTTGCACCTCTAGTTTTTAAATAACTCGAATCCGCTTTTTCTCGAACAAAGCGTTGCGTCATATAATCAAATCCGTTCGTAAACTTACTGCTGTAAAAACTGGTAGTAAATGAATTTCTTTTTTTGCCACCCAACCAAGGTTCGGTAAAAGAAAAATTATACGAACTGTAAATTTTACCATTGGTTTGAATTCGCAAACTCAGCTTTTGTCCGTCGCCTGTGGGTAATGGATCCCAATATTTTTTATTAAAAATATTATTGAGAGAAAAGTTGTTGAATGTAAAACCTAGCGTTCCGGTTAATCCACCAATGCCACCGCCCCAACCGGCAGAAAGTTCTACTTGATCGGAAGATTTTTCCTCTAACTTATAATGAATATCTACCGTTCCGTCTTCGGGATTTGGAATGGGATTAATGCCAATGGTTTCTTGGTTAAAAAAGTTCAACTGTCCCAATTCACGTTGAGAACGTATAAGATCTGCACGACTGAAAAGTTCGCCCGGCACAGTTCGCAATTCTCGACGAACAACGTATTCTTTGGTTTTATCGTTGCCGAATATTTTTACGTTTTTAATTCTTGCTTGCGGCCCTTCTACAATTCTTATTTCATGATCAATCGTATCGCTATAAACCCTCATTTCCACCGGATCGGCACGAAAGAAAAGATAGCCATCATCCATATACAATCCACTAATATCGCCACCTTCGGGCAAAAGCTGTTTCCCTAATCGCTGGTTTAATATTTCAATATTATACACATCGCCTTTTCTAATTCCCAATATTGACGACAACAAAGAATCGGGATATTTTGAATTTCCTTTCCAAATAGTATTACCAAAAAAATATTTTTGGCCTTCATTTATTTTAAAGTCGATATTAATATTCCCGTTGGGTAATGCGTAGGGACGAACATCTTCAATGGACGCATCTCTGTAACCTGTTTTATTGAAATATTCAAGTAGTTTTTCTTTGTCTTCTTCAAATTTCTTTTCATCAAATTTTGCGGAGCTAAAAAGATTAAAACGAAACCAAGGATCTAAAAAGTTTTTTGTTTTGGTAAAAGAAAAATAACCTCGATCTTTTACATATTCTTTAAAACTTATACTAGGGTTGGTGCCAAAGATTGTTGAATCTTTTTGAGGATACAGTGTGAATCGGCTTAATTCTTTTGTTCCTTTTAATTGTTTTTTTAATTTCAGATCGCTGATTGTTTCATTACCAAAAAAGTTGATGTTATTTATTTTTACTTTTTCGCCTTTATCAATAATAAAAGTGATGGCAACGGAATTACTAAAAGCAGTATCGGGAGCTTCATCAATTTTTACAACAACATTTCCAAACCCTTTTTCTGAATAATATTTAGTAATTACTTCTACAGAATTCCTACGCGTATTTTCTGTAACAATGGTTTGCTTTGCCAATGTTAATTTTCCCAACAACTCTTCTTGTTCTGTTTTACGAATTCCTTTAAAATGAAAACTTCCTAATCGAGGCAGCTCCATTACGTGAATTTCAATTTCTAGATTGGCTTCCTGAATTTTAGTTACAAAAATTTGAATATCTGAAAACAAGCGTTGTTTCCAAAGTTTTTGAATAGCGCTTGAAAACTCATCCCCACCGGGATGTAAAATTTTGTCGCCCACTTGCAAACCGGAAATAGAGATAACTATTGAAGAGTCTAAAAAATATACGCCGGTAGTTTTAATCGCCGAAATTGTATACTCCTTGGGGCGAGAGGCTTGTTGCCATTCCAATAAATTGGGATCAACAGAAGTGGGTTTTAGCGAATCGGGCTCTTGGGCATTGCCAGAAAAGTTCATAAAAAAAGCTAAAACCAGCACGCCACAAAATCTTAATAAAATTGGATACATATATTAAAAAATTCAAATTAGTGAAATAACACCCCGCTTTAAACCGATACTCCCTTTGGGGGGCAAATTAACGGTAAATAGTTGAAGAGTTTGTTAAAGAAATATTGTTTGTTTTTTTTACGATTCATGATTGGCTTACTTGCAAGCCCGTTTTGCCAAATCTACGTTCCCGTTGTTGATAGTCAATAATGGCCGCGATGAGATTGTTTTTTCTAAATTCTGGCCAATGTACATCGGTAAAATATAATTCGGAATACGCTATTTGATATAATAAAAAATTACTGACTCGATATTCTCCTCCTGTTCTTATCATCAATTCCGGATCGGGAATAGAAGCTGTTTCAAGATTTGTTTGCAGCAAATCCATATTAATATTTTCTACATCAACAGAGCCAGCTTGTACTTGTTTTGCGATTTTTTTTACAGCATTCAGCAACTCCCATCTGCCGCTGTAACTCAGCGCCATGACTAGATTTAAGCCAGTATTATTTTTTGTAATTTCAAATGCTTCGTGTAATTCTTTACACGCTTGCTTAGGAAGTTTTTCTATTTCGCCAATAACACTAAGTCTGATATTATTTTTATGAAGCGTTTCTACTTCATTTCGAATAGTGCTTACTAAAAGTTCCATTAAACCTGCAACTTCTTCTTCGGGGCGATCCCAGTTTTCTGTGGAAAAAGCGTAGAGTGTTAAATAACCAATTTTTAATTCGGCGCAAGTTTCTACAATATTCCGAACACTTTCTACCCCATGAAAATGACCATACAGTCTGTCTTTACCTTGCTCATTTGCCCAACGACCATTGCCATCCATTATTATGGCAATATGACGAGGCAGCCTATTTGTATCTATTTGTTCGTTTTGTTCCAGCATCGATTTTCTCAAAAATTGAGGAGCGCAAAGGTAATTAATTCTGCTTCAATATTATCTTTAAGCGATAAGCTCACTTTCTCGAATTGGCCCAATAAGTTCAATAAAATTATCGTACAGTAGGGCATTTATACGATTGCAGATTGAAAGTCATGTAAAAAACACCCGTTACAAACTGATCTTTTTGAGTGCTAATGCCTCGCTGCCTTCCAATACTTCCAATAGGCTCTCCCAATTCGTAGGAGCGATCGTATAAATAATAGGCAGGAGTAGGCGGAAGTACTCCGGCTGGATCTAAGAAAATACTAGGGTCAACAAAGGTTGTACTCACATCGTCCAAGTAATCGGTTCCTGTAAAGCGATGCAATAATTCTACTCCAATATTAATTCTTTCATTTATCGAATACTTCATGCCTACACCAAACGGAATGCAATATGTGGTTGACTTGTAGGGCTGACGATCGGGATAAAGAGCATTGCCTTGGCCTTCGGTATTAAGGGTTCTAAGAAAATATTTTTTCCCAGAAAGCATGGCATACGGATCATAATTAAAAGCGCCTACTCCAAAAGTAATATAGGGAGTAAAATTATATCCCGGTTCGCCGGGTACAAATCTGAAAAAATTAAAATCGCCCTGAAGAGTAAGTTCCCAAACAGTTGCATTAAAGCTAAGGTTGCGTTGATTCATAAACGCGTTGTGCGTGTTATAAATATCTGAATAACCCAATTGAACCATACTGGCTCCAGCCCTCACGGCAATATAGTTACCAAAATTTTTTCTAAAAAAAGCAGTTGCCGCAATTTTTGGTGTGTTAACTCTTGATCTTGTATTTAAGTCGCCAAAGTACTGGCCGGCTCCAAAACCCAACCCAAATTCACCTTCTTGTACGATTGCCTGCGATTGAGCATAAAACACAAAAGGGAAAAGCAGCAAAACGATGGAGAAGAAACTGTTTTTAAACATGGTTGCAAATTAAGGGTTAAGCATCTTACAACGAAAAATATTCGCTTTTCTTTTAATTTCGGATATTAGTTTCTTCTATCGAGCCCCCAAGTAAGCTTATGTTGCAAGGTTTGCAGAAAGTTATTTTCAGCAGGTCTTAATAAGTTCAAGGAAAAGTTTTCTTTTTTTACTGCCAGCTGAACATCTTTACTTACGATTTCTCTTCTACTATCCATGGCACAAATAATTTGCTCTGTTCTGCTTTCTACTTCAAAAGAAATGACGTTATTATCGGGTACAACAATTGAACGAACGTTAAGATTATGCGGCGCAACCGGCGTTATTACAAAACTCCCAGAATCGGGAAAAACAATTGGACCATTGCAACTTAGAGAATAGCCTGTGGATCCTGTGGGTGTTGATACAATTAGTCCATCCGCCCAATATGTATTTAAAAACTCACCATTTAAATAAGTGTGAATTTTTATCAAAGAGGCGGTATCTCTCTTATGAATTGCAAACTCATTTAATGCAAAAGGAACTGGACCAAACATTGAAATATTTGCATCCAAATGAATCAATGTTCTTTTATCGACAACAAAGGTTCGGTTCGAAAATGCTTTAACAACTCCTTCCATTTGGTCTCTTCCAATACTGGCTAAAAAACCGAGTCGTCCAAAATTGATCCCTAAAATTGGTATTCCTTTGTCGCGAACAAGCGTAACAGCATCCAATAAAGTGCCGTCTCCGCCTAAACTAACAACATAATCAATTTCATTATTCAAATCTTCTGAAAGATAAAAACTAGTGGTGGTTTTAGGCAAGCGAACAATTCCTCTCAATTGTTCCATCAAAGGAAGAAACACGACAGCTTCTATATTTTGCTTTTCGAGCTCGTCAAAAAAATGTTGGATGTCGCTGTTATTATCTCCTTCAATTATCCGACTGTAAATGGCAATCTTCATTTTTGAAAACCAATAGTGGTTGGTGTGTTTGTGTAAATATAATCTGTTTGTGGAATTCTCAAATCCATTCTTGATTCGACTTGTTTTCTAATTACAGGTTCTGAAAGAATTACATTTTTAGATAATTCATAAGATTGTCGTAGTTGAAACGCAACTCGTTTTCGTAAAGCTCTTCACCAAAATAATATTTTACACAATATTCGTGCCGCTGTAAAGTAGCAACAACTTCAGAAATTTCTTCTTTATTCAGTTTTATTGTTACCAATAACAATCCCGTTTGTGAATCAACAACTGTATTTAATTGCACGACTTGTGCATTGCTGGTTTCCACTAATCGGCTTATTTCGCCTACCGAATAATTATTGCTTTCCATTTCTAAAACAATGAGTCCGCCGGGTTCATTGACATTCATAAATTCGGAAGCTTTTTGTAGCAATTCATGATAACTAACAACTCCAACTAATTGATTGTCTTCATCAACCACAGGAACTACACTTATTTTTTTCCCTACTGCTATTTGTAACGCTTTTAGGAAATGCTCTCCCGGTTGTACGGAAATTAAAGAGAGATTATTTTGAATCGAATTAATTCGATTGGAACCATCGGGTGCTTGTAACAATAACTCTTCGCTTACTAGCCCAACATATTTTTCATTGTCAGCAAGGGCAAGATGGGAAACGTGACAGTCGCTCATCATTTGCAAAGCATTGCCAATTGAGTCTTGCATGCTCAGTACCGGAATCGATTGTGATATCATTGCTTGTATCAACATTTCAATAATATTCTTTAGTAAACGCTTCGCGGCTAATTATTGGTTAGGACCGGAAGTTAATTTTTTCAAAAAATTATCTAGCAAGACATTGAACTCATTTGGAACTTCCATCATGGGTGCATGTCCACATTTATCAATAAAATATAGTTCGCTGTGGGGGATCAACTTATTAAACTCTTTGCCTACAAACGGAGGAGTGACCGTATCATTATTACCCCAAATTAATAAAGTGGGCTGTTTTATTTTATGTAGTTCGTGTCCAATGTTATTGCGAATGGCGCTTTTTGCTAGCGAAATAATTTTAATAACTTTTAATCGATTTCCCACTATTGAAAAAACTTCATCTACTAACTCTTTAGTTGCTACTTCGGGATTATAAAAAGTAAGTTGGGTTTTTGTTTTGATATATTCATAATCGCCTCGTTTGGGATAGCTGTCACCCATTCCGCTTTCGTAAAGGCCCGAGCTTCCTGTGAGAATTAACGATTTCACTCTATCGGGATGTTGTAAAACATATTCTAAAGCAACGTGTCCGCCCAACGAATTCCCTAAAAGATGAATCTCTTTATAATTTTTTGCTTCTAAAAATTTGTATAAAAATTTTGTCAGGCCACCCACGGTTGTGTGCAAAATATCCAATTCCAATAACGGCAGCATGGGAACAACTACTTTATAGTGATGCTTGAAATATTCTATGACACCTCCAAAATTGCTTAAAGAACCAAATAGGCCGTGTAAGAGCACCAAGGGTTCTCCCTGACCTTCTTCGATGAAGCTAAATTTTTCGTCTTTTTTTATTTCGTACTGCATACACTTTTACAACTTTCAAATTTTGGTGAAAATAACTAATTTGCAACAACTTAACTACTTATTACTGGGGTGTAATAGTGGGAACTTGTGTAGCCATTGTTCCGAAAAAATCTTTTAATTCTGTAAACATATGTTTAAAGAGTGGAAGAACTTTTCCAAAAGCGTCCATCACTTTCGGCCCCCATGGTTGAATGAATTCATATGTAACAGATGATGTTTTTGTTTCTGGTTTAAGTAAACTTATCTGTTCGCAATAAAATAATACAACACTGAAAATTAATAAGTAAAGTAAGGTGAATAATAAAATGCCAGCTAGTTTATCAATCCATCCCATCATTGAAAACTCAATTGCTTTTCGCAACAAAACAGCACACCAGCGAATTATCATAACAAATAAAACAAATACAAGAATAAATGAAACGATGGGCAACCACTTATCAGTAATATTAACTGCCTTTCCAATGTAACTCGCCACTACTACCGAAAGTTTTATAGCAGCAGCCAAACCCACTATTAAAGCAATCACAGAAAACACAGCTACAACTAATCCTTGTCGATAGCCCTTAAGAATAGCCAAGAGTACTGCAATTGCAAAAAAGATGTCAATAATCACGTAGTAAAATTTATTTTGAGAGTAATTCTTTTACAACTGTTGCAATTGTTTTTCCGTCGGCCTTACCGGCAAATTTTTTTGAGGCCACTCCCATCACTTTTCCCAAATCGGCCATTGAGCTTATCCCGAGCTCTGCAACAATTTTAACCAGCTCTTCTTTCAACTCCTCAACAGAAAGTTGTTGTGGTAAAAACTTTTCGATTATTTCAATTTCTTCTATTTCTTTTTGTGCTAAGTCAGTTCGGTTTTGTTGCTGAAATATTTCCAATGAATCTTTTCGTTGCTTCACTAACTTTTGCAATAATTTTATTTCCTCATCAGATGTTATTTCACCATTTGAGCCTTCTGCAGTTTTAGCCAATAAAATAGCCGCTTTTATAGCACGAAGACTACGCAATGATTTTTCATCTTTTGCAAACATGGCCGTTTTTAAATCAACCATTATTTTTTGTTCTAAACTCATGGAAAAAATTTAAGCTTTGTTTTCTTTAAGTTGTTTTTCTCTGAAACTGCTGTAAAATTCTTTGGCAAAATTTTTCATACTTACTGCGCCCTCCTTATGTTGCGTAGCACGGTCATACGTATCCGCCATCGTTATTAACGATTGGTAAAAAAAGTCTGCCATTTCATCAACCATCATATCCTTGGTCCATAAATCCATGCGCAAGGCGGTTTTATCGGCACTATCCCAAAAAGCTAATAGTATGGCTTTCGCCTTTTGCTTTTGTACAATTGTACTATCCGACGCTTCCCAAAAAATTGATTCAGGAATTTTGTCTTCATTAAGTTCTACTTCAATGGAAATTGTTGACTTCTTCATAGTTTATTTAATAACTGAAGTCGCAAAAGTAACCCAAATCAATCAACTGTTTTTTTAATGGCTTGCCATAAAAGATCAACAGTTTGTTTTATACTTTTTGTCGCTGCAATGTTTATTGCTTTTTCAGCTAATTCATTTCGTAAATTTTCGTTTGTGTAAAGCAGCATCATTTTTTCTGAAAGATTGGCAGGAGTTTCATTTTCAAAATAAAGACCGGCTTCGGTTGCCATTTCCTGCGCAGAAGAATTTTCTACCGCAATAACTGGAATTGCCGATTGCATAGCTTTTAAAACAGGTAGATAATTGAAGTTCTTTGAAAACGGGTGCAACAAAGCATACGCTGTAGCCGTAATTAGAAGCTCCTCCGATTGGTCACAATTCGAAAACCATTTTACATCCCCTCGGTATTTATAATTGGTCAGCTTGTTTTCAAAGTAGGATTTTTGATTATTAATAATCAAAATTTGAAAATTGCTTTGTTGTCTTTTTTTAAATTGAGAAAATGCTTTTAATAAAAAAATCAGGCTTTCTTCTCCGGTGAAATTCCCGATATATAAAAAAAATTCTTTCCCATCGCTGTACTTTTCTTTTACAACATTTTTCTGAAGCACATCAATGGAAGTGAAATTTGAATTTGGGCTAACGGGCACAACCTCTATTTTTTCTGTGTCAATTTTAAATTGGCGAGTTAAAACATTTTTGAAAAAAAATGAATCCACCACAACGGTTTTCATTTTTTGAAAATGATTTTTTCTAATTTTGTTTGCGTCCGTTGCAATAAAGCATTGGGATGACGCTTTGACGAAAAAGCATTTTTTTTCAAACGATACAAGTATGTCGAATCTTTTATTGCCACGAATCGCTAATTTAAAATCCCACCAAATTTTCCCAAGTAAATGACTTTTGCGCTGTGTATTTTCAAAAGTAAAATTGACAGATGTACTATTTTCTTCCTGTAGTTTTTCATCGACAAGAAATAAAAAATCGTGTTCCTTTTCTTGCTCAGTAATTAATTTTAGCGTTTTGTAATAAATAGCAGCCGGACTATCTTTTAAATCGAGGTGTGGATGTGAGGCGTCAATAACAATTTTCATGTGCGCCAAAGGTACTCTTGTGTTTCAAAAAGAACGAAACTCCACTCTTGGAAACTTGCTTCATTTATTCATATTAGACTTTTCTGGAACTCTTTCCTACATTTGCGCTTGCACTATTTTGCATTTATGGAATATAATACTACACGAAATTCGATGGCTATGCGTGAATATGGACGTCATATTCAAAAGATGATTGACCATATTTTAACTATTGAAGACCCAGAAAGAAGACAACGAAATGCGCAAGCCGTTATTGAATTAATGGGATTTTTTAATCCTCATTTGAAAAATGTTGAAGATTTCAGACATAAACTTTGGGACCACTTATTTCTTATCTCTGATTTTAAATTAGAGGTTACATCGCCATACCCCATTCCTACAAGAGAAACTTTGAAAAGCAAGCCCACTGTATTGCCTTATCCAAAACGCTATCCAAAATATTCGCATTTGGGAAAAAATTTGGAAACCATTATTAATAAAGCGCTTGAAGAGCAAGACCCCGAAAGGAGAAATGGTTTTGCCAATGCCATTGCTTATTATATGAAATTAACGTACAACAACTGGCATAAAGAACAAGTACAGGATGATACCATTCAAAGTGAACTATCCGCCATCACTAATGGTCAGCTTGAATTTACCGACACACCATTTGTAAAAACGTATCAACCACAACAAGGACAACGCGGTGGATACGGAAAACAGAGAGGTAGATTTCAACAACGTGGAGATGGATGGAGAGGCGATAATCGCCCAGGGTATAAAAAAAAGAGATACTAATTTCTTATGTATAAATTTTCTGAGTTGGTTGCCTGTTGAAACCAACTCTTTTTTTTACAACCTTATTGAACGATACAAATGCATTCTTTTGAAGTTATCGGTGGTAAAAAATTAAAAGGCGAAATCGTTCCGCAAGGAGCAAAGAACGAAGCCCTGCAAATTATCAGCGCCGTACTACTTACGCCCGAATCGGTAACGATTAAAAATATTCCCGACATATTGGATGTCAACCTCCTCATTGAATTATTAATGGACATGAATGTACAGGTGCACCGCCCTCAACGCGACACTTGTATTTTTTGTGCCCAAGAGGTTAATATTGATTATTTACACAGCCAAGAATTTAAAAATAAAAGTACCCGATTGCGCGGTGTTGTGTTATTGGCAGGACCGTTGTTAGCCCGATTTCGTAAAGCCTTTATACCCAAACCCGGTGGCGATAAAATAGGAAGAAGAAGATTAGACACGCATTTAACAGGTTTTGAAAAACTCGGCACCACTTTTACTCATCACGTTGAAGATGGGTTTTTTCATTTAGACGGGAAAAAATTAAGAGGTTCGCACATCACACTCGATGAACCCTCTGTAACCGGAACAGCCAATATTATTATGGCAGCTGTAATGGCGCCCGGTACAACTACAATTTATAACGCGGCCTGCGAACCTTATATTCAACAACTCTGCAAAATGCTGAATCGAATGGGCGCCAATATTATTGGTATCGGCAGTAACTCGTTAACCATAAACGGTGTTTCTTATTTAGGTGGAACGGAGCATACCTTGTTGCCCGACATGATTGAAGTTGGCTCTTTTATTGGATTAGCCGCTATGACGCAAAGCGACTTGTTAATTAAAAATGCAGGAGTAGAACACTTGGGAATTATACCTGAAAAATTTCAACAGTTAGGAATAAAAATGAATTTCATCGGTGATGATATTCATATACCCGAACAAGAGGTGTACGAAATCAGCCGCTATTTTGATGGCAGCGTGTTGACAATTTATGATCATCCTTGGCCGGGTTTTACGCCCGATTTATTAAGCATCATTTTAGTTACCGCCATTCAAGCAAAAGGAAGTGTTCTCATTCATCAAAAAATGTTTGAAAGCCGACTCTTCTTTGTTGATAAACTGATTGACATGGGTGCTCAAATTATTTTATGTGATCCTCACCGCGCGGTGGTTATCGGTTTGGAGCGAGAACAAAAATTACGAGGAATTACCATGAGCAGTCCTGATATACGGGCCGGTGTTGCCTTATTAATTGCCGCCCTTAGTGCGGAAGGGAAAAGCACGATTCAAAATATTGAACAAATTGATCGAGGATACCAATTTATTGATGAACGATTAAGAAAATTGGGTGCAGATATAAAAAGGATAAAAGCTTAAAAGAATCGTCCATGTTACCAACTGCATTTTTTGAATAAAAGTAAAACACTTCTTTTCCCTATCTTCCGTGCATGCTACAAAGAAGTATCAATAAAAACGCGCTGATTTTATTATTTATCAATGGAGTTATCGGTGCTGGTATTTTTGGATTACCCTCTAAAGCATTTAATCTATCGGGCGTGCATAGTTTATGGGCTTTACTGCTTTGTGCATTGGCGGTTATCATCATCATTCTTTGTTTTGCAGAAGTTAGCAGTCGTTTCGAAAAAACAGGAGGGCCGTACCTCTATGCCCTTGCAGCGTTTGGGCCATTACCTGCTTTTATTACCGGATGGCTATTGTTGCTGTCGCGATTTATTACCTATGCGGCCCTAATAAATTTATTGGTAACCTATCTTTCTGTTTTTTCCTCTTGGTTTTTATTACCCTCTATTCGCGTTATGAGTATCATAAGCATCACTTTCATTTTGATGTTGGTCAATTATGTGGGTGTAAAAAACTCTACTCGTGTTAATAATTTTTTTACCATCGCCAAATTGCTGCCGCTATTCTTGTTTATTTGTGTTGGTTTCTTTTTTTTCATTCCCCAAAATTTTGAAATAAAAACCACCCTTACTTTTTCATCTTTTTCTTCGACTGTGCTACTATGGGTTTTTGCATTTGGAGGATTTGAATCAGTATTAGTGAATTCGGGCGAAGTAAAAAACCCGGGGAAAAATCTTCCTTTTGCGTTGTTAATAGCCACGGCCGTTATTGCCACTGTTTATTTTCTCATTCAGTTAGTAAGCATTGGCACACTCACTTCACTGGGTAATTCCGAAACACCTTTAGCTGATGCAGCCGGTTTATTTTTTGGAAAAACAGGTTCGATAATTATTAGTTTAGGTGCTTTGTTTTCAATTACGGGAACACTGAATGCAATTATGTTGGTGGGCTCGCGTTTGCCGTATGCTTTCAGCGAAGAAAATCAGTTCCCAAAAATTTTCTCTTTTATTCATCCAAAATATAAAACCCCCACTTGGTCTTTATTATTTTTTGCAGCAATTACCATTATAGTTTCTATAACCAATAGTTTTTTGTATGCCGCCACCATCAGCGCTATCATTCGATTGATGGTTTATGGCATTGTTTGTATTGCGTTAATACAGCTGAGGTATCGCGATAAAAAAGTAACAATGTTTTTCAAACTACCTTTTGGAAAACTTTTTGCTTTTCTGGGAATTGTTATAACTGGATGGCTTCTGTCAAGTGCAAAAAACAGTGAATTACGGGATGTTGCTATTGCGGTGGCAGCGGGGTTGCTAGTCTATTTCCTCGTTAAGCTATTTAGGAAAAAATAATCAACCTCAGTTAAACTAGTGGCAGATGGTTTGGTCTTCTTAAAAATTACAAACTATCTTTATACGACTATGGCGAAAATACTAACAACCTTCGTCGTCTTGGTAACACTGCAATTAATAGTTGTGCGCTGTACAAAAACAGCAACCAATTCCACCAATTCTTATCCGGCCGTTCGGGCTGCGTTTGGCGATAATATTGACCTCAACAATCTTTTAAATTATGCCAATCAAACAAGGCCAGCTTACATAACAAAAGATAACACAGGCGGAAATGTTATAACTAATTCGAAAGCAACTTTAGGAAGGGTTTTGTTTTATGATAAAAATTTAAGCATTGATAATTCCATTTCGTGTGGTAGTTGCCACAAACAGGAATTTGCCTTTAGCGATACAGCTATTGCTAGCAAAGGAGTTTCGGGAGGTGTAACAGCAAGACATTCAATGCGACTTATTAATTCTCGTTTTGCAACTGAAAGAAAATTCTTTTGGGATGAAAGGGCTGCAACGCTAGAACAACAAACTACAAAACCAATTCAAGATCATGCAGAAATGGGATTTAGTGGCCAGAACGGAAGGCCTGCCTTGTCAAATTTGTTATCAAAACTTCAAGGAGTTACATACTACAATGAACTTTTCAAATTTGTTTATGGCGACATGAATGTTACCGAAGCGCGCATGCAGGAATGTTTAGCACAGTTTGTTAGAAGTATCCATTCATTCGATTCAAAGTATGACGCAGGAAGGATACAGGTTCCCAACGACGGACCTCCATTCCCCAATTTTACACAACAAGAGAATACAGGAAAACAAATTTTTATAACGCCGCCTGTTTTTAATGCTACCGGAGTTAGAGTTGGTGGCGGTGCAGGTTGTAACGGTTGCCATAATGCACCGGAATTTGATATTGACCCCAATTCAAAAAACAACGGAATTATCGGAAGAATTGCTGGCGCAGGAATTGACATAACAGCTACAAGAGCTCCTAGCTTGCGCGATGTTATGAATAGAACCGGTATTGAAAATGGGCCGTTAATGCATACAGGAAATTTAGCTACACTTCAAAATGCAATTGGACACTACGGCACCATTACTATTGCTGTGGGGAACAACAATCTTGATCCTAGGCTTACGCCAAATGGTTTTGGACAACAACTAAATTTTAATGCTCAAGAAATAAATAGCTTAATGGCCTTTATTAAAACGTTAACCGGAACCAATGTGTACACCGATAAAAAATGGAGCAACCCCTTTAAGTAATAATGGCTGAGCCGGAACTTCTAATTTAAATACGTTTATTTATTAGATTTAGAAACGTTAAAAAAGATTATCATTTATTATCTATTTTTGCCGCCCCAAGCGAAAAGCTTGGCTTTCGATAAGTTCTTGATTTATTGATTGGGACCCTTAGCTCAGATGGTTAGAGCACCTGACTCATAATCAGGGGGTCGTTGGTTCGATCCCAACAGGGTCCACAATACATACATTAATTTGCATTTATTATTAAAACACACTTTCTTTAACCTTTTATTAACCCGGTTGAAGATATTTTTGAAGACAATTATGAAAAAACTACTTCTTTTTATTCCCGCCTTTTTACTTGTAATTATTTCAACAGCGCAAGAAACTCCAAAAGCAAAAAAAGACTGGAGCAAGGTAAAGCTTACGGGCAGAGCCAACGATCATTTTATGATCCAGTACGGTATTGCTAATTGGGGACAAACTCCCGATAGTGTTGCTCCTTCTGGAACTTCGCGCAGTTTTAACTTTTATGTAATGCTGGATAAGCCATTTAAAACAGATCCTCGTTTCAGTGTAGGATTTGGTGCAGGAATTGGTACCGATCATTTCTTTTTTAAAAACAAGAATATTACTATTACTGATAAGCGCAGTCCTTTACGCATTCAAAATGTGGCAGACACGAATCATTTTAGTAAATACAAATTAGCCGTTGCTTATTTGGAATTACCTGTTGAGCTTCGTTTTTGTTTGAATCCTGAAAATAGCAACCGTAGCTTTAAGGCTGCTCTCGGTGTAAAAGTGGGGTTATTGGCAAGTGCTCAAACAAAAGGTAAAGGCTGGGTAGATAAAACGAATACACTAGTAGCGGGTTATGACGAAAGTTTTATTCAAAAACAAAAAGGGAAATCGTTTTTCAATAGCAACCGTATTGTTGGAACTTTTAGAGTTGGATATGGAAACATTTCGTTTTATGCCAATTACCAATTGGGTACTTTAATAAAAGAAGGATTGGGCCCAAAGGCAAACCCTTACAGCTTGGGGCTTACCATCAGTGGACTTTAATGCCACTTTTTTCTAACAAAATAATTTACGAAAGCAATCTGATCGATAGATTGCTTTTTATATTTATCTTACTTTCATTAGTGGAAATTATTTTTTTTACACAATATGCTGGATAAAAAAAACAGTATTCAAAAAGAAGAACGAGCGGTATTAGTTGGGTTGATTCAAAAAAATCAAACTGAGCAGCAAGTTGTAGAATATTTAGCAGAGCTAGCATTTCTGGCAGAGACAGCGGGTGCTGTCCCCGTTAAAGTATTTACACAAAGATTTGCGCATCCCGATAGTAAAACTTTTGTTGGAAAAGGAAAGTTGGAAGAAATAAAAAATTACTGTCAAGAAAAAAATATTACGATTCTCATTTTCGATGATGAGTTGAGTGGGGCACAAATCAATAATATTGAAAAAGCAACGCTTGTAAAAACAATTGATCGAAGCGATTTAATTCTCGACATATTTGCCAGCAGAGCAAAAACAGCACAAGCAAAAGCGCAGGTAGAATTGGCCCAATACCAATATATTTTACCAAGATTGCGCGGTATGTGGAAACACTTGGAAAGATTGGGGGGCGGTATTGGAACCCGAGGACCCGGTGAAACCGAAATTGAAACCGACCGAAGAATTGTTAGAGATAAAATTTCTTTGCTACGTAAGAAATTATTCGAAATAGATAAGCAAGCATTTACACAACGAAAAGACCGTGGAGAGTTTATTCGCGTGGCTTTAGTGGGTTATACCAATGTGGGCAAATCTACTTTAATGACTTTGTTGAGTAAGTCAGATGTGTTTGTTGAAAATAAATTATTTGCAACCCTCGACACTACAACGCGAAAGATAGTTTATGATAGAACTCCTTTTTTATTGAGCGATACGGTTGGATTTATTCGAAAGTTGCCGCATCATTTGGTAGAAAGTTTTAAAAGCACATTGGATGAAGTTCGCGAAGCCGATATTTTATTACATGTGGTGGATATTTCTCATTCCTCTTACGAAGAACAAATGGGTGTAGTCAATAAAACATTGCAAGAAATCAGTGCATTTGAAAAGCCTATTATTACTCTTTTCAATAAAATGGATTTGTACGAAACAAACACCTTTGATGAATGGCTAGAAGAATCGGTGAAAAAAGAATTGTTGGCAGATTTGCATCAGCGATGGGAACAAGAAACGGACCACTGTGCTGTTTTTATTTCAGCCACAGAAAAAAGAAATATTGAACTTTTACGAAATACAATTTTAACCAAGGTTCGAGAATCTTATAAAATTAGATACCCGTATAAATCCGATTTTTTTTACTGATGGCGACAAAAGAATTAATATGGGAAAAAGTAGCTAATACAAAAGAGGAACTTGTATTTGCAGAAAATAATATTGCAGTAACGGAGTTGAACGGGAAAAAAATTTGCATCGGAATCTTTAATAACGAAATGTTTGCCTTTGGCTATAGTTGCCCTCATGCCGGTGGAATTTTGGCAAACGGCAATTTTGATTCTTTGGGGAATATAGTTTGCCCCATTCATCGCTTTAAGTTTTGTGCTCATAATGGGCGGAACTTGAGTGGAGAGGGCTATTATTTACAACATTGGCCAGTTGCCATAAAAAAAGATGGAATATTTATTGGTATTGAAAAGAGCAAAACCTGGTTTCCTTGGTTTTAATTAGTTTGCTTTAGGGCTTACTAACAACTAAAAATCCTTATTTTTGCCGTCCAAAATTCCTCCTTAGCTCAGTTGGTTAGAGCATCTGACTGTTAATCAGAGGGTCTCAGGTTCAAGTCCTGAAGGGGGAGCCACACTAGACAAGCCATCAGCAATGATGGCTTTTTCTTTGCATATCAGTGAGTTAGATTGGTTTCATTTATTGTTTTAATCTTCCAATTCCTTATTTAATCTTTACATTTAAATTTCTAAATTGTTATGCCCAAAGTAAGAGTTAAGATTTGTTGCATTAGCAGTATTGAAGAAGCTAATATGGCTGTTCAATATGGTGCATCAGCTATAGGTTTAGTGGGTAAGATGCCGAGTGGTCCCGGGGTAATTGCTGACGAGCTAATACATAAAATCGCTAAAAAGGTTCCCCCTACCATTGCAACCTTTTTATTGACAAGCGAAACAAATTCACAATCAATTATTGAACATTACAAAAAAGTAAATACTTCCACAATTCAAATTGTAGATGCATTAAATGATAGACAATATCAAGAAATAAGGGAGGCGCTTCCAAGTATTAAAATAGTTCAAGTAATTCACGTTTTAGATGAGAACTCAATAAGAGAAGCAGTGGAAATAGCTGAATTTGTAGATGCAATTTTATTGGATAGCGGCAATCCAAATTTGACAACTAAAGAGTTAGGAGGAACAGGTAGAACGCATAATTGGGATTTAAGTAAGAAAATTAGAGAGAATATTGGAATTCCAATTTTTTTAGCAGGGGGCATCAATAAAGACAATGTTATGCAAGCGCTTAATTATGTTCAACCATTTGGAATTGATTTGTGTAGTAGCGTAAGAACAAATGGTCAATTAGATGAAAAGAAATTAGAAGCTTTCTTTGAAGCCATTAAACAATTAGGATGATGTATTGATTTTTCAAATTATAAAATTGTAACGCAAAGTAAAAAACACTGGACAGAAAGCTACTGAGGTGTGTTTTTTTGACTTGATTCATTCGGACTAATCTCTTTTAATAAATTACAGTAAGTCTCTTACATTGTAACTTTAAAATTTAAATCGTTTTAAGTTGAGCCATAAATTAAACGTACCCGTAAAAGGATATATAATTGATGAACATACCCGGTGCATTCATTATCATTCACCTCTTGATATTATTGCAATCCGTATGAAATGCTGTAACGAATATTATCCTTGTATTTATTGTCACGGAAAAGAAGCAAGTCATCCTCCACAGGTTTGGTCAAAAAATGAATTTGATACAAAGGCAATACTTTGTGGAGAATGTTATAATGAAATGACCATTACACAGTATTTACAAAGTAACTATCGCTGCCCCTTTTGCAAAGCCTCGTTCAATCCCGGCTGCAGCAACCACAATCATTTTTATTTTGAAACCTGAGCAAAATTCTTCTTCTTTAACGCTGTAATGGAAATATTAATCGCATCTGTCTGCCAGAGTGCTTCAGTTTTTTTCAAATTAAATCATGAATTATCTTCGCGGAGCACCAAAACATTAAGGCAAATCTTTTTTACAAAATGAATTCCGTTCTTGACAATCCAATTTGGAAGGCACTTTCCGGCACCGATCTTAGTAAAAATATTGGGTTTACCAACTGCGCCTATTTCGATGAAGAAGTAGCGCCATTTATTGGACTTGCTAATTGGGATAAAGAAAGTCAGAAAAATTTAATCGATCGCGTTCCCATTAATCGTAGTTGGTTTTTGTTGATTGCCGATGAGGTGGATTTTATTGATGAACTAAAAATGACGTATTCCACTACACTATATCAATTCGTTTGCCCCAAACTGGGCCCCGCCCCGTTTAGCAAAACGGACACAGAAATTGTTCCTTTACACGCGGCGCATATCGACGAAATGATTGCCCTTACCGAACTTACCAAGCCGGGACCTTTTCGAAGTCGAACCATTGAGTTTGGTAATTACCACGGCATTTTTGAAAACAACAAACTCGTTGCCATGGGCGGTGAACGATTGCATGTGGATGATTATATTGAAGTGAGTGCGATTTGTACGCATCCTGATTTTCAAGGAAAGGGTTATGGAGCAAAAATCACCCATTATCTTTCGGCATCCGTTATTGAAAAAAACAAAATCCCCTTTTTACATGTTCGAATGGAAAATGATGCTGCCATTGCTGTGTATAAAAAACTAGGATTTGAGATTCGTGCTAAGATTAATTTCTACATTATCAAGAAAAAATAGTTTTGTAGAGCTTTGTTATTTTTTCTCCCCAATTCCTATATGATGCATAAAAAAATAAGTTGCTTATTCTTATCAGTTATTCTATTGCTTCAAGGCATAACGGCTCAGTCGTTTGCCCCCATTGACAGTATCGTAAACTCCGAAATTTCTAAAAAAAATATTGCCGGCGGCGTGTGTTTAATAATCCACCAAGGGAAAATTGTGCACAACACCGCACTGGGCTTTGCCGACATTGCTCAGCAAAAACCCATGACAACCTCGAGCATTTTTAGAATTGCTTCGCAAACAAAAGCAATCGTATCGGTTGCTTTTCTACAATTAGTGCAACAACATAAAATTGGACTCGATGATCCGATTGAAAAATATATACCCGCCTTTGCTAATCAACAAGTGGCTGTATTAAAAAATGATTCTATTGTTTTAGAAAATCGAAAAAGATCTATTACACCACGAGATTTATTATCGCACCAATCCGGCATTTCCTCCGTTGACGAGTTTCCTCAATTTGCTTCTTTGTTTTCGGCGTATCAATTAAACAAACCATTTAACACCGGATTTGAATCTTTGGCAGAAGAAATGCAACAACTGGCAAAAATGCCCTTGGTACACCAACCCGGCGAACGGTTTAGTTACGGATTAAGTACCAATGTCATTGGGAGATTGATTGAAATTGTTTCTCAAAAAACGCTGGACAGCTATCTCACCGAAATGATTTTCGCACCCTTAAAAATGAACGACACTTATTTTTATCTTCCTAAAGAAAAACAGGATCGTCTGGTGAAGGTGTATGCAAAATTTATTCGGGATAGTTTGCAGGAAATAGATGGTGCTAAATATTCCATCAATTATCCATTGCAAGAAAAAAGAAATTATTTTTCCGCCATCGGCGGCTTGGTTTCTACTACGCACGATTATGCAAACTTTTTACAATGCTTATTAAATGGAGGCGTTTATGGAAACAATAAGCGTTTAATTTCTTCCGATTTGTTAAACGAATTTCTTACGAATCAATTGGGTGATAAAACATTTATTTTTTCGGGTAAAAAATCATTAAACAATTTTGGCTTGGGTGTTGGCTTAACGACTCCAAAAGGCAGTGGGTTGAATAATGCGTCAGCAGGAAGTTTTTTTTGGGGCGGCGCTTTTAACACAGCTTATATGGTTGACAAAAAAAGAGAACTCATAACGTTATTTTATTTTCAAGTGGCTCCCTTTGTATTGCCTCCGCTTTTATCCAAGCTCGAAAAAACAGCCATCTCCATTATTGATGCGCAATAATGTTTGTAAACGGATTGGTTTTGAAATTCGTTCTAAAATTCAATCCTATATTATTAGAAAGAAATAGCATAAAAAAATGAATCAACGATTAGCACAAATCAGTATTGTAGTTCGAGATTACGATGAGGCAATAAATTTTTATACCAAAATTTTAGGCTTCGATTTAGTAGAAGACACATTACTTTCTCCTGAAAAAAGATGGGTTTTGGTTAAACCAAAATCAACCGAAAATGGATGTATGTTATTATTAGCCAAAGCTTCAACCCCTGAACAAGAAAGGGCAATTGGCAATCAAACTGGTGGCCGAGTTTTTCTGTTTCTTTTCACAGATGATATGGAAAGAGATTTTATACTCTATCAAGAAAGAGGTGTTGCTTTTGTAAACGAGCCAAGGCTTGAAGCTTACGGAAAGGTGGCGGTATTTTCTGATTTGTACGGCAATCTCTGGGATTTAATTCAGCCTTCAACTTTGAAGAAAATTTAGTTGCCCTTTTTCTACACTGCAAAATATATAGCCAGCAATTGAGAAATTACTCCCACTACAATTCCCAAATAAATTTCTTGTTTGCTGTGATTTGAAACAATTTGTCTTGCCGTGCAAACCGCACCTGTAATCAAAAAGCTAATCAGCATATAAAGAATAAACAAATCGATTTCTCTAAAAGTAAGCCAAGCAATAAAGCAGCTCATTACAGAAACAGCAATAGCGTGCAAACTAATTTTCAAAACAATGTTTGCCATAAATCCAATGATGGAAGCAATAAAAAGAGCAAGACTAAAACTAACAAGCTCTTCGGCTACAATATTATTTTTGAAAGCATACCAGTTCCAGAAATAAAAAATCATCGAAATAATGTATGGGATGATTCTTTCTTTTTGCGATTGAAGAAAAATGGAGTCAATAAAATTCAACCCTCTTAAAAGCAAAACGCTAACCAACGGCAGAAATGTGCAGTTTACAAACATCTGCAAAAAAAGGCGCAGTTTTTCTATGTCGGTTTCAGCAGAAAATAAATAGGGGTGTTGATAAACAAGAAACAGTGTTACATAAATTGGAATAAATAACGGATGAAAAACATACGAAAAAGTGGTAGCAAAAAGTTTAATCAGAAAATGCTGTGGCTCCGAATGAGTTTCTAAATCGATGACTTCAGCAGTTTGTTTGTTATTATCCATTTTATAATTCTTTTCTTAATCGAGCTACCGAAATATTAAGTTGCTCGCGATATTTTGCCACCGTTCTTCGTGCAATATTATACCCTTTTTGTTGCAGCAGTTCCTTTAACGCGTCATCGCTATGCGGATTATTTTTATTTTCACTTTCAATTAAGTCGCTTAATATTTTTTTAACTTCTCGAGTCGATACTTCTTCACCACTTTCGGTACTAATGGATTCACTAAAGAAAAATTTTAAACGATAAATACCAAATTCTGTTTGCACATATTTACTATTGGCAACTCTGCTCACTGTTGAAATATCGAGTCCAATTTTATCGGCAATGTTTTTTAATATCATTGGGCGCATCGTAGTCTCGTCATCAGTAAGAAAAAACTGATACTGATAATTCAGTATGGCTTGCATAGTACTCAACAAGGTATGCTGACGTTGTTTGATAGCATCAATAAACCATTTAGCAGAGTCTATTTTTTGTTTAATAAAAAGAACGGCTTCTTTTTGTCGTTTATCTTTTTTACTACCACGATCATATTCCGTCAACATATCGCGATACCCTTCGCTGATTCGTAAATCGGGAGCATTTTTCGAATTCAATGTTAACTCAAGTGTTCCGTTATTATTAAAAATAAAAAAATCGGGAATGACATAATTATCGCCTTTATTGATACTGCCTAAATTGCCTCCGGGTTTTGGATTGAGCCGAATAATTTGTTTAATTAATTCTTTCAAAGCCTCGTCGGTAAGTTGTAACCCTTTTTGAATTTTATCGTAATGCTTTTTTGTAAACGCCTCAAAATATTCTTCTAATGCTTCAATAGCTATTTGAATATTTTTTCTATTTTCTTCTGACAATCCAACTTCATCTTGCTGACGATAGAGCTGCAACAATAAACATTCTTGTAAATTCCTTGCGCCAATTCCGGGAGGATCAAACTGTTGAATTTTTTTTATAACCGCTTCAATATCGGCCGTCGATACAAATACATTTTGACGAAACGCTAAATCATCAGCAATGGAAGTTGTTGCTCGCCGTAAATAACCGTCTTCATCTATGCTGCCAATTATTTGTTCAGCAATTTTTTGATCAGCCTCTTCTAGTTTCAATCCACTTATTTGATCCTGTAAGATTTCATAAAAACTTGTTTCCGTTTTTATGGGTTGTACCTTATTTTCTTCTTGATTAGCATAGTTATTATCGCGCAACTTATAATCTGCTACATCGTCATCTCCCTCTTGCACATAATCACTCACATTAATATTTTCATACCCTTCAAGTTGATTATCTGATTCCTGCAAATCATCGCCATTATCATCAAATTCATTTTTCAAGTCGTCGGAGGAGGTTAGTTTTTCTTCACCCAATTCTAATGCAGGGTTTTCTTCCATTTCTTCTCTTAGTCTTTCTTCAAGGGTAGCAGTTGGTACCTGCAACAGTTTCATCAGTTGAATCTGCTGTGGGGATAATTTTTGCATCATCCTTTGCTGTAACCTTTGACTTATGGCCATACGCTTAACTTACTTGCAACTGAAAAAATAACGGAACAATTAGGTTGTAAAATTACAAACAAAAAATAGTACGCACCAATGGACTATTGTGGTTTTTGAGGTAACCATTTCATAGGTGGCACTAAGGCCGGTAATCGATAATAATTATTTTTTAAACTATCGTTCCACCCATTGGGATTATTATTAAATGATTTGCTGCTGAAATAAATACTCCCTTTTACATTTTCATATTGTCGATTTAACTTTATTTGATTGGGGAGTTCGCAAGGATTTGTCCAAGCCGTATTGGATCCTGCGCGATAGGGGGCCTGGCCAATATAAAGATGCCTCCCAAAAGAATTTTTATCCCACCATGCCAACAGTTTTGCATAATCAATTTTATCATGGCCTATTTCAAGATAAAGTTGTGGCGCTACATAATCAATCCATTTTTCTTGTAACCATAATAAAATATCTGCGAAAAGGTCATCGTAGTTTGTTTGTCCAGCCTTACTGTCGCTTCCCCGAGCATCCTTGTCATTATTTCTCCAAACACTAAATGGAGATATACCGAACTGAACCCAAGGCTTTTCATTTTTAATAACAGCATTTAATTTTTTAATGATGGAATCCACATTACTTCTGCGCCAATCATCTTTTAAAAGTTTCGTCCCTGAATTTTTATAGGAAATTTCATCGGGAAATTCTTTCCCCGCAATGCGATATGGATAAAAATAATCGTCCATGTGAATTGCATCCACCTCATATCTGTGAACAATATCGCGAACTACTTCTAATACAAAATTCTGTACTTCGATATTTGCAGGATCAAAATATTTTTTATCGCCATAGGTTAAAAACCATTTGGGATGTGTTTTAGTAAGATGCGTAGCAGCAATAGAGGAAACTCCAATTTTAAATTCTGCACGGTAAGGATTTAACCACGCATGAAATTCCATATTTCTTTTATGCGTTTCTTCAATCATAAATTGCAGTGGATCGTAATAGGGAAAAGGTGGCTGACCCTGAACACCCGTAAGCCATTCACTCCACGGTTCCAGCTTAGAAGGATAAAAGGCATCGGCCGCTGGGCGAATTTGAACGACAACAGCATTCATCCCATTTTGTTTGTGCATTTCCAATTGGCGGATAAATTCTTTTTTTTGATCGTCGGAGTTTTTCATTCCCCTCAATGGCCAATCAATATTATCTACTGAAGCAATCCAAACACCACGAAATTCATGGGTTGGCTGCGTAGCTGCTGTAAAAGAAAGCAACAATGCAATTGCTAAAAAAAAATGGGTTGGTTTTGTTTTCATAGAATTCATAATAAAAAAGAAGGCGAAGTTATAATTAAATAATACTCAAAATTTATTCACATTACTCATCAACTGTTTTTTGGAATGTAAAAAAGTATCAACTTTGTATACAAATCATAACCATGAAATTCATTTTCGATTCCATTAAAAAATTTACGGAGGGTTTTATGTTTTTTTATCGAAATATGTTTGCTGCTTTTTGGAACTGGTAATCAACCCCACACTTTTGTTCCTTCGCTGCAATTGGAACAGATGTCGATATTTTTTCTTCCAGTTAAAATTGAAGTTCTAAATTTTGTGTAGTCGCCGTTGTCCCAAATTTCTTTGAACGACTTCTGCTGCAAATTGCCCAACTTGTGTTGCGCATCTTTATCAAAACAACAAGGAGAAACAAATCCATCCCAAGTAATGACAGGATCATGCCAAAGCCGCCAACAGTGATTGGTTAGTTTCCCTTTAAATGCTGTGCCATTACTCGTTTTCTGGTATCTGCTATATTTATCATTAGTGGGAATTAATTGGTTGGGGTCGTTTTCAAAATCATACACTTGCGCCGTTTTATACCACACCGCATCAACGCCTATTTCATCTCCAAGTATTTTAATTTCATTAATCTGATGTTCGTTGGGCTTTACTACTAAGAATTGAAAAATGATAAAAGGAGTTTTGCTTTTTAATTTTTTTTTCCACGCCACAATGTTTTTGGCTCCTTCGATTACTTTTTGCAACTGACCGCCAACTCGATATTGTTCATACACTTCTTGTGTGGTGCCATCTATGGAAATAATTAATCGATCTAAGCCGCTTTCGATAGTTTTTCTGGAATTTTCATCGGTTAAATAATGCGCATTTGTAGAAGTAGCTGTGTAAATATTTTTTTTAGACGCATATTGAACCATTAATAAAAAGTCAGGATTTAAATAGGGCTCTCCTTGAAAGTAAAAAACCAAGTATAGCAATTCTTGATACAGTTGATCAATCGTTTCTTTAAAAAATGATTGCTGCAACATTCCTGTTGGCCGAGTAAAAGATCGTAATCCACTGGGGCATTCGGGGCAACGGAGATTGCAAGATGTTGTTGGTTCGAAAGAAATAGAAATGGGATAACCCCATTGAATGGGTTTTTTTATCCATTTACTTACATAGTAACTGCTTAAAACCTTAATGGCATTCCACAATCTTCGAAAACTAAGTTTTGAAATTATTGTGATACTATCGTTCCAGTTGAATTGCGACATAAACAGTAAAGGTAATTTTAAATTGTATGGCCCAATCGGTAATAATTTTATAATTTAACCGATTATAAAATGACATCAATACCCGACTATAAAATATTCCCATTGGGCGACTCCGCTCTTACGATTGATTTTGGTAATACCATTAATGAATGTTTAAATGATACGGTAATTTCTATTTTTAATTCGTTACAACAAAATCCCTTTGAGGGATTAATTGAATCCGTTCCTGCTTATAGTAGTCTTACCATTTATTATGACATTAGTATAATTAATAAAATAATAAAAAACGAGTCAACAGTTTTTCACTGGATAAAAAACAAAGTCAATGAACAACTACAACAAAAGCAAGTGCTACTAAATAAAAAAGTGAGCACTGTTTCCATTCCTGTTTGCTATGATAAAAAATATGCTCCCGATTTGGAATGGATGTCTGAGCATATAAAAATTTCTTGCGAAGAAATCATACAATTACATTGCGATACAACTTACCGAGTTTTTATGTTGGGCTTTTTACCTGGCTTTGCTTATATGGGTACTGTAAATAATAAAATTGAAGCCCCAAGAAAACAAAAACCCCAGAACGTATCTGAAGGAAGCGTTGGTATTGCAGGAAAACAAACGGGTATTTATCCATTATCATCACCGGGTGGTTGGCAAATTATTGGAAGAACACCTTTGAAGCTATTTAACAAAAAAGAGGGCAACACATTATTAAATCCGGGAGATAGTGTTCGCTTTTATTCAATTAATAAAGATGAGTTTGACAATATTGAAAGCAGGAATTCTTGACACCATTCAAGATTTGGGAAGAATGGGATACCAACACCTTGGAATAAATCCAACAGGGGCAATGGACAAGTATGCAGCAAGTATTTCAAATGCAATAGTTGGAAATTCATTGGATGAAGCTGTGCTTGAGATGCATTTTCCTGCCGCAACAATTTTATTTGAAACGGCTACGATGATTGCAATTTCCGGTGCCAACTTTAGTGCAACCATTAATAAAGAACCCATCCCAATAAATACTCCGTTGATTGTAAATAAGAGTACTGTTCTGCAATTTAATAGTGTGCAAAATAATTCAATAGTTTATTTAGCCGTAAAGGGTGGATTTAAAATAGATACTTGGAAAAATAGTTGTTCAACAAATCTGTTGGCACAAGTGGGTGGCTATAACGGCAGAAAATTATTAAAAAATGATACGCTTGAATTTAAAACAGAACCCTCTTTTAAAAATATTTCGGGTGATTATAAAATCGCTCCGTGGAAAGTAAATGAAAACTGGGATGCAGATTTTAAAAATGAGCTTTTAGTTTTACCGGGTAACGAATGGGATTGGTTATCGAAAGAGGAGCAGCAGAAATTTCTTACCGGTAAATTTTCTATTGGCACCAATTCAAACCGGATGGGGTTTCAGCTCAAAGGTCCTGCACTTCATTCACACACTCAATCAGAATTAATTTCGTCTGCTGTTTGTTTTGGCACTATTCAATTGCTTCCCGATGGACAATTAATTATCTTGATGGCCGATCATCAAACAACTGGCGGCTATCCTAGAATTGGAAATATTATTTCGGCACATTTGTCAGCACTTACTCAAATGAAGTCCCCAGATCATTTGTTTTTTTCATTGACTGATCACAGTGTTGCTGAAAATTTATTTTTAAAACAACAACAACATTTGAAACAACTCCAAATTTCTTGTACTTTGAAACTTGAAAATTTTATGCTTGAAAACAATTGATATTAATTGCGACATGGGCGAAGGAATAATTGGAGAAGAACTGCTTATGCCGTTTATTTCTTCGGCAAATATTGCTTGCGGCTACCACGCCGGCGACGAGGCCACTATGCAACAAACTATTGAAAATAGCCTGCAGCATGGGGTTGCTATTGGTGTGCATTGTTCTTTTCTTGACAAACAGAATTTTGGAAGAACAGAAATGAAATTGTCTGAATTAGAAATATATCAACTCGTTTTTCAACAATGCACTATTCTTGAAAAAGTTGCAAAATCATTGAACGCAAGTTTATCTCATGTAAAACCACACGGCGCTTTATATAATATGTCGGCGAGAGATGAAAAAATTGCAAAAGCAATTGCTTGCGCGGTAAAGGATTTTAATCCTCAATTATCATTAATGGGATTAAGCGGTAGTTGCTCAATTAGTGAAGCCCAAAAAATAGGACTAAAAACCATCCATGAAGTTTTTGCAGATAGAACGTATCAAAACGACGGTAGTCTTACGCCTCGTTCTCAACCAAATTCTTTGATTAACAATCCTGAAGCTGTTACCAATCAGGTTTTGCAAATGGTTGAAAAGGGAAATGTAACAACCACAACAGGAAAAATAATTCCTATTATTGCTGAAACAATTTGTGTTCATGGCGATGGGCCTCATGCTTTTGATTTGGTTACTGCCATTTATCATTGTATAAATAAAAAAAACATTGGCATTAAAGCTCAATAAAAATTCTGCACTTATAGGCGCCGCTTTTTTAATGGCAACTTCTGCTATTGGGCCAGGGTTTCTTACACAAACTTCTTTGTTTACCGAGCAATTATTAACCAGTTTTGGATTTGTCATTCTTATTTCTATTTTATTGGATATTGGGGTACAGCTAAATATTTGGCGAATAGTTGCCGTAAGCGAATCTCTTGCTCAAGATCTTGCCAATAAAGTGTTTCCTGGTTTAGGTTTTTTCTTAGCTACACTAATTGCTTTTGGCGGTTTGGTATTCAATATTGGAAATATTGCCGGTTGCGGATTGGGCTTTGAAGTTCTTTTTGGAATAAAACCAGAATATGGCGCAATCATTAGTTGTTTAATCGCTCTTGGAATTTTTTGGTACAAAGAAGCGGGGTTATTAATTGACAGTTTTGCAAAATGGTTGGGAATCATTATGATTTTGTTGACCGTTTATGTTGTCTTTTATTCTAACCCACCAATAGGTGAAGCGATATATAGAACTTTTTGGCCGGAAAAAATTGATGTGATGAAAATAGTGACTATCGTTGGTGGAACAGTGGGTGGGTATATTTCTTTTGCAGGCGCTCATAGATTATTACAAGCAGGAATAAAAGGAAAAAGCTCTCTTTCTCAAGTAACAAAAAGTGCCGTAAGCGGAATATTGATTACTTCTTTAATGCGCTATCTGTTGTTTCTTGCTGCGTTAGGAGTGGTTTGGGGTGGCGTATCATTATCCTCCGGAAACCCAGCTGCTTCTGTATTTCAATCTGCCGCCGGAAAATTAGGATATACATTTTTTGGTATTGTCATTTGGTGTGCAGCTATTACATCGGTAGTGGGCGCCTCGTACACTTCGGTTTCTTTTTGGAAAACCCTTCATCCGATTATTGAAAAAAAAGAAAAAATATTTATCAGCTTCTTTATAGTAACCTCTACCGCTATTTTTATTTTTGTAGGAAACCCGGTTAAACTTTTAGTGTTTGCGGGAGCCATTAACGGAATTATTCTACCCTTGGCTTTGGCAGTTATGCTAATTGCCTCGGCACGATTAACAACAGACAAGAATTATAAACATCCACTATGGTTGCAAATTTTAGGCTGGGCAGTTGTAATTGCTATGAGTTGGATGAGCGTCCTCGCTATTCAACATATGGCTCAAACAATTTGACTTGTTTTTGATCAGTTTTCAAAATAAATTAGTTTTATTTTACTAAATATATTAGTTTTGTTATGAAACAAATATTTACTCGCGTAAGCGGAAAACTTAACTTTGAACTATGGCAAAATCTGATAAAGAAAAAACTACTGACATGACAACTAACAACGAAAAGCTGAAAGCACTGAAGTTGACAATGGATAAAATTGATAAGGATTTCGGCAAAGGAAGTGTGATGATGATGAATGAAAAGCCGGTTACCGAGACTGCTATTATTTCAACCGGTTCTATTGGCTTGGATGTGGCGTTGGGCATTGGCGGACTTCCAAGGGGTCGTGTTGTAGAAATTTATGGACCCGAGGCTTCCGGAAAAACGACAATTGCAATACATGTAATTGCCGAAGCGCAAAAAAAGGGTGGTATGTGTGCCTTTATTGATGCAGAACATGCATTTGATAGTTCTTATGCCAAAAAACTAGGCGTTGATGTAGACAATCTTTTAATATCACAACCAGATTATGGAGAACAAGCGTTGGAAATTGCCGATCGTTTGATTTTATCAGGGGCTTTGGATGTATTGGTAATTGATTCTGTAGCAGCTCTTGTTCCAAAAAGTGAACTTGAGGGAGAAATGGGCGACAGTAAAATGGGATTGCACGCACGACTAATGAGTCAGGCATTGAGAAAATTAACAGCTACTATTTCAAAAACAAATACTATTTGCATTTTCATCAACCAATTAAGAGAAAAAATTGGGGTTATGTTTGGCAACCCCGAAACAACCACGGGCGGCAATGCATTAAAATTTTACGCATCGGTACGTTTAGACATTCGTCGTATTGCACAAATTAAAGATGGAGACCTGGCTATTGGAAACCGCGCTAAAGTAAAAGTTGTTAAAAACAAAGTAGCACCCCCTTTTCGTACTACAGAATTTGATCTCATTTTTGGAGAAGGGATTTCAAAAGTGGGAGAAATTGTGGATATGGGTGTAGAGTTCGAAGTGGTTCAAAAAAACGGAAGTTGGTTTAGTTACAATGGCGATAAACTAGGGCAGGGCCGCGATGCTGTAAAACAACTATTACTGGACAACCCAGAAATGGCGAATGAAATTGAAACAAAAATTCGAGAAAAAATAAAAGAAGCAAAAGTTAACTAATGGTTGCCGTGTCGGTCTTTACGCTTGCTGGTAACGGTTTTGGGGCTTGCGCAGTTTGGCTTTCGGAGATGTATTTGTCGGCAAGACAAATGCTTATTTGGAAACCCGCACTCCATTTTAGTTGAATGCCCGCATAACGCCAAGCCGCTGTTAGTGGTTCGTTGTTTTTCTTCGTCAGTTAGTTTCAGCGTATTTTTTGAAGTTGTTCAATATCATTTGCCAACCTTCTTGTTGCATTTCAACAGGGTTTTCAGTTTCAGCGTCAAAAGTTGTGGTAACATTAGTTTCGCTTCCATTACTTTCAAAAATAGTGGTTGCTTTCCTACCGTCACTCATTGTGTATATAAATTCTTTCTTCTCATTTACCACATCATAAATCGCTTCAAAGTCAAAACCGAAACTGTTGTCTTTGGTTTCCATTCTTGCAAAATATTTTCCTCCAACTTTTAAGTCATTCTCTGCTTTTGGACATTGCCAGTCGTCCACGGCAAAGTTCCATTTTGTTATGTGTTGCGGTTTTGTCCAATTGTCCCAAACCTTTTCAATGTGTGCATTTACCAATGCAGTAACTGTAATTTTTGTTGCCACTTTATTTTGATTGTTTGTTTAAATAGTAAATCATTGTAAAAGCGATTAAACACATAACTCCTGCTCCAATATATATTGAACTGTCGTGCTGCGTAAAGCTATAATGCCATTGTAATCTAGCATATCGGCAAAACGCTTTTGCCGTCCGTCGCAAGGATTTTCAACTGGGTAGTAGCACTAACCACTTGGCTATTTTCTTTCTTCAACTGGACTTTTTACTTGTTGTTAATTTCTTGTACTTCATTTGTATAAATGGGTTACTATTTACCTCATTTCGACCATCAAGGTAAAAAGATTATTTAATAAAAAACGTACTACTTATCGGTAGTTTTTTTGGGGGTAAAATGTGCCGAGAACCGCTATTTATACCAACAGTTTTTTATCTTGCCGCCTTAATTATGAACAAAAAAATTCAAGCTAGCTTCCAACCTATTATAAAAATATACCGGCCTGTTTGTTTGAAATAAAATTGTAAGCGCCGAACAATGATTGCGATTTTTTCTTCTTTTCTTTGCACATGCCAACTCCCCTCAAAAAGATAATCATAATTACAGCGGCTTCCGGCTCGGGAAAAACTTCTATTGTAAAGCATTTATTAAAAAAAAATTCTGAACAACTAGATTTTTCAATTTCTTGCGCCACAAGGCAAAAAAGAAATAATGAAGCAGATGGTATGGACTATTATTTTATTTCTCCCGATGAGTTCAAAGAAAAAATTACGAAAAATGAATTTGTGGAATGGGAAATGGTGTACGAGGGAAAATACTACGGAACTTTAAAAACTGAGTTGGAGCGAATTTGGGGGAAAAACAAAACGCCACTTTTAGATATTGATGTTAAAGGTGCATTAGCCATTCAACAACAGTTTCCGAAAGAAACATTATCAATATTTATTGCACCGCCCTCTATTGCCGAACTTAAAAAAAGATTAGAAGCAAGAGGAACAGAAACGCCTGAAAGCCTAGCCACACGTGTTCACAAAGCCGCAGATGAGATTATTTTTCAGCCACACTTTACTACTACTATTATTAATGATGATTTACAAAAAGCAGGATCTGAGGCAGAAGAATTGGTAAGAAATTTTTTACAAATTCGAGCTAACTAGTATTTGACACTCAATAATCAAAATCGCATCATCCCTTATCTTTGACCTCTTTTATATAACCAAATGGCACTTAATTTTTTAGGGAATAAATCCATGGACGAAAAGGCAGAAATGTCTTTTCTGGATCACTTAGATGTCTTACGAAAATATTTATTTCGCTCCGCTGTTGCCATCGCAATTGGCATGCTGATTGCCGGCATTTACAATGAATTTATTATTGACTCGATCTTGCTGGGACCAATGCACAAAGACTTTATTTCGTTTAGAAAGCTTTGTGAGTGGGGCCAACAGTTGGGCTTGGGTAACAGTATGTGCACAAGCACCATTTCTATTAATATGCAAAACACGAACACTACAGGCCAGATTTCAATGTTCTTTACCGTGTTATTTGTAGCTGGACTTGTGATTGCTTTCCCTTATATTTTTTGGCAGTTTTGGCTGTTTATTCGCCCGGCATTAACTAAAAAAGAATTGAACAAAACAAGAGGAGTTATTTTTTGGGTTTCTTTTTTATTTTTTACCGGAATTTTATTTGGATATTTTTTTCTGGTTCCTATTAGTATGAATTTTTTGGCAAATTTTTCTTTGTCTGATAAAATTCAAAACATCTGGACTATTGAAAGTTATATAGGAACCGTTATGCCATTTATTCTGGGGACCGGCCTAGCATTTCAACTTCCGTTAGTTATTTATTTCTTAGCGCATATTGGAGTTGTAAGTACAAAATTTTTGCGTACCAATCGCAAGTACGCTGTTTTAATTATTGTAATTGTAGCGGGCATTATTACTCCGCCAGAAGTAATTAGTCAGATTGTAGTAACCCTTCCTCTATTACTTTTATATGAAATAAGCATTTTACTAACTCGAAATGTTGAGAAAAAGAAAGCTAAGGAAGAGATCAAAGAATGGAGCTAGTTTATCATTTAAAAAAAATTGTTTCATAAGGGCTTTGTACCTTTGACTTTGGAAACACAATCTTGATATAAACAAATTCACGTGTCTTCTCCGTTTAACATTAGCAAACCCATAGCCATCGGCAGCGACCACGCAGGATACGATCATAAAGAAGAGTTGATTTCTTTTTTAGAAGCAAAGGATCTTCCATACCAAGATTTTGGAACCCATTCAAAAGACTCGGTTGACTATCCCGATTTTGCACACCCCGTTGCAAAGGCAGTTGAAACAGGAGCTGCAGCATTTGGTATTTTGCTTTGCGGCAGCGCAAACGGAGTTTCTATTACTGCTAACAAACATAAAGGAGTTCGCGCAGCACTTTGCTGGGGCGAAGAATTAGCTAAACTTTCAAGAGAACATAACGACGCTAATATTATTTGCATTCCGGCTCGTTTTGTAAGCGAAGGCGATGCTGAAAAAATGGTAGCTGTTTTTATGGCAACTGAATTTGAGGGCGGCCGCCATCAAGGTCGTGTTCAAAAAATTACGGATGGCTGTTAATTGCCATTCATCATTTTATAATTCCCACAACAAATTGAATAAGTAAATTTACCCTCTTAAAAAATCATACGTAAGATGAAAAAAATAATATTGCTATTCGTTATTGGATTATCCTTTGTAGCGTCTGCACAAAAGAAAAATTCTGTTCAGGAAAAATTTGCTGGCGCCATAACTGCTGCAGATTTAAAAAAACATTTATATACCGTGGCTAGCGCGGAAATGGAAGGAAGAGATACGCCTTCTCCCGGATTAGAAAAAGCAGCAACATATATTGAGGAACATTTTAAATCTATCGGTTTAAAACCGGGCAATGGCGATAGTTACCGTCAATATTATCCTATTTATCAAGATTTAGTAACAGTCAGTGCTGTTGCGGTAAACGGTGTAACTTTTGAACAAAATAAAGATTTTCAAGCGGGAAATAATTATACTTCTACGTTAGCCTTTTCCGAAATATTATTTGCGGGCTATGGAATTGTGGATGACACCTTGGACAGTTATAAAAATTTAGACGTACGCGGCAAGGCTGTTGTTATTTTAGAAGGCGCTCCAACCGATTATAAATCTACAAAACAAGGATTTCAAAATCCAGCGATGACGATGAATAAAATAAATGCTGCAGCCAACAAAGGAGCCGCTGCTATTTTGATTGTATCAAAAAATTTATCGAGACGCAATAACGGCGCTTCTTGGAATCTTAATAAATATAAAATCAGCGTTAGCCCAATCTATTATTCTATATCCGAAAAAGTTGCTTCAGCAATTATGGGCGAAGACGGTGTTGAAATTTTTACTAAGGCGAAAAAAGAATTGCTTACTTCAAAATCCTATTCTGCAAATATTGATTTAGGATTTAACAAAGCAACAAAAACAGAACAGGTTTCAAATGTGTTGGGGGTAATTGAAGGGACAGATAAAAAAGATGAATATGTGATTATTACCGCACATTATGATCACGTAGGAAAAAGAAACGATACAACAATTTATTACGGAGCAGATGATGATGGAAGTGGAACAGTAAGTATTTTAGAGCTTGCAGAATCATTTGCAAAAGCAAAAGCAGCAGGCCATGGCCCACGACGCAGTATTTTATTTATGACTGTAAGCGGCGAGGAGCATGGACTTTGGGGATCGGAATATTACAGCAATCACCCCATTTATCCAATTGAAAAAACTACCGTTGATTTAAATATCGACATGGTGGGGCGTATTGGAGAAGAATATTTGAAAGATAAAGATTCGGCGAACTATGTATATGTTATTGGCGACAATAAACTAAGTTCCGATCTTACTCCTATTACCGACATGGTAAATAATACCTATTCCGATTTAAAGCTGGATAAAAAATACAACGACCCTAAAGATCCCAACCGATTTTATTATCGCAGCGATCATTACAATTTTGCAGAAAAAGGTGTCCCGATTATTTTTTATTTCAATGGCGTTCATGCCGATTATCATAAGCCCACCGACACTCCCGATAAAATTAATTACAACGTAATGGAGAAGCGAGTGAAATTAGTTTTTCATACAGCTTGGGAAATTGCTAACCGTGATGAAATGCTGAAACGCGATATGCCTCTTTAAGAATTGTTTCATTATTTATACTTTGCTATTGGTCGTCAAACAAAAATGGTGGCGTGAGGGCTGATTATTATAAATCTTTCCTCAGCCACTTTACTCCTATATAAACAAAAGGAGTTTCAATGACTGACAAAGAACATTTTAGCAACCAATACGGAAGTATCAAACTAAATAGAAATGAAATGTTTTGAGCGACAGATTCATTTATAGCATAAAATGCGAGTACAACAAAAACAGTCGTATCAATAAACTGTGCAATAAAATTTGACAGATTGTTTCTCAGCCACAATTTACTTTGTCCCAGTGCTTTTTTAATTTTCACAAATACAAATACATCTAAAAAGTCTGCTAAAGCAAATGCGATTAAAGAGGCTGTTGAAATTCTGATGGAAGTACCAAAAATTGAATCATACATACTTTCTTTAGATGCAAATTTTGTTGACGGCGGCAGTGAAATGGCAAGAATAGAAAACAACAATAAAATAAAAATGATAATTAAACTGGCCCTGATGACACTTCTTATTCTTTCTGCTCCGTAAACTTCAGCAACAACATCGTTAATTGTAAAAATTAGAGGGACTAAAAAAATCGAAACACTGGCATTTAATTGAAAGTTGGAAAATGAAATTAATTGAAATGTTTTTCCTCCCATTAATTCAGCGGCTACAATACAAAATATATAGAGCGAGATTAAGAAATCTAATTTTTTAACTTTCATTATTCCTTTGTTGAAATGCGTTTGTGGTTTGTTGCTGTCCTACCATATAAACTTTCGAACGGTAGTTGCTTTTTTATTACCAATCCAATAACCAAGCAAAGATGAGTGGCGCTACAATAGTAGCATCACTTTCAATAATATATTTTGGTGTATGAATATCCAGCTTTCCCCAAGTTATTTTTTCGTTGGGCACTGCTCCCGAATACGATCCAAACGAAGTGGTTGAATCGCTTATTTGACAGAAGTAACTCCAAAACGGGACATCGTGCCATTCCAAATCTTGATACATCATCGGCACCACACAAATTGGAAAGTCGCCGGCAATGCCACCACCAATTTGAAAAAAGCCAACTCCTTTGCCCGAAGAATTATTGCGATACCATTCGGTAAGCCACACCATATATTCAATACCGCTTTTTACTGTGCTGGCTTTTATTTCATTTTTAACAACATAGCTAGCAAAAATATTTCCTGTTGTGCTGTCTTCCCAACCCGGAACAACAATCGGAATATTTTTTTCAGCAGCCGCTACCACCCAACTGTCTTTGGGATCAATTTCATAATATTGTTTCAACTCGCCACTTAAAATAGTTTTATATAAAAACTCATGTGGGAAAAATCGTTCTCCTTTTTCTTCAGCCGCTTTCCATTGTTTTACCAAATGTTTTTGCAAACGACGAAACGCTTCTTCTTCCGGAATGCAAGTATCCGTAACACGATTGTAGTGTTTTTCTAATAAATCCCATTCATCTTGCGGAGTCAAATCACGATAATTGGGAACTCGTTTGTAATGCGAATGCGCCACTAGATTCATCACATCTTCTTCCAGGTTTGCTCCGGTGCAACTAATAATTTGTACTTTATCTTGTCTAATCATTTCTGCTAAAGAAATACCCAGCTCGGCCGTACTCATCGCGCCGGCAAGTGTAATCATCATTTTTCCGCCTTCAGTTAAATGTTTTTCATATCCCTTTGCAGCGTCCATCAATGCCGCTGCATTAAAATGGCGGTAGTGGTGTTGAATAAATTGCGATACAGGCCCCTTGTTCATATAGTAATTTTATTCCGCCTTCTGATCGCAACGAGCGAGACATCTGCGGCTAGGGTGCAAAAATAATTTTTTTAACGAGAAGTAACATACAATTAGCAATAGTGTTTATGTACACTACTTTTCATAAAAGAAAATTTCTTCTTAATTTTAACCTCTAAACTTTTAAAATGAATTTCGGAACCAAATTTGTTCATGCAGGCGCAGAACCCGATCCTTCTACAGGGGCTATTATGACTCCCATCTTTCAAACCTCAACATTTGTACAAGAATCGCCTGGTGTAAATAAGGGATACGAATATGCAAGAAGCCAAAATCCAACACGCACCGCCTTGGAAAAAGCATTGGCTATTATTGAAAATGGGAAATATGCATTGGCATTCAGCAGTGGCGTAGCCGCAACGGACTCAGTTATAAAATTATTAAAATCAGGAGACGAAGTAATTGCCGGAAACGACATGTACGGCGGAACCTATCGGTTGTTTACCAAAGTGTTTGAAAAATTCGGGATAAAATTCCATTACGTCGATATGCGCGACACCAACAATATTCGATCCTTTATCAACAGCAACACAAAATTAATTTGGGCCGAAACGCCCACAAATCCGTTGATGAACATAACCGATATTGCTGCGTTGTCTTCAATAGCAAAAGCGCATCACTTGTTATTAGTAGTCGATAATACATTTGCATCTCCTTATTTACAAAACCCGTTAGACCTTGGTGCAGATATTGTGATGCATTCTTCCACAAAATATTTAGCAGGACACAGTGATGTGATTCAAGGGTGCTTGGTGCTGAGTGATGCCGAGTTACGTGAAAAATTATTTCTCATTCAAAAAAGCTGCGGGGCAGTACCAGGACCAATGGATTGTTTTTTAACACTGCGTGGAATAAAAACTCTTCACCTTCGAATGCAGCGCCATTGCGAAAATGGAGAAAAGATTGCCACTTGGTTGCGCAACAACGAAAAGGTTGCAAAGGTTTACTGGCCCGGATTTGAAGAACACCCTAATCATACAATTGCTAAAAAACAAATGCGCGGCTACGGCGGCATGATCAGTTTTGAATTAAAAAATGACAGTGCCGAAGAGGTAAAAAGAGTTCTTTCAAACACACACTTTTTTGCACTTGCCGAAAGTTTGGGCGGAGTAGAGTCGTTGATTAATCATCCGGCAACCATGACGCATGCCAGCATTCCCAGAGAAGAAAGAATAAAAAATGGATTGACCGATTCGTTGATTCGACTGAGCGTAGGAATTGAAGATGCCAACGACTTGATTAAAGATTTAAAGCACGCTATTGGCTAATGCACTCATGAATGAAAAAGATATAAAATTATTTTTAAACAAAAAGGTTGATGGCTATAATCAAACTTCTTTTATTAAAAATGATCCTATTTGTATCCCACATCTTTTTTCTAAAAAACAAGATATAGAAATTGCGGGTTTTTTCGCTGCCATTTTTGCTTGGGGTAACCGAACCACTATTATTCAAAAATCGAAAGAGTTGATGCGATTGATGGATAATGATCCGCACAATTTTTGTTTGCATCATAGCTCGAAAGAATTAAAAAAACTGACTGGCTTCAAACACAGAACATTCAACGCCACAGATCTTCTTTACTTCATTGAATTTTTCAAACAACATTATGGAAATCATAAAAGCCTTGAAACTGCATTTATAAAACACGGAAATACTATTGAAGAAATGCTAAACGGGTTTCATCATTATTTTTTCTCTTTTGAAAAAGCTCCGACAAGAACAAAAAAACATATTGCAGCACCTGAAAAAAATTCAAGTTGCAAAAGATTGAATATGTTTTTGCGCTGGATGGTTCGACAGGATGATAAAGGTGTCGACTTTGGTTTATGGAAAAACATTTCTCCTTATCAACTTATTTGCCCGATTGATGTTCATGTAGCTAGAGTGGCAAGAAAGTTAAAAATATTAGAGAGGAAACAAACAGATTGGCGGGCAGCGTTGGAGCTAACGAAATATCTGCGAACTTTGGACAGTAAAGACCCTGTGAAATATGATTTTGCATTATTTAATCTTGGAGTGATGGAGAAATATTAAAAACACGTGCACAATATTTTAGTTTCAGATATAAATCAATCTCTTGAGCTTAGCTTGCCCGACACTATTTCTCTTGAAGAGTTGCGCCAAAAACTTGTTTTTCATATTAATCATCTCATCAATCATGATTTTGAAAAATTAGTTTTCTATTTGTATCGGATTGACGTGGATGAATCTAAAATAAAGAAATTACTGGATCAGAAAGGTGGAGAAAATGCAGCCGAATTAATTGCTGATTCAATTATAGAAAGGCAATTGCAAAAAATAAAATCGCGACAACAATTTTCTAAAAATAAATCAGCCGACGCCGAAACAAACTGGTGATTACTTTTTTTCGAACATCAATTCTTCCACTTTTTCTTTATCTTCCTTTTCCAAATCAAACATAGTGCCAAAAACATGATCCCACAAGGTTGAGCTAACACCGAATCCGTGATTGTCATTTTTGTAATGATGCAAATGATGATTGCGCCACAGCGGTTTCATCCATTTAAAAGGTGTGTGCCAAGCATGAATTGCATAATGCAGTGTTCCATATAATAAGTACCCCAATGCAAAACCTGGAAAAAACATAAACACATTTTCTCCCATAAAAAAATACATCATTAAAAAAATGGATGAAGATAAAATCAGACTGGGAACCGGCGGCATAAATAATCGATTTCGATCGCGGGGGTAATGATGGTGATTACCGTGAAGGATATAACTAAATTTTTTGATTCGCTCCTTGTCGCTCACCAAATGAAAAAGAAAGCGATGTGCGATGTATTCAAAGAAAGTCCAGAAAAAGATTCCGCCTAAAAAAGTAAATCCAACTCTCGTTGATGTAAAACCAAAATTGGAACGACTATAATAAAGAAAAAATAAAATAATTGGTAAATACATCCCCCAAATAACCAAAGGGTGCGATTTGGTAAGCAGTTCCAAAAACTGATTCCTGAAAAGCTGCGCCTGCCCCTTATTATGAATCTTTTCAAAATACATACTCCTCATTTTGCCCAATAAATATAATAAACCCGCTGCAATCAATAATGTTAAAAAAGTGAAATGATTAACTTTGGCGGTAACTATAAAAAAATTTCATGAAACTTCTTTCTTATTTAAAAGATGGGCACGACCAATTGGGTGTTTTGATAAACGATATGGTGTATGATATGGAATTGTTGCACCCCGATCTTCCCGGCAGTATGGGTTTATTTTTAAATTATTGGGAAGATGTTTTTCCAATTGCACAAGCCGGTGAATTGATGCTGCGCGAAGGAAGCAGAAGTAGTAATAATGGAATTCCATTATCCGAAATTCAACTGTTGGCTCCAGTTCCACATCCTACTTCTTGTCGTGATGGATATGCTTTTCGACAACATGTAGCTGCAGCAAGAAGAAATAGAAAAGCAGAAATGATTCCGGAGTTTGATCAATTTCCCATTTTTTATTTTACCAATCATCATAGCATACAAGGACCCGGCGATATAAAATGTATGCCCGATCATTTTGAAAAACTTGATTTTGAATTAGAAGCATCGATTGTAATTTGTAAACAAGGAAGAAATATTAAAGCCGAAAATGCCGATGAATATATTGGCGGCTTGATGATTATGAATGATATGAGCGCTAGACGATTGCAGATGGAAGAAATGATGTTGAATTTGGGACCCGCAAAAGGAAAAGATTTCTCTACGGCTATTGGCCCTTGGTTGGTAACCATGGATGAGCTGGAACAATTTGTAGTGCCTGCAAAAGAAAACCACGTTGGTAAAAATTGGAATCTTAATATGATTTGCACGGTTAATGGAATACAAGTGAGTGAAGGAAATTTGGGTGATATGGATTGGACCTTTGCAGAAATAATTGAGCGGGCCTCCTACGGAGTAGATTTAGTTCCCGGCGATGTTATTGGCAGCGGAACGGTGGGTACGGGTTGTTTTTTGGAATTGAATGGTACCGGAAAACTTCACAATCCCGAATATAAAGAGCAGTGGCTGCAAGCCAATGATGTGGTTGAAATGGAAATAGATAGTTTGGGAAAACTATCGAATACTATTATTGCCGAAGAAACTGATTTTTCAATACTGAGAAAAAAGAAATGAAAATTTAAAGCCTCGTTATTTTACAGATAACTCTCAGGCTAGTTGAACTACGATCGAACCCCTATAACTATTTTCCAAATATTAAAGAAGTAAAAACGTCAAATAAAGGAAACAAGATAGCCATAGATTTTTTTCGTCAGATTAATGAAGTTCAAGATAAGCAAAAGACCCATAATATATAATGATTCTTTTGCTTATCAAGTCAAGTATATTTAACTATGTTGGCGGTGTGGGGCGATAAAACTTTTTGCCACTCCAATTATTCCGTTCGCAAATTCTTTTCCATCTTCCGCCCTTTGGCTAATTCATCAATCAATTTGTCTAAATACCTCGCTTGTTGCGTTAAGGAATTTTTAATTTCTTCGATTCTGTAACCACAAATAACGCCGGTTATAAGTTGCGCATTGGGATTCAGTTTTGCTTTTTTGAAAAAAGTTTCAAAAGTTACTTTCTCATTAATTAATGCTTGTAGTTGTTGGTCATCAAAACCCGTGAGCCATTCTATCACCTGCTTTAATTCTTCTTTTGTCCTTCCCTTCGTTTCCACTTTTTTTAGGTAGTGCGGATAAACCGATGCAAAAACCATCTTTGCTATTCGCTCATCGTGTTCGGGAGTTGTGTTCATTTATCAAGCGATTTAAACCATTTTTTTGCATTGGGCCTCCGGTGCGGACAGCCGGGCCAGCAGCAGGGTTGCCGCTTTCCTTCTGATAATTCTTCTATCATTCGGCGAACATGTTCTACTCTGGTTTCTTCTTTTTTAACAATCGTAACCCAGCAAATCCATTCGTTGCGCTGAATGGGTGTAAGTTTATTCCAGCGATCAATCATTTGTTCATTGGCCGTCAAAACTATTTCCATATCATTCGGCACTTCGTGTAAAATGCCCGCAGAAATTTTTTGAGCCATAAAAATTATAGGTCTTTAAATTTTAAACCGTCTGTTCGTTTGTCATTCCATTAGTTTTCAGACTCATCTTGTTCAACGTGTAAAATATGCAACAGCCTATGAATAATGGGCGCAAAGAAAACCGCGGTAATACTTAAAAAAGCCACACCGCTATACAGGGCATAAATGGAGGAAAATATTTTTGCTGTTGGTGTAGTCATTTCTACAACCGGCCCCATGCCTGTCAATATCATACAGGTCATATGAAAACTATCGAGCCAAGATATTTTACCAAAATAAGAATAACCGATTGTTCCGATAAGAACCGAAAAAAAGATTAGCCCAAGTGCAAAAAGTACATAGCGCCCAAGTCTGAATAAGAAGTGGGGCAATGGAGTAACTTTTTGTTTACGGTTTTCAAATTTCATATCTTTTTTATTTATTACTTTATTTCTGTTCCTTCTGCTGTGTAAAAAAGTTCAATAGTTTTGTTGCCTTGCTTTATCTCTATTTCAAATTTTGTTATGCCTTTTGAAGTTTCAATCTTGGCTACCGCTTTTACTTTTGCCCCTTTGTGTGTAGCGTTAAACGATGTTTGCACTTTTTCAGGTAACTGATTTAATGAAGATGGACTTTCGATTTCCAGCCATAAACCTAAGTCACTAAAGTTGGCTGAATAGTTTACACCTTTCCACTCAAACGATGCTTCATATTCATGGGCATTTTCTTTATCCCATTTTACATGAGTAGCGCTTGGAAATTTTTGATTGAACGCTTTTGTAACAGCTTCGGGTGGTGTGCTCGCAAACAAGAATGTTGAAATTGCCAACATGCAAGCCATAAGAATTATTTGTTTCATTTTTATTGTTTTTTAATTGTTTGATTTAACGGTCAAAGTTCGTTTTTTGTTCTACTCACTTGGTTTTTCGGACTCTGGTGATTTTCTCAGGATAAAGAATCAGTTTTTAGTTCTATTATCATCTTCCATTTTTCGATACATGTCTAATTGACCCTGTCTGTATCCTTATCTTTCCCCAAACCAATAAAAGAATTATTAGAATCACCAACCACTCACCCGATCCTAAATTTTGTATAACTATATTTTTGGTTGCTAAATATTGTAGCTAAAGGTACTGCGTTGCAACATAAAAAATCGACAAATATGGTTTTTATTTTTTCTCATTAAAAGTGTAGCATTGCAGCTGCCGACACTCCTATGAAAAAACCAAGTTTATTTTTTCCACAAAACGTTCTTGTGCTGCTAAGGCGGCTCAGCATTGTGTTGCTTTGTTTTCAGCTTAGCCGGCTGTTGTTTTATGTGTCAAACCGTGCCAGCTTTTCGGCCGTTTCCGCAACCGATTTCTTGGCGGCTCTGTGGTTTGATATTATTACCATCTGCCTTATTGCTATTCCTTTTTCTTTTTTTTCCCTGCTCCCTTTCTCATTTACAGCCAACAAATATTATCAAGGGTTTTTAAAAATTTTATTTCATTTTATCAACACCATCGCCTTATCGCTGAACCTGATGGATGTAGTGTATTTTAATTATTCCAATAAGCGTTCGGCCATGGAATTAGTTGATATTTTACAAGGAACGAACGACTTGCAGCAACAATTTTTTTCTTTAGTTCGCGATTTTTGGTGGCTACTAATTATACTTCTGCTTCTTTCTTTTTTATCCAACTATTTATATAATAAAACAAAATATGTTATTGCGCCTTTTACCTATCTCAATTTCAATTCAGGACTAAAACATGTCTCTGCATTTTTTATTTCATTATTGGCGCTTATTATTTTGGGAAGAGGCGGGTTTCAACTAAAACCACTTGGCCCTTTGGATGCTTCAAAATTTACACGAGTAGAAAATTGCGCTCTTATCTTAAACACTCCTTTTACTTTGTTGAAGTCGTTCAATAAAGTGTTGCTGCAACAAAAAAATTATTTTTCGGAAAAAGAAGCACTGCAACTTTTTAATCCCATCATAAAAACAAATCCTCAACACCTGCTCCCCAAAAACACAAACGTTGTTATTATTATTTTAGAAAGTTTTGGCAACGAATGGATTGGCGCGGCGGGCGCCAAAAACTCTTTTACTCCTTTTCTGGATTCGTTGGCCAACGAAAGTTTATATTTTAAAAACGGGATAGCCAACGGGAAAAAATCAATCGAAGCCGCTTCAGCGGTTATTGCTTCGCTGCCTTCGCTTTTAGACAATCCTTATATATCATCTCCCTATTCCAACAATTCAATTTATCCATTACCGAAAATTCTAGCTGAGCAAGGATATCGATCTGCCTTTTTTCACGCGGGCACAAACGGCTCTATGAAATTTGATGCTTTTGCAGCGCAAGCAGGATTTGATGATTATTTTGGAAGAACTGAATATAATAATGACGATCACTTTGATGGCACTTGGGGAATTTTGGATGAATATTTTAATCCGTGGACGGCGAAACAATTGAGCGCTTTTTCAACTCCTTTTTTTGCTACACTTTTTACTTCCACCTCGCACCATCCGTATTTTATTCCCGAACACCTGCGCGGAAAATTAAAAAAAGGGCCCGAACAAATTTGCGAATCGCTTGCTTACGGAGATTATAGTTTGAGAAAATTTTTTGAAGAAGCAAAAAAGCAAGAATGGTTTTCCAACACTTTATTTGTGCTGTGTGCCGATCATGCCTCCCTCAGCAATTCGGCTATTTATAGCCAGCCTACAGAGATTTATAAAATCCCGATTCTATTTTATCATCCCTCCGGAACCATTGTGCCTAAAACAGAAAATGAAATTTTTCAGCAATTAGATATCATGCCCACTGTTTTGGAATTATTGAACATTGAAAAAGAAATTTATAGTTTTGGGAAATCTTATTTTAAAAAAGCAGGGGGGGAGGCATTTAATTATTTAGAGGGTACTTATTATTATTTCAACTCCCGGCATCTGATCAGTTTTTCAAATGATAAAACAAAAAACTTGTACAATACTTCTGTAAAAATAAAAAATAACCCCGATTCGCTTTTTTACTTGAAAGAAAAAAGTACACAGTACGAAAAAAAATTAAAAGCCGTTATTCAACGTTACAATCACGACATGATTTTAAATCAAACTAAGCCCCAATAAAAAAAGAAGGCACTACACCTTCTTTCTTTACTTTACAGAGTTTCCAAATTTGCTACTCAACTCTCGGCAACAATTTTTGCACCCAACAGTAGTAATTCATTTACTTGTATTTCAGTAACGTATTTTTTGTTCCCTGATTTGTCGTTGTAAGTGCGGTTAACTAATTTTCCTTCAATCGCAACTTCTTTTCCTTTGTCAAGATATTTTTCTGCAATCGCGGCAAGCTTGCCCCAAGCCACTAAGCGATGCCATTGTGTATCGGTAATTTTTTCACCATCGGCATTGCGATAAGTTTCATTGGTTGCAATGCTGAACTGTGCCAACATTTTACCGTCTTCCATTTTTTTTACTTCGGGTTTTCCACCCAAATTTCCAATCAACTGTACTTTGTTTTTTAACGTGTTCATGACTTTTAGTTTGTGTCCCGTTTATTGCGGAACGGTTATTGTTTAATATTTCAGTCAACCAACGGCGCCATCGATTGACAACACAAAGATGTACTGCCAAAAATCAGGAGTCGGTTTTTAACCCTTTACTTGCGGATGTAGCCGTTTGTAAGCAATTGCATTTAGAAAATATTTGCTACCTTTTGCACTTCAAAACCGATTACTGAAATGGCTGCTTCAACCACCGAAACAAAACTTTGTCTTAATTGTAAAAAGCCACTGCGTGGACGATCGGATAAAAAGTTTTGTACTGATTTTTGTCGCAATGGTTTTAACAATCAACTAAAAAGCAACAGCAATAATTTTATTCGCAACACAAATAATGCGCTTGGGAAAAATCGCCGCATTTTAGAATCGTTGCTTCCGGAAAATGAAGAAATGGGAAAAACAACTAAAGAAAAGTTAAACCGTCTCGGATTCAATTTCAAATTCATCACCCATCTTTACACCAATAAAAAAGGGAATACTTATTTTTTCTGTTACGAATACGGCTATCTTCCGCTCGATGGCGATTGGTTTTTGATTGTAAAAAGAAAAGAGCAGGATTAATAAAAAAATATGATTTTTAATTTAAAAGAATTACAGCCGGGAGAAGTACAATATTATTTGCAACATGTTGTTGCTCCTCGCCCTGTTTGTTTTGCATCCACTATTGATAAAGCAGGCAATGTAAATTTGAGTCCCTTTAGTTTTTTTAATTTATTTTCTTCAAATCCCCCGATAGTAATTTTTTCTCCGGCAAGAAGAGTTCGCGACAATACAACCAAACACACATTGGAAAATGTAAAAGAAGTTCCCGAGGTGGTTATAAATATTGTTACATACGATATGGTTCAACAAGCTTCTTTGGCTAGTTGCGAATTTCCAAAGCACGTGAATGAATTTGTAAAAGCCGGATTTACATCGGAACCCGCTACGTTGGTTCGTCCTCCAATGGTGAAAGAAAGTAAAATAAAATTGGAATGTGTTGTTCAAGAAATAAAACCGTTGGGAACTGAAGGCGGTGCAGGCAACTTAATTATTTGCGAAGTTTTAAAATTACATATTGATGATTCGTTGCTTGATGAAAATAAAAAAATGGATCAGCGAAAAATAAATCACGTGGCTCGCCTTGGTGTTAACTGGTATTGTGTTGTCAATGAATCTAATCTTTTCACCGTTCCTAAACCCAATACGGAGTTGGGAATTGGCGTTGATGCCCTGCCGGAAAGTATTCGCAACAGCAAAATATTATCGGGCAACAATCTAGGCCAGCTTGCCAATGTAACTGAATTGCCTGTTGTTAATGCTGGATTTGATGATAGTCGCCTGAAAGAAATTATTCAGTACTATAGTATCAACCCCGATGAAATGGAAAAAGAATTACATAGCTACGCAAGAACACTTTTAGACAAAGGATTTGTAAATGACGCTTGGCAAATATTATTATCTTCTGTTTAGTTACCTATGAAAAAAATAAAACAACGGTTTATGTGGCGGTCGCATTGGGAACCGTGGAAAAATTTCGAAAGAATTAATTTTTATCGTTAACCAGTAACTTCGCATCTGTTGAAATAAAATAAAAATGAACAAAGAACATTTATCCGAGCAAGAACAAATACGTAGAGAGAAGCTAAGTGAACTTCAACGATTGGGCATCGATCCATTTCCTGCAGCTACATTTCCCGTGAACAGCCAGGCGGTATTTATCAAACAAAATTTTACCGAAGAAAATAAATCTGAGTTTGCCGATGTTTGTTTTGCTGGTCGCATTATGAGTGTTCGCGATATGGGAAAAGCAAATTTTGCAGTTTTACAAGATTCCACTGGAAGAATTCAGGTTTATATTCGACGTGATGATATTTGCACTGGCGAGGATAAATCTCTGTATGATATTGTTTGGAAAAAATGTATCGATATTGGCGACATCGTTGGACTAAAAGGATTTGTTTTTAAAACAAAAACCGGCGAAACTTCTATTCACGCTACTGAACTAACTATACTTTGCAAATCATTAAAACCATTGCCTGTTGTAAAAGAATCCGAAGGACAACAGTTTGATGTAGTTACCGATCCCGAATTCAAATACCGGCAACGCTATGCCGACCTCATTATTAATCCGGAGGTTAAAGAAGTTTTTATAAAAAGAACAAAACTTATCAACGCTATTCGTAATTTTTTAAATGAACGAGGTGCGATGGAAATTGACACACCGGTTTTACAAAACATTCCCGGTGGTGCGCTAGCACGACCTTTTTCTACGCATCATAATGCGTTGGATATGCCCATGTATTTGCGCATTGCCAACGAACTTTATTTAAAAAGATTAATTGTTGGCGGATTCGATTGGGTGTATGAATTCAGTCGCAATTTTAGAAACGAAGGAATGGATCGTACGCACAATCCTGAGTTTACTATTCTAGAATTTTATGTGGCGTATAAAGATTATTTGTGGATGATGGAAATAACAGAGCAGTTGTTGGAAACAGCAGCTGTTGCCGTAAATGGAACTACAATGGTAACGGTGGATGGAAAAGAAATTAATTTCAAAGCGCCGTACCGACGAGTTACTATGTTTGATGCCATTTTAGAACATACAGGAATTGACATTGGCAATATGAATGAAGAAGAGTTGCGCGGTGTTTGCAAACAACTTCATATTCATGAAGACAAAACCATGGGCAAGGGAAAATTGATTGATGAAATTTTTAGCGCCAAATGTGAAAAGTATTTTATTCAGCCCACCTTTATTACAGATTATCCTGTGGAGATGAGCCCGCTCACCAAAAAACATAGAAGCAAACCAGGTTTGGTGGAAAGATTTGAATTGATGATTAATGGCAAAGAAGTTGCCAACGCTTATAGTGAATTGAACGACCCGATTGATCAACGCAACCGATTTGAAGAGCAGGCAAAATTGATGGAGCGAGGCGATGACGAAGCTATGTTTATTGATTATGATTTTCTTCGTGCCTTGGAATATGGCATGCCGCCTACTTCCGGCATTGGTTTTGGAATTGACCGTATTTGTATGTTGTTGCTCAATCAGCCCTCTATTCAAGATGTACTATTATTTCCGATGATGCGCCCGGAGAAACAGGAATAATATGTTATTTGGATGTTTATTAAAAAATTGGAATTATTTCCTAAAATTATCTTTCTTATAGACGGTTTAGTTGCTTTACTTACCGCATTTTTTCTGTTTGTTATTCAGAAATTATAAAAACTCTCTTAACATGAGATTAATCTTACCTATCATAGTAGTTTCTCAATTTTTTTGCACTTCACTTTGGTTTGCCGGAAACTCAATAATATCAGACATAACAAAAGAACTGAATCTTGATCAGCATTTTTTAGCCCATCTTACAAGTGCCATCCAATTTGGTTTTATCGCAGGAACTTTGGTATTTGCTATCTTGTCTATTTCAGATCGCTTTTCCTCATCATTAGTATTTTTCATAAGCTCAATTCTGGCTGGCCTTTTTAATCTTGGAATTAGCCTTAATAACATTGACTCAACCGAAATTCTTTTGTTCAGATTTTTAACCGGTTTTTTTCTTGCAGGGATTTACCCCGTTGGTATGAAAATAGCGTCTGATTATTATCAAACAGGACTAGGAAAATCTTTGGGATTTTTGGTCGGAGCTTTAGTGGTCGGGACAGCTTTCCCCCATTTATTGAAAAATTTCATCATTGACTTTCCATGGAAATATGTTTTGTATGCAACTACGACTCTTTCTATTATAGGCGGACTTAGTGTTTTATTATTTGTGCCACATGGACCTTATCGTAAAGTGGGACAAAAAATTAAGCTAACGGCTTTTCTGAGGGGGTTCAAAAATCAAAGCTTCCGCTCTGTTTCATTTGGCTATTTCGGACATATGTGGGAACTCTATACATTTTGGGCCTTTGTTCCGGTAATGCTGTCATCGTATAATCATTATTACGCGGGAATTAAACTTAATGTCTCCTTATTGTCTTTTTTCATCATTGCTTCCGGTGCGGTTGCTTGTGTTTTTAGCGGCGTACTTTCACAATATTTTGGTGCAAAAAAAATAGCTTCCTTATCATTATTTTTATCTTGCTTATGCTGCATTATTTCTCCATTTTTTCTATTTTCTCATTCCTCTATTCAATTCATTGCCTTTCTCTTTTTTTGGGGGCTTGTAGTTATAGCCGACTCTCCTTTATTTTCGACACTCGTTGCCCAAAACGCACCCGATGAATCAAGGGGGGCTTCACTAACAATCGTAAATTGCATTGGGTTCTCTATCACAATTATTAGTATTCAATTTATTAATTTGCTTTCAGACAAAATAAATGCTCGATATATTTATATGTTCCTTGCAATTGGACCAATACTTGGACTTGTTTCGTTAATAAGAAATAAAACAGTTGCCTCTTACGTTAATTGGGGAAAAGTTAGCTGAAACAATATGAAAACCAATCTTGGAATTACTGGTTATATTTTACTAATTGTTAGTGCTGCTTTTTTGGATGTAGCCATATTGGCCTTGCTGGCGATTCCTGTTTTTATAATAGGCGCGATTATGGTGCTGGCCTTTTATCGTTCTTTAATTAATAAAGAAACTCCCAAAAGGTGGCTCGCCATTTCATTAACCACAATAGGCACAATTCTCCTTTCGGCTTTGGCAGGAAATGCGGGGTGCCAATTCATATCGTATTTACGTGGTGAGCCGTTCGGTGAAATTGGGTACCCCTTTCCTTCGCCCCCACTTAGTGTTATTGAAATCATTGGAGTAAACATACTCGCTTCGTTCATTATTCTTATTGGCATAAAGCAAAACAGCTTACTGACAAACAAAAGAATTTATCTGGTATGGATTCCCACCTTTTTATTAATTCCACTGGTTATATTGCTCATAAAATTATTAAAATTAGATCATGTCGGAATTTGAAATTCCTTAAAATTGGGTTGAAAAAAGAAAACAGAGACAAAACTCATTGGGGATTGATTGTTGAAATCACCTGTTTCGCAGGACTTGTAAACGCGTGAAAGAATAAAGCGAAAAGCATGCGTAAGCTTAGTTTGGTATTCCGATAACATTAAGATTAAAAGAAATAGACAAAAATGAATATTAAAAATTTTGAATTCAAAGCCCAGGTTGACGAAATTGAAAAATACGAAAACAAGTTATTGACACTGAATCCGAAATTTCAAGGACTTGACCATCAGATAGACACCTATTTTAATGCTAAATACGGAAGATTAAAATTAAGAGAAGGAAATATTGAAAACTCATTGATTAACTACGACAGAGAAAAT
>SCVJ01000250.1 GCA_004322425.1 Chitinophagaceae bacterium
CCGTATCGCGCGTCCCGGTACGTCCGGAAGACGTCCGGCGTCTCCCTCCCGTGACGGTCAGCCGCGCCGGACAGCACCTCGGTCCAATCGATCCAACTGTCGACGAGCCCTGCAGTGGCCGCGCTCACGCATGTTCGCCCCGGACCAGGCTTCGGCCAGCGGGTGAAAGGCGGGCGGCGCGTGAGAAGATGGCGTCATGTGGCACGGTACGACTGGCGCGGCCGCGATTCCGACCGTCGGTCGCTATGGTCAGCCTACCGTGGACGAACCCGTTGGCCACATGGCCGAACCAGACCGCCGAGGCGAACTCCTCGATCTGGCGAGGCGCGGCGACCGCGACGCGTTCTGGAACCTCGTCGAGCCAACGTTGCCACGCCTCTATCGCACGTGTCTGGCCCAATGCGGCACCGCAGTTGACGCTGAGGATCTCATGCAGGATGCGTTACTTAGCGCCTGGCGCCGCATTGCCACGCTCAGGGACGTTCGCGCGATCGGTGGATGGCTTGCCGTCATTGCAGTCAGGCATCATGTTCGCGCCGCGAAACGATCCGGACGGCCGAGCGTATCGATCGATGACTTGCCCGACCCACCTGAAACGGTCGATCCGCTCGGATTCATCGAATGGCTCGCCGAACTGCCGCCGCAGCAGGCTGATTTTCTCGCGGCCGGCTTCGGCGACGAGGAATGGTGGAAGCGCTGCAACGCCTATTTCATCTGCGGCGGTCCCAACGGCATCGAGACCGGGAGCGAGGGCTATGCCAAGCCCAATCTCGACAAGGCGCGCGAGCTCCTGAAGGAGAGCGGCTACAAGGGCGAGAAGCTCGTACTGTCGACCAGCAACGACATCGCCCCGATCGGCCGCATGGCCGAGGTCGCGGCGGCTTCGCTGAAGAAGGTCGGCTTCAATGTCGATGTCCAGTTCGCCGACTGGGGCGCCGTCACCACGCGCCAGCAGAACAAGAGCACGCCGGATCAGGGCGGCTGGAACCTCTTCGTCACCTATGCCTCGGGCGCGACCATGCAGTCGCCCCTGACCAATATCGGCACCAACATGGCCTGCGAGCGCGCCTGGGCCGGCTGGCCTTGCGATGCCGAGGCCGAG
>SCVJ01000251.1 GCA_004322425.1 Chitinophagaceae bacterium
CGGCTTGTTGGCGCCGATGATGACGCTGGACACCGCCGGCTTGGTAAGGAGCCAGGCGATCGCCACCTGGGCCGGGGTCGCGCCGCGGGCGTCAGCCACCTGCTTCAGGGCGATGATCGTGGCGTCGGCCACCTGCGGATCGACGGGCGCGATCTCGAAGGTGTTGAGGCGGCCGCTTTCGCCCGCCGCGTACTTGCCCGACAGAAGGCCGCCGGCCAGGGGGCTCCAGGGCGTCAGGCCGATGCCGGCGTCCAGCGCCTGAGGCACGGTGTCGTTTTCGACGTCGCGGCCGACCAGCGAATAGTAGACCTCGCCGGCGGTGAAGCGGGTGTAGTGGCGCTGCTTCTGGATCTCGACGGCCTTGGCGGTCATCCAGGCCGGCCAGTTGGAGAAGCCGACGTAGCGCACCTTGCCGTCCTTCACGAGTTGCTCGACCGCCGCCAGGGTCTCTTCCATCGGGGTGTAGGGGTCGATCTTATGGAAGAGGTAGACGTCGATGTAGTCGGTGCCCAGGCGCTTCAGCGACTCCTCGGCGGCGCGCACGATCCAGCGGCGCGACAGGCCGACGCTGATCAGGTTCGGCTCCATGCGGTTGGCGAGCTTGGTGGCGATCACCGCATCCTTGCGGCGGGCGCCCAGGGCCTTGCCCAGCATCACTTCCGATTCGCCTGACGAATAGACATCGGCGGAATTGAAGAAGTTGACGCCGGCGTCCAGCGAACGGGCGACCATGTCGTCGGCCATGTCCTGGCCCACCTTGGCGAGCCCTGGGATGCGCGCGTTTTCTTCCTTCAGGATGAAGGTCATGGTGCCCAGCGCGATGCGCGAGACGATCAGGCCGGATTCGCCGAGGCGAGCGTACTGCATGCGAAATTCCCCATTTGACGGCGCCTGAGCGGCGACCGGTGAGCGACACGGAAAGAGGCGCCTGAGCGGCGTCGACCGGCGGGGCGACCAACACCCTTTGACAAGCTCAGTCTCCCTACTAATGGTATAACTATAAATCAATTGGAGACGGTTATGCCGCGCGCACAGAAGACATGGTTGATCACCGGAGCATCACGAGGCCTGGGC
>SCVJ01000104.1 GCA_004322425.1 Chitinophagaceae bacterium
GCCGGCCACCGGCGCGCTGGTCCGCGCGGGAGACACGGTCGACGTGCTCTCGGCCGCGGAGCAGGGTGCGTCGGTCGTGGCCACCCGGCTGGCCGTCCTGTCGGTGCCCGACCTGGGCGACGCCGCGGGCGAGGGCGCCCTGGTCGTGGTCGCCGCCTCCCGCAGCACCGCCGCCCGGCTGGCGGCCGCCGCGGTGACCGGCCGGCTGTCCGTCGTGGTGCACGGCCGATGAGCGGCTACGCGGTCTGGGGCTGGGGCGAGGCCTCCGACGAGCCCACACCTGCCGACCTCGACGCCATCGCGCCGTACGTCGAGCAGACGACGGGCGTGCCGGTCTCGACCCCGCAGGTCACCGCCGAGCCGCCGGCCCTGCCGCCCTCGCGCCGGCTCGCGACGCTCCCGCGGTCGCTGCGCGCGCTGGCGAGCGACGACCCGACGGACCGGGCGCGTCACGGAGTCGGCCGGTCCTACCGCGACCTGGTCCGCGCCATGGCCGGGCGGATCGACAGCCCGCCGGACCTGGTGCTGCGGCCCACGGACGAGCAGGGCGTCGTCGACGCGCTGTCCTGGGCGAGCGAGGTCGGTGCGCCCGTCGTGCCGTTCGGCGGCGGCAGCAGCGTCGTCGGTGGGGTCGAGCCCCGCGGGCTCGACGCGGCCGTCAGCCTCGACCTGTCGCGGCTCGCGGGGCTGGTCGAGCTCGACGAGGTCTCCCGCGCGGTCCGGCTGCGCGCGGGCACCTTCGGCCCGGCGGCGGAGGCGGCCCTCAGGCCGCACGGCCTGACGCTGCGCTTCTACCCGCAGTCCTTCGAGCGCTCCACGGTGGGCGGCTGGGTCGCGACCCGGGCCGCCGGTCACTTCTCCACCCGGCTCACCCACGTCGACGACCTGGTCGAGTCGGTGCGGGCCGTGACGCCGTCCGGCGTGTGGGAGTCACGGCGGCTCCCCGGGTCCGGGGCCGGCCCGAGCCCGGACCGCCTGCTGCTCGGCAGCGAGGGCACCCTCGGCGTCATCACCGAGGCCTGGCTGCGCGCGCAGCCCCGCCCGGCCCACCGGTGGGCCGCGACCCTGGCCGCACCCGACCTGCCGACCGGCGGCCGGGCCGTGCGCGCGCTGGTCCAGGCCGGCCTGCTGCCCGCCACCTGCCGGCTCATCGACGCCGGCGAGGCCGCGCTCAGCGGGACGCTCACCACCGGCGAGGCCGCCCTGGTGCTGGGCTTCGAGTCGCTGGTCGGGCCGCTCGGCGCCGAGACCGAGCTCGCCCTGCAGCTCTGCCGCGACACGGGGCTGCGGGTCGTCGAGGCGGGTGACCGCGGCGCGGCCGGCGAGGCGTGGCGGTCGACGTTCGTCCGCGCGCCCTACCTGCGCGAGTCGCTGCTGCTGCTCGGCGTGCTGGTCGAGACCTTCGAGACCGCCGTCACCTGGGACCGCTTCGACTCCCTCGTCGCGGACGTGACCGCGGCGACGACGGACGCGCTGCAGCGGGTGTGCGGCGGGGGCACGGTCACCTGCCGGCTGACGCACGTCTACGCCGACGGCTGCGCGCCGTACTTCACCGTCTTCGCACCGGCCCGTCGCGGCAGCGAGGTCGCGCAGTGGGACGAGGTGAAGGCCGCGG
>SCVJ01000252.1 GCA_004322425.1 Chitinophagaceae bacterium
GGCCACGGTCGTAGGCGTACTGGGTTTGCTTCAGCGCCTCATGGCGAGCCGGGAGCACTTCGGTATCCAGCAGGCGGAGCGCTTCCTTGGCGTGGCCGAGTTCCTGGTAACGCTCGAACAAGGCTTCCTCGGCGCGCAGCAGTGCCGCGCGACTCTCCGCGTCACCCTGCTCCTGGCGTAGCGCCAGGATCGCGGCTTCGTCGCTGGCGCGTCGCCCGGCGAACAGCGGGACGCTGAAGCCGATGACGGCCGCCATGTCGTCGCCCTCTTCGTAGCGCCGGGCGCCTGCGGTGACGGTAGGCCGCAGTCCCGCAGCCGCCAGGGCGGCTCGGCGCTCGGCATCCAGGGCCGCCGCTTCCGCCAGCCTAATGCGCACGGCAGGGCTCTGCTGCAGGCGCTGACGCAGTTCCGCCAGTGACCGCAGCGGCGGCAGGTCGAACAGCGGGGCCTTTAGTTCGCCGAAGTCGGGTTCCGGCATCCCCATGGAAACAGCCAACGCAACCCGGGCACTCAGTTCCTCATGCTCGGCATGCTCGCGCTCCAGGACCGCCTGGGATAGCGCTGCTTGGGCGCGTGCGCGCTCGGCTACCGGCGCGCGTGCCGACCGCACACGCTCGTCCGCAGCAGCAAGCGCCTTGCGGGCCAGTTCGACCTGCTCCTCGGCGAGCCTCAGACGCTCGTGATCCGCGGCGGCCTCGAAGAATCGCTGCGCTGCTTCGGCCAGGGCATCACGGCGGCGTTGCTCCTGGCCAGCGGTGACGGCGTTGGCACGGGCATCCACGGCGCCCAGCCGGCCAGCACGCTGGCCGCCCAGTTCCAGGGCCTGGGAGAAGCTGAGGGTCCATTGGGCGGTATCGAGCCCATCGCGGGATCCGTTACCCAACGCATCCTCCAGCAGGATGCTGACCTCGGGTGCGGGAGAGCGGCCGGCCAGTTTGCGGTGAGCGGCAGTGCCCGCGCGCTCGGCGCCGAAGCCCTGTAGGTCGGGGTGCAAAGCTTCTGCTCGTCGCAGCGCATCGCGCAAGGTCAAAGGCTCGGCCGCCATGGAGGGGGCGGCGAGCAATAGCGCCACCGCGAGAGCGGCGGGACGCCAAACAGCAGTTGTATACACGGAGAATCCTCTTCCAGGAACACGGCCTGCGCCGCGTCCTTCAGAG
>SCVJ01000253.1 GCA_004322425.1 Chitinophagaceae bacterium
CGACGTATCGAAGAGCGCATGAAGCCGCTCATCGGCAATCGGACGGAGATCCAGCAACCCATCCAGATGCGTTTCAACGAACTGATCGCCGGCGTGCGCGCCGACGTCGCGGTCAAACTTTATGGTGACGATCTGGAGGCGATGAGCCAGCAGGCCCGTCGCATTGCTGGCGTACTGCGAGAGATTCCGGGCGCTGGCGATGTCAGCGCCGAACAGACCGACGGCGCACCAACGTTCGACGTCAAAATCGATCGGCAGGCTGCGGCACGTTACGGCCTGTCGGTAGAGGAAGTGGCCAACACTGTCTCTGCTGCGCTGGGTGGCCGGGAAGCGGGGCTGTTGTTCGAGGGCGATCGCCGTTTCGCGGTGGTGGTGCGCTTGCCCGATGTGCAGCGGGACGATGTCGAAACGCTGGGATCGATCCCGGTCATGCTGCCTGCGGCCGATGGTCAGGTGGCGAACTTCATTCCGCTAAGGGAGGTGGCCCGGTTCAGCTACACACAGGGCCTGAACCAGATCAGCCGGGAAAACGGCAAACGCATGGTGGTCGTTCAGGTCAACGTCCGGGGTCGCGATCTTGGCGGCTTCGTCGAGGAAGCCCAACAAGCGATCGGCCAGATGCAACTCCCGTCAGGCATGTATACCGAATGGGGGGGGACGTTCGAAAGCCTGCAGTCGGCGCGTTTGCGGTTGATGCTCGTCGTGCCGATCTGCTTCCTCGCCATCTATGCGTTGCTTTATATGGCGCTGGGCGGCTTCATTCCGGCAGCGATCGTGTTCAGCGCGGTGCCGATGGCGCTGGCGGGCGGGGTGTTCGCACTTCTGTTGCGCGGCATCCCCTTCTCCATCACGGCAGCCGTGGGCTTCATCGCGCTGTCCGGCGTGGCCGTGCTGAATGGTCTGGTCATGATGAGCGCCATCGGCAAGCATCGCGAAGATGGCGCAAACGAGGATGACGCCATTATCGGGGGGGCAATGGAGCGCGTCCGGCCGGTCCTGATGACGGCGTTGGTCGCCAGTCTTGGCTTTGTGCCGATGGCGCTCGCCACCGGTACGGGCGCGGAGGTTCAGCGGCCCTTGGCGACAGTGGTGATCGGCGGACTTATCACCTCGACCGCGCTCACATTGCTGGTGCTTCCCGCAATAACGGCGCTCGCGGCAAGGTGGCGAAG
>SCVJ01000062.1 GCA_004322425.1 Chitinophagaceae bacterium
CTAGCTAGTTCTCACTGAAAAAGTACAGTTGATAGATTACTCTATGCTCCTAGCAATGACATCGAGCGTTTCATTTCTGACGAGTAGCGGGCCTTACCCCTATTTTTCACCTCTGTTGCCAGAGATTGTAAGCGAAGACGGCCAAACCGGTCCATATCGCCGTCCCTGGAGAGCCTCTGGCCAGCACTCGACCCAGAGAGAACTTGCGTTTGAGCATACTGATGGCCGCTTCCATCCCACAGCGGAACCTTTGCAACGCTCGAAACCACTTCTTGTGTTGATGCCGGCTTTCTGTGGCACTCAAACGACCGACTTTCGGGATGCCCACCCTCTGTATGCCCGCCTTCTCAAGCTTCCTCACGTTCTCGGCGCTGTAGTATCCTCGATCCGCGGCCAGATCCTTAGGCTTTACGCCAAGGCGCTTCTTGGTCTGCCGCACCAGAGAAAGGAGTTGGGTCTTGTCGTTGGGATTGCCACCGTGGACCTCATAGTGAACGATGACTCCGGAACTGTCCTGCACCAGTTGCAACGTGCGGCCGAACTCCACGGGCCGGTTGAGCTTGCCCTTGCAGATGGCTCGCGCACAGGCGTCATGGAAGGAAACGATCCTCTCCGGTATCGACTTCTTTCCCTGAAGCTTCTCATCGGTCTGGCTCAAAACTCTCTCGGCCAGCTCGATTTGCTGAGCAAACTTTTCTCTCCCTTTGACCGATTTCTCCGATCGATAACGGGCGAGGGCTTGAAGGACCTTGCGGCTCTCCTCAACGGTATGCTGGGCCAGCTTGGCCGCAGCTTTAAGAATTTGTCGTCCCTTTTCCTTGCGCGCCTTGGGTTTCGCCCTGGCCGTCTGACTCCAAGCAAAAAGCGCCCGCTTGGTGGCGCGCACGTGGCTGGTGATCCTCTTGCCCAAAGAGGCCGCCGTGCGGGTGAGTGTCTTTACCGCCTGGTGAATAACCCCCACGTCATTGGGGTAACTGATGTGAGCTTCGAGCGTGGTGGAGTCGATGCGAATGCGGCGCGGCTTGATCGAGCGGGTTTTAACCAACGATCTCACCAGCTCCTCATTGAGCCTGGCCATCCGCTCCTCCCCGAATCTCTGGTTGAGCTTGATCAAGGTGGTGGAGTCGGGCACCGCATCCATCAGCGACAGATGGCAGAAATAACGCCACGGGAGTCTCTCGCGGACTTCCCGCTCAACCTCCTCGTAGCTCAAACCCCAGCGAAACTTCAGATACATCATCCGAAGATAAATCCCTACAGGAGTGCCCGGACGGCCCAAGCTCTCATCGAATACCTCCTCGAAAGGCTTGAGCAATTGGGACTGACAGAGAAGCTCATCGACTTTCCTAAGCTCCTCGTCCAGTTCATACAAAGAGGGATCGATAAAGCCGTCGCCAAAACCAAACTGCTGAGCTATGGGTGTACGCATAACCTTATTTGTACCACGAGTCGCTAGAGATGACCTAGAAAAAACTTTTTCAGTGAGAACTAGTTAGGAGTTAGCTCGACAAAGAAGAACTCTGCCGTCTTCTCTGTCATGGATTGTGACAGAGAAGGCGCTCAGGCCCAGTTCTCCACACGAAGTCCAGGCACCCGCTTGAACTCTTTTTCGTTGTTGGTGACTAATCGCACACCGAGACTGAGTGCATGAGCGGCAATAAGCAAGTCCCTCGCGCCTATCGGGCGGCCTGCCTTTTCAAGGGTGGTCCTGATCCTGCCGTAGACTTCGGTTGCTTGTCGGTCAAAAGCCGCTACGTGAAGGGGTGAAATAAACTGCACCTTCCATCTGAAATTCCTTTGGTATCCTCACAGCCTGACTGCTGCCGCTACGAAAAATTTTAGCTGTCTTCATGGCTCCCTCCGTATATACGTCGGGGTATACAAGCGATGGTGATCCTGTCAAGGCGGGGTATTCTGAATGCTACTGGTAGCAGCAGACCTTCACTGAACTCGCTTGAGGGGAGTGGCGCTAAATGGAGCAGATTTGGGGTTGACAGCCCCAGGGTATCCTGATAGTTACTGAACCTAGGTTCATTTTACTAAACCTTTATTCAGCACCATGGCGCGTCTTAGCAGGAAGGAGATCCTTCAAGACTTTCGCACCCGGTCGCTCCTGGAG
>SCVJ01000254.1 GCA_004322425.1 Chitinophagaceae bacterium
GCTCTCGGGCGCCCTGCAGGCCCTGGAAGCGGTCAGCTCCGGTGGCCTGACCCGGCTGGCCGGCACCGTCACTGCCGCCAACGCCGACCTCACGTTGACCACCCAGCAGATCTCGAATCTGCTCACCTCCACCATCACCGGGTCGGCCGCGACCGCGCTGCTCGCCTTCGCCGGCATCGCCACCAACCCGCTGAGCCTGGCGTCCTACGTGGGCCTGCTCGATGTGCCCTTCACTCTCGGTGGAGGCGTCCTGTCGAACGTCATCACCGCCGCAAATGACCTGGGAGCCAACGCCATCAGCCTCGGCGGCACCATCGTCACCGGTGTCACCGCCCAGATCGGCAACATCGTCGACGCCGTCAACACCCTCGTCAACGGGGTGAAAAGCAGTATCGACAACAACATTGTCGATGGGCTGATCACCGCCGTCCAGGGAGTCGTCGCCGCACCCCTGCAAGCCATCCTGGCCGGTGTCAACGGCGTCACCAACGCGATCACCGGAGGAGCCACCAGCACACTGGGCGTCGTGGCGGCCGCCGCCGAGCACATCACCCACACCTGGCTGGGCAACGGCACCTCGAACGGGGCCATTCAAACCATCATCAACACCATCGGCTCAGCACCGTTGTCGCCCGAGGCTTGGGTCGCCGCCCTGAACACCGCGACCCAAGCCGCCATCGGAACCGTGACCAGCACCGCCACCACCGTCGTCGCAGGACTGGCGCCCATTCCCTTCACCGTCAGCGCGGCACTGGTCAACGCCGCAGCCGACTCAGTCACCGCGTTCAGCAACGGTGTCGCCGAGATCGCCGCCGGTCTGCTGACCGCCGTCGGTGTCCCCGGACTGCTGACCAACACCGTGTACGGCGTCGCGGGCGCCTTCAACACCGGCATCAAAGTGGCCGCCGCGGCGATCACCGCCAGCCTGAACACCGTCGCAACTCTGATCGGCGCGGTCACCTCCATCACCGGCCTCTCCAGCCCCGCCCCGGCCGCCGCGGTTCCCGCCACGTCCGCCAAGTCGCTGGTGTCACTGGCCGCCGCCAGCCAAACCGCCACGGCGACAACGGCAGCGACGAAGACCAGCGCTACCAGTGCTTCCGCGGCAGCCGTCGCGGCCACC
>SCVJ01000255.1 GCA_004322425.1 Chitinophagaceae bacterium
GCGTAGTGGCCGCGCTCCGGCAGGTCGACGCCCAGGACCGCCCGCAGGAAGGCGTCCGGGACCTGCACCAGGATGCCCGCGCCGTCACCGGTCTCCGGCTCGGCACCGGAGGCGCCGCGGTGCTCGAGGTTGCGCAGCGCGTTCAGGCCCTGCTCGACGGTGTCGTGGGTGACCCGGCCGGCGATGTCTGCGACGAAGGCCACGCCGCAGGCGTCGTGCTCGTTGGCGGGGTCGTAGAGACCCTGGGCAGGAGGAAACGAGGAGGGGACAGCAGACATCACGAGCGAGACCTCTTCCGGGGAGTTGCGTGGGTGGTGCTCCTGCGCCCCGGGACGTCTTTGGCCCTGCTGCAGATGTCCGTGACGTTACACGACCGGACACCGCCGCCGGCCCCTCGGGCAGCCTGCGTCCAGGCCCCGCCCTCGCCCGGACTGTCCCGACATGACCCGTTCGAGTCATGGTGGGAGCGTGCCCCAGCGGGCACGCTGGGGACATGACCCTGCCGCCGCACGCCCGCCCGTCCGCGGGCAGGCCCGTGCGCGTCGGCTGGCTCCCCCGGGGCGCCGCCCTGCCCGACGCGGACTGGGCCTGGCGGCACCGGGTCGTCTGCTGGCTGCTCGCGGTGCACGTGCCGGTCCTCGTGGCGGTGGCGCTGCTGCTGGACGGGCCGCCGGCGGTGCTCGAGGTGCTCCTGCCGATGGGGGCGCTGCTGGCGCTCGCGTGCAGCCCGCTCCCCCGTTGGTCGCGCGCGCTGGCTGCCGGCCTGGGCCTGCTCACCGGCTCGGCGCTGCTGGTGCACCTGGCCGACGGCGCGGCCGAGGCGCACTTCCACTACTTCGTGACCGTCGCGGTCATCGCCCTCTACCAGGACTGGACCGTCCACGCCCTGGCGATCGGCTTCGTGCTGCTGCAGAACGGCGTCCTCGCCGGCCGGCCGCGCGGCGAGCACGCCGTTCTGCA
>SCVJ01000082.1 GCA_004322425.1 Chitinophagaceae bacterium
CTTCCGATCTGCGTCACCACCGCTGTCCGACCTCGTGCCCGACGAGATCACGCTGGGTGCGCTCTGGCTGCTGGTGGTCGCCGGGGTGCTGGCGCTGCAGCGCAGCCGCCGGCTGGGTCGGGTCGTCGAGGAGCCGCTGCCGGTCGTCGTCCGCGCCGCGGAGGCGGTCGAGGGTCGCAGCCGGCTCTACCGCGCGGCCGGGGCGCGGGGGACGGCCGCGGAGGCGCTGCGCGCGGCGACCCGCGACCGGGTGGCGCACCGGGTCGGGCTGCCTCTGCACGCCGATCGCGCCGCCCTCGCACCCGTCGTGGCCGAGCGCACCGGCCACGACCCGGCGGCGGTCGATGCCCTTCTGTACGGTGGCCCACCGGCCGACGACACCGCCCTGGTGCGGCTGGCCACCGACCTACGCACCCTCGAGAACGCCCTGACGCAGGAGGTGGCCGGCTCGTGACGGCACCAGGCAGGAAGCCGGCGACCCGGCGCACGACGGCGACACGCAGCACGACTGCGCGCAGCCGCGCCGTCCGCAAGGCGGCTGACGGCGACGCCGCCCGGGAGTCGCTGGTCGCGCTGCGTGCCGAGGTCGGCAAGGCGGTGATCGGCCAGGACGCGACCGTGACCGGGCTGGTCATCGCGCTGCTGTGCCGCGGGCACGTGCTGCTCGAGGGCGTGCCGGGCGTCGCGAAGACCCTCCTCGTACGCGCCGTCGCCGCGTCGCTGTCGCTGGACAGCAAGCGGGTGCAGTTCACGCCCGACCTGATGCCGGGCGACATCACGGGGTCGCTCGTCTACGACAACCGCAGCTCTGCGTTCTCCTTCCGAGAGGGGCCGGTCTTCACCAACCTGCTGCTCGCCGACGAGATCAACCGGACCCCGCCCAAGACGCAGGCGTCGCTGCTGGAGGCGATGGAGGAGCGGCAGGTGACGGTCGACGGGAAGCCGCGCCTGCTCCCCGACCCGTTCGTCGTCTGCGCGACGCAGAACCCCGTGGAGTACGAGGGCACCTACCCGCTGCCCGAGGCGCAGCTCGACCGCTTCCTGCTCAAGCTCACCGTCGGCCTGCCCTCCCGCGAGGACGAGGTGAAGGTGCTCGCCGCGCACGACAGCGGCTTCGACCCGCGCGACCTGTCCGGGCTGTCGGCGGTGGCGGGTGCGGCCGACCTGGCGGCCGGTCGGGCCGCCGTCGGCGCGGTCAGCGTCGCGCCCGAGGTGATGGGCTACGTCGTCGACCTCTGCCGGGCGACGCGCACCTCGCCGTCCCTGTCGCTCGGTGTCTCGCCGCGCGGCGCGACGGCGCTGCTCGCGACGTCGAAGGCCTGGGCCTGGCTGTCCGGCCGTGACTACCTCACCCCCGACGACGTGAAGGCCCTCGCCCGACCCACCCTCCGGCACCGGGTGAGCGTGCGGCCGGAGGCCGAGCTGGAGGGCGTCACCGGCGACGGCGTGCTGGACGGCGTGC
>SCVJ01000033.1 GCA_004322425.1 Chitinophagaceae bacterium
TGGCTTTTCTTTTTAAAAACTTCAAACCCATTGCAGAGAGAGACTAAGTTATTCGTATTCTGTTTCTCTGCAATTTAGATTAGCTAAGGGAAGGATCCTTAACTAATAATTGTCCCTTATTCATTCTATTTTTGCGCGGTTAATTATTTTTTCCTAAAAAACTACTGCCCCTTATGAAACTTTCGCAGCTGGCCGAAACATTAATTGGTTCCGAGATTGTAAAATTGGGAGCCGAGATAAAAGAAAGAATAATCCAAGGAGAAAAAATTTATAATTATACCGTCGGCGATTTTGATCCTTCTATTTTTCCTATTCCAAAAGAATTGGAAAATGAAATTGTGAACGCCTATCGTCAACATTTTACAAACTATCCTGCGGCGGAGGGTAATCTTGATTTACGAGAAGCCATTGCATTATTTACAAAACACGATGAGCAATTGGATTATTCGGTAAACGAAATTTTGGTGGCCTCCGGCGGCCGCCCACTTATCTACGCCACTTTTCGGGCTGTTTGCGATAAAGACGATACCATCATTTATTCCGTCCCTTCTTGGAACAACAACCATTATGTTCATTTTGTAGAAGGACGCCATGTTGTTGTTGAAGCCAAAGCCGAAAATAATTTTATGCCAACGGCTGAAGAAATTCGTCCACATATAAAAGACGCTACGCTTATTTCTTTGTGTTCGCCACAAAATCCAACCGGTACCACTTTTCGTAAAAAAGAATTAGAAGCTATTTGCGATTTGGTATTAGAAGAAAATCAGCAGCGGGGAGAACAAGCCAAAAAAGTTTTTGTAATGTACGATCAAATGTATTGGCGGCTTACCTACGGAAATGTTGAACACTTTAATCCCGTTTCATTGCGGCCCGAAATGCGCCACTACACCATTTTTATTGATGCCATCAGTAAATCTTTTGCCGCCACGGGTGTTCGTGTCGGTTGGAGTTTGGGCCCCGCGGCGGTTATTGCAAAAATGAAATCCATTCTTGGCCATGTGGGCGCTTGGGCACCGATGGCAGAACAAAAAGCAGTAGCAAACTTTTTACCTGAAAAAGAAGCAATAGAAAAATATCTGACTCACTTCAAAAGTGGGATTGAAGAAAGACTTCGACTTATTTATGATGGATTTATACAATTAAAAACTGAAGGATTTCCTGTGGATGTAATTGTGCCGGAAGCTGCTATTTATTTAACAATAAAAATTGACGCTGTCGGTAAAAAAACCAACACGGAAATTCTTTTGTCTCACCAAAAAGAAGTGACGGCTTATTTATTAAGCGAAGCGGGATTGGCGGTTGTTCCATTTTCTGCTTTTGGCAGCAGCGTCGATAATCCCTGGTATCGGCTTAGTGTGGGCACTTGTAAAATGGAAGAAATTGATGAAATGATTAACCGACTAAGAAAGGCATTAAAAAAATTGTCGTAAAAAAAAATTTGATTACATCCCTTTTTGGCTGGGACATCCACAGTTTTTATCGCGCGACTTTCCCAAATAATAATTTCGTTGACAGCTCATCAACAAAAATCCAGCGACTAAAAGAATTAAAAGAATTTTATTTTTTGTATTCCTCATTGAGCGTTAAAATTAAACTATTTTACAGACAATTTAGTTGCGTTTTTACATGTCGTTAAAAATTAACAGTGCATATTTTGCGGGTAAAAAAGTATTAGTTGCTCCGCTCGATTGGGGCCTAGGTCACGCTACCCGCTGCATTCCTATCATTAAAGAAATAATTGGAGCCGGAGCTACGGTTTGGCTTGCAGGAGAAAGACAGCAAAAAATATTGTTGCAAAAAGAATTTCCTCAGCTACCTTTTTTGGAATTACAGGGATACCGAATTCGTTATTCTACTCGTGGGTTTGTTTGGAAAATGATGCTGCAAATTCCCAAAATATTATTCGCCATGCGAAGTGAGAACAGTTGGTTGAAAAATAAAATAATTAAGTACGGTTTTGATTTGATTATCTCCGATAATCGTTACGGACTTTCTAATAAAAATGCAAAGTGTATTTTCATTACACATCAATTATCGATTAAAACAGGTTTGGGAAAATGGAGTGAACTAGTTTTACAACACATCAATTATAAACTCATTAATCGATTCAACGAATGTTGGATACCCGATGAAGAAGGTGAATCAAATTTAGCAGGTGAGCTTTCTCATCCTAAATTTTTTCCAACTACTCTTCTAAAATATATTGGTACGCAATCGCGATTAGAAAAACTTATTGGCCAAGAAACTGAAAACCATTTGTTGATTATTTTATCAGGGCCGGAACCGCAACGAACAATATTTGAAAAAATTATTATGAAAGAATTGTCCGTGTACAAAGGTACAGCAACGGTTGTGCGAGGTTTGCCTTTTGCAGAAAGAGAAATCATTTCTACCGAAACAGTTCAGTTTTACAACCATCTATCAGCTAAATTGTTCAACGAAGAAATTGTAAAAGCAAGCTTTATAATTAGTCGTAGCGGTTATAGCACAATTATGGATATTCAAAAACTGAATAAAAAAAGTATTCTTATTCCAACTCCCGAGCAATCGGAACAAGAATATTTGGCTTCCTATTTATTCAAAAAACAATTAGCGTATTGTGTGCTACAAAATGAGTTTTCGCTTAAAACATCCTTGGAAGAAGCTAAAAAATTTGATTACAAATTTCTTCAGCAAAGAAACTAATAGCCGCGAACATTTTTACCTTCCACAAAATTCATAAATGCTTTGTTAACTACGCGATTACCGCCAGGCGTTGGATAATTGCCCGTAAAATACCAATCGCCAAGATTATTGGGACAAGCTATATGTAGATTTTCGATTGTTTGATAAATTACTTGCACAGGAATTTTTACATCGGGAGGCGTTATCAACTGTGCAATTTTATTAGTTATTTCTTCGATGGTAAACATTTTATAAATACGCTTTACCACATTTTCAGAATGCAGTTCATTTTTTCGTTGTAGCTCTTTGCAATGAAGATATTGTTCCTGTAAAACGTTTTCATTTTCTTTAAGCAAAGCCACCACCGCCTGAAAAGCAACAAACTCACCCATCTTGCTCATATCAATACCATAACAATCGGGATAACGAATTTGAGGAGAGGAGGAAATAACGATAATTTTTTTAGGCTCCAAACGTGCCAACATTTTAATAATACTTTGCTTCAACGTTGTACCTCTCACAATAGAATCGTCAATAACCACCAAAGTGTCTTCGTTTTTTCTTACCGTACCGTAAGTAATATCGTACACGTGTTGCACCATTTCACTTCTGCCGGCATCTTCGGTAATAAACGTACGCATCTTCACATCTTTAATGGCGATTTTTTCAATGCGTATTCTTCGGTTCACCATTTCCACTAATTTTTCTGGGTCATAATTGTTGCCCCAAGAAAGTATTCTCTCTGTTTTTATTTTATTTAGATAGTCTTCCATTCCTTTCAATAATCCATAAAAAGCTGTTTCGGCTGTATTGGGAATAAAAGAAAAAATGCTGTTTTTCAAATCGTGATCAATCGCATGAAGTACTTGCTCACTTAAATTATACCCGAGCTTTATTCTTTCCTGATAAATTTTTTCATCGCTACCGCGAGAAAAATAAATTCGTTCGAAGCTGCAAGCTTTTCTTTCTTTGGGTTCCAAAATCTCGACAATTTCAATTTGTCCTTTTTCATCTACAATCAATGCTTGCCCCGGCATTAGCTCTTTCACTTCATTTTCTCCAACATTAAAACTGGTTCTGATGGCTGCCCGTTCAGATGCCGCAACCACTACTTCGTCATTTATATAATAATAAGATGGCCGTATGCCGTGTGCATCTCTAAAAACAAAACCTACACCATTTCCCAAAATACCCCCAACATGAAAACCTCCGTCCAATAACGATAGTGTTTTCTTCAACACTTTCTTAATATCCATTTTTTGTGGCGAGGAACTATCTTCATTGCATAAAAAAGCGTGTATTAATTCCATCATAGCAGCCAAATCACTTAAGCGCATATTCTCTACGGGTTCTTTTCCCACCAATGCAAAAAGTTCTTCGGTGTTTACGATATTAAAATTTCCCGCCATCGCTATATTGCGTACAGGAATAGTATCGCGCTTGATGAATGGATGACAATATTCTACTTTATTTTTTCCTTGTGTGCCGTAACGTAAATGCCCTATTAATAATTCGCCCAGAAATTTTACGTTCCCCTTCATAAGTCCCGGATGATTTTTGATGCCTGGATGATAATGTTCCAGCTCTTCAATTTCTTTTCCAACTTGTTGAAAAATATCTGAAATTGCTTGAGTGGCATTGCTGCGCAAACGGTGCATAAACGGATACCCTGGCTCCACATCCAATTTTACCGTAGCAATACCTGCACCATCCTGCCCACGATTGTGTTGTTTCTCCATAAGTAGATACAACTTATTCAACCCCCACAAAACTGTACCATATGTTTGATGATAATACGAAAATGGTTTTCGTAAGCGGATAAAAGCAAGTCCGCATTCGTGTTTTATTGCATCACTCATGAATTAGCGCCAATGAAGGAGGGGCAAAGTTAAGTGTTACTCGTAATTGAAAACGAGCTTATTTTACTTCTTCAAAATCAATATAGTCACCATGTTTTTCTTGCGACTTCTCTTTTTGCGGAGCAGATGATTGTTCTTGCGCTTTTTTTTGTTGTTGCATAAAATCTTGCATTTTACCGTGCATATCTTTAAACTGTTCTTTAGCTTTACGCGTGGCTCTATACACAGGAATAATAAAGTTAAAAATCAGACGGTAAGTGGCGTAAACCAAAAATGCATATAGTAAATATCGAATCATGGCGCAAAGTTATATTTTTTAATTTTTGGTCGATAAAAGCTAATTCCATTATCTTTGCGCTAGAAATTTGAGAGTGAAGGGGACGAAGATCGTTCCCTTCTTCTTTTCCCGAAAATGATGAATACAGACTCGTTGATAAAATCCGTTGAGAGCCATTTGAATTCCCTTCTTGAAAAAGAAGTTGAGTTCTTTTTGGTAGAAATAACTATCCAAACGGGGAATGCGATTCGGATTTTAGTAGATGGCGACCAAGGAATTCCAATTGGTCAATTGACAGGATATCACCGAGCACTATACAAGTTGCTGGAAGAAAATGCAGTTTTTCCCAACAACGATTTTTCGCTAGAATTTTCTTCGCCGGGGCTTGACGAACCGCTAAAAATCAAGCGGCAGTTTGAAAAAAATTTGAACCGTGCGGTAGAAATAGTATTAAAAGATGGTAAAAAAGTTGATGGAATATTGTTGGCCATTAACGAAACCGAATTAAGAATAGAAGAAACCAAAGGGCAAGGGAAAAAGAAAGAAGTGATACAACACACAATTTCTTTACCAAGTATTAAAACAACAAAAGTTCAAATAAAATTTTAACCACTCTTCCCGAAGAGGATAGAGCTAGACAATTAAAAATGATGAGTTATGTCAAGTATTAATTTGATTGATGCGTTTCAAGATTTTAAAGATGCAGAAAATATTGACCGCCCAACGATGATGAAAGTGGTGGAAGATGTTTTTAAAACATTGCTTCGAAAAAAATACGGAAGCGACGAAAATTTTGATGTTATCGTAAATGCCGAAAAAGGGGATTTGGAAATTATGCGTCGTCGGTTGATTGTAGAAGATGGTGCCGTAAATGATCCTTTGGCCGAAGTAGCTTATAGCGATGCCGTAAAAATTGAACCCGACTTTGAAGTAGGAGAAGATCTTTACGAAGTAGTGGATATGTTTGATTTTGGTCGCCGTGCAATATTAGCCGCCAAACAAACATTAGCCAGTCGTATTGGTGATTTGAAAAAAAATGCCTTAGCTAAAAAATACACTGAAAGGATAGGAGAAATTATCAATGCTGAAGTATATCAGGTTTGGAAAAAAGAAATTTTATTATTGGATGAGGAGGGCAACGAACTAATTCTACCAAAAAGTGAACAAATTCCACAAGATTATTTCAAAAAAGGAGAATCTATTCGTTCGGTTGTACTGAAAGTGGATATGCGAAACAATTCACCGGTAATTATTCTTTCAAGAACCGCTCCATCTTTCCTTGCCAAATTATTAGAAGTTGAAGTTCCGGAAATTTTCGACGGATTAATTGTTGTGAAAAAAATTGTTCGCGATCCGGGAGAAAGAGCCAAAGTTGCAGTAGAATCTTATGATGATCGTATTGATCCTGTGGGTGCTTGCGTGGGAATGAAAGGTAGTCGTATTCATGGCATTGTTCGTGAATTGAAAAATGAAAACATCGACATTATCAATTGGACTACTAACACACAACTTTTGATTCAGCGCTCTTTAACGCCAGCAAAAATTACAAGTATGGAATTGGATCAGGAAAATAAACATGCCAATGTTTATTTAAATCCCGATCAAATTTCATTAGCAATTGGCCGTCGTGGAGCAAACATTAAATTAGCATCGGAATTAACTGGATACGAATTAGACGTTTATCGCGACAGTGAAGATGAAGTAGAAGAATTTGATATTGACCTCGATGAATTTAGCGATGAAATAGAAGCTTGGGTTATTGATGAATTGAAAAGAATTGGTTGCGACACCGGACGAAGTGTTCTAAAATTAACTCTAGAGGATTTGGTGCGCAGAACAGATCTTGAAAAAGAAACAATTGAAGACGTAAGAAAAATATTAACAGAAGAATTCGAAAAAGAATAAAAACAGTTTCTGTATTTATAGTAGCAAAATCAATGGATTAGCGCTAAAATGCAAGTGACTAAAATTAGCTTAATGTCAGAAATAACTACACCGCGATTGATGGCCGCCGCCAAAGAATTCAACATTGGGAAAGATACCCTTGTAGATTTTTTGGTTGACAAAGGATTTAGTAAAGATGAACTAAAACCTACGGCAAAGCTTACAGAAAAAATGTATCGCAGCTTACAACAAGAGTTCCAGAGCGATAAGGCCGCTAAACTTAAAAGTGACCAAATTGATCTTCCAAAAGGAGCTTCTGCAGAAGCCAGAAAAAAGAAAGATGAAGTAGAAATTGTTTTTGCAAAAGAAGACAAAAGGCCAATAAAAAAAGAAGAGCCAAAAGAAGTATTAGCGCCAGTTGAAGTTATTGTACCGGCTATTGAACTGGCAACTTCGACGCTTGAAATTTTAAAAGTAGAAACTCAAGAAATAACAGGGCCAAAAGTTATTACAAAGATTGACCTCAACGCAATTGATTCTTCTACACGACCAAAAAAGATTGTAAAACCAGTAATAGAAAAAAAGAAACCTGCCGAAGAAGTCGAAGGTAAAAAGCCGATTAAAAAGAAACCCCAAAAAGAGGATTTAAAAGAACAAATAACAAAAGCTGCGATTCCAACTCCAATAATTCCTCAAGAACCTGCCGTAATTGAAAATATTAGGGTTGAGAAATTAGAAGGGCCTAAAATTCTTGGAAAGATTGAACTACCAGTTGACAGCGATACGAGTCCGATAGATGACGAAAAGCGTAAACGCAAACGAATTCCAATTGAAAAAAGGCAAGTAAAAAGATCGGACGCTATAAAAGATGGTAGTGCTAAAAGATTTGAACCAGGTGGAAGAGGTGGTCATCGTCCATCGGGTGGTCAAGGTATGAGAAGTAGTGTTAGAGCCGATGTAAAAGAAATTGACGAAAAAGCAATTCAGGAAAAAATTCGCGAAACGCAAGCCAAACTTTCAGGTGCTGCTGGAAAAGGAAAAAGTATTAAAGGGAAACATCGTAAAGCAAAAAAAGATGAATTGGCTGAAGCGGAAGGGGAAGCAGCTGCAAATAATATACTTCAACTTTCGGAATTTATTAGTGTTAGTGAATTAGCAAGCTTGATGGATGTTGATTTTTCAGAAGTAATCAGCAAGTGTATGAGTTTGGGAATAATGGTTTCTATAAACCAACGATTGGATGCAGAGGTAATTGAATTAGTAGCCGGTGAATTTAATTTTACAGTTGCTTTCATTGACATGGAAAAGCAAATGGAAATGGAGGAGATGGATGAAGATGAATCAGAAGAAAGTAAATTACTTCCACGTTCTCCTATCGTTACAATAATGGGTCACGTAGATCACGGTAAAACCTCTTTATTGGATTATATAAGACGAGCCAATGTTGTTGCGGGAGAGGCCGGTGGAATTACACAACATATTGGAGCTTACCGTGTAGAAATTGAACCCGGAAAAGAAATTACTTTTTTAGATACGCCTGGTCACGAAGCCTTTACAGCTATGCGTGCAAGAGGTGCCAAGATTACGGATGTTGCCATTATAGTAATTGCAGCGGACGATGCTATCATGCCACAAACCCGCGAAGCCATCAGTCACGCACAAGCAGCTGGTGTTCCTATGATTTTTGCCATCAATAAAATTGATAAAGATGGAGCTAATCCTAAAAAAATATTCGAACAACTCTCTCAACTGAATTTGTTGGTTGAAGAATGGGGTGGAAAATATCAAAGTCAAGAAATTTCTGCTAAAAGCGGATTAAACGTTGATTTATTATTAGAGAAAATATTATTAGAGGCAGAGCTTCTTGCACTAACTGCCGATACTGAAAAAAATGCAGTAGGAACGGTGATTGAAGCATCGCTGGACAAGGGACGTGGTTATATTGCAACCGTATTGGTTCAGAACGGCACGTTAAAAGTGGGAGATATTGTTGTAAGTGGTCAGCATTTTGGTAAAGTAAAAGCGATGTTCAATGAACGTAGTCAAAAACTTAAAGATGCACCACCTTCTGCACCTGTACTCATTCTTGGATTAAATGGGGCACCACAAGCCGGAGAGAAATTTAGAGTGTACGACGATGAAGCAGAAGCAAAAGCAACAGCAACAAAAAGAGCACAAATACTTCGTGAACAAGGAATTCGTACCAAAAAACATATTACACTCGATGAGATTGGAAGACGACTTGCATTAGGTAATTTCAAAGAATTGAATGTAATTATAAAAGGAGATGTGGATGGATCGGTTGAGGCATTAAGCGACAGCTTACAAAAATTAAGCACTCCAGAAATTGCAGTTCGCATCATTCATAAAGCCGTTGGACAAATTACAGAAAGTGATGTAACCTTGGCAAATGCTTCCGATGCTATCATTATTGGATTTAATGTTCGTCCTTCTATGCAAGCAGCAAAACTTGCCGAAAACGAAGCCATTGAAATTAAACAATACTCCATTATTTATAAAGCTATTGATGAAGTTAAAATGGCGATGGAAGGAATGTTGGAACCAACCATAAAAGAAAAAATTGTAGGTAACGTTGCCATCAAAGAAGTATATAAATTCGATAAAGCAACTGTAGCGGGTTGTGTGGTAATTGATGGGAAAATTAAAAGAGATTCTAAAATTCGACTTATTAGAGATGGAATTGTTATCTATCCTTCGCAAGAAGGTGCGTCGGCGGAACTTGGATCTTTGAAAAGATTCAAAGATGATGCCAAGGAAGTGTTGTCGGGTATGGAGTGTGGTTTGACTGTTAAGAATTACATCGATATTAAAGTGGGAGATATTGTTGAGGCTTTTGAAGAAGAGGAAGTGAAGAGAACGCTATAATTTTTTGTAAAAATTTTTGTTAAATACGATTTATTATTTAAGAGTAATCATAAATCAGTTTTATTTTTGAACTCCATCTGTTTCTACATGAAAAATATTTTAATTATTTTCTTAAGTCTTTTCGTTACAACCAGTGCAATTGCTCAACCGGTAAAAGTAGTGGCCGATAAAATTTTAGGTATTGTTGGCGACAGAATTATCCTTCACTCAGATATTCAAAATGCTATTGCCGATGCTGTACGAAATGGTAATACCGTTCCTGAAAATGCATCTTGTACATTGGTAGAGCAAGCATTAGTTTCAAAAATTTTAATGCTGCAAGCCGAAAAAGATTCATTGCCCATTACAGAAGATGAAATTGAAGCAGATTTAGATAATCGAATTCGTAGATATATCAATGTTTATGGATCGCAAGAAGCATTGGAAGAGGTGGCTGGAAAAACATTATATCAAATAAAAGAAGATGCGCGCAGTGTGGTTCGAGAGCAAAAATTGGCTGAAGCTATGCAGCGAAAAATTGTGGAAAATGTTCGGATTACGCCTAATGAAGTAAAAACATTTTACGATCGAATTCCAAAAGATAGTCTTCCTTATTTTGAATCAGAATTAGAAATAGGACAAATTGTAATTTATCCAAAAGCTAGTCGTGAGTTAGAAAAGTATATTATTGATGAACTAAATCGGTATAAAGCTCAGGTAGAAGCTAAGCTAACAACCTTCGATCAATTAGCAAAACGTTATTCAGAAGATCCAGGAAGTAAAGAACGGGGTGGACAATATCAAGTTAGTAGAACCGATAAAACATGGGACCCTAATTTTTTGTCGGCCTGTTTTAGAATTAAAAATGAAGGTGATATTATTGGCCCTATTAAATCAAAATTTGGATACCATCTAATCCAATTAGATCAAAAAATTGGTGATGAAGCAGTCGTTCGTCATATTTTACGAATCCCTCCGGTAACAGATGAAGAATTAAAACAAGCAACTAAAAAAATAGATTCCATTCGTGCAAAAGTATTAGCAGGCAACTTAAGTTTTGGTGCTGCTGCCACACGAAATAGTGATGATGAGCAAGCTAAATTTTCAGGCCCGTATTTTTTAGGAAGAGACGGATCGCCTTATGTTACCATCGACATGCTTGACAAAGAACTTGTAGCAATGCTTGGCAAATTAACCCCTGGCGAATACTCACAACCTGTAAATTTTGAAGAAAACGGTAAAAAAGGAGTTCGTTTTATTCATTACAAATCGCGAAGCGAACCGCATCGACTTAACTTACAGGACGACTTCAGCAAAATTTCTCAACAGGCATTGGATGAAAAAAAACAAAAAATTTTGGAAAAATGGATGTTGAATAAAATTCCTACTTATTACATCATGCTTGATGAGGAAATTAAAAGTTGCAGCCAATTGACAAAATGGGTTTTGGCTTCCTCTGTAAAAAAATAATTCTTGATTACATTTTTTTTATATGCTGCTTAATAAAAATTGGAAGCGGTGGTTTTGGAGTATTACAACCCTGTTACTATTGTTTTTTGTAGCAGTTTACATTTATATTTTCAATCTAGAATATGAGGATAGCGCAACATTAACTCCTGATTATTCGATCGACGCTATTTCCTTCATTCACGAATTTGAGGCCAACGAAAAAGCAAGCAATACAAAGTATTCCGAAAAAATTATTCAGATAAGCGGCAGAATTGATGCCCTTGAAACAGCCGATACTACCGTTAATGTAAAATTTGTTAACAATACAACTGGATCATATTTAATTTGCACCTTTCAGAAACCAAAAAATGAAAACCTAAAAACATTGCAAGTAGGTGACAGTGTTGTAATAAAAGGTTCTTGTAGTGGCGGTGTTTTTAGCAATATAATGGAAACAGAATCTGTTTTTCTAATACGCAGTGTGTTAGAAAAAAAATTAAACCCATAAAAATACCTATGAAACATTCTCACTTTTTAATCTCCTTTCTCTTGATTTCTTCTCTAGCTTTTGCGCAGAAAAAAACAACAACTTCTGCCATCATTATTTTTGATGCAACCACTAAAATTGATAAGTTACCAAAAGCTGAAAACAGAGCTGTGGTGGCCGCAATCCATACAAAAAAAGGAACGGTTCAGTTTGAGGCCCCTATTAAAAATTTCTCTTTCAGCAATCCAAAAATCATGGAGCACTTTAATCAAAAGGGCTGGATGAACTCTGAAGAATTTCCTGTCGCTATTTTTAGTGGGGTACTTTCAGATGTCAATGCAATTAATTTTCGCAAAAAGGGTACTTACCAATCTTCCGTTACGGGTGATTTAACCATTCGCGGAAAAACAAATAAAATTACTGCACCGGTAACATTTGAAATTGACAACGACAACATGATTCTTGCTAATTGTAGCTTTACAATTAAGCTTGCAGATTATGGAATTGACGGACCAGCCGTAGGTGCTGGCAAGGTTTCGAGCGAGCCAAAAATTTCTGTTAAAGCAGAGTTCAAACAGTAATGTATATTTTGTTTGTATTATGATTCTGTAAATTGCAGCAGTCATGTCTGCATTCAAATTAGTTGCACCTTTTTCACCTTCCGGAGATCAACCCGAAGCTATTCGACAATTGGTGGAGGGCGTTTTCAATAATGAAGAACAGCAAACATTATTGGGTGTAACTGGCTCGGGAAAAACATTTACTATCGCCAATGTTATTCAGCAAGTACAGCGCCCCACATTAGTGCTTACGCACAATAAAACATTGGTGGCTCAACTTTATGGAGAGTTCAAGCAATTTTTTCCAGACAATGCCGTGGGCTATTTTGTTTCCTATTACGATTATTATCAACCCGAAGCCTATTTGCCGGTTAGTAATGTGTATATCGAAAAAGATTTATCTATAAATGAAGAATTAGATAAACTCCGCTTACAGGCAACAAGTGAATTATTGAGTGGCAGAAGAGATATTATCATTGTAGCATCGGTAAGTTGTATTTATGGAATTGGCAATCCCGATGAATTTGCCAGTGGAATTATTCGCATTCAAAAAAATCAAAATATTTCTCGACAAGGATTTTTACATTCATTAGTTAACGTACTTTATACGCGTGCCGATGTTGATTTCAAACGAGGAACTTTTCGTGTAAAGGGAGATACGATAGATATTCATCTTCCTTATTTAGACACGGGTTACCGAATTCATTTTTTTGGAGATGAGATTGAGGAAATTGAAAGCATAGAAATAATTTCAGGGAAAAAAATAAAAACACTCGAGGCGGTTGCTATTTTTCCTGCCTCACTTTATTTAGCACCAAAAAAAATATTGCACGAAATTATTTGTGAGATTCAAGATGAAATGAATGCGCAGGTTAATTATTTTAAAAAAACAGGAAAGTATATTGAAGCACAACGATTAGCAGAAAGAGTAAATTATGACTTGGAAATGATTCGTGAATTGGGATACTGTAGCGGCATTGAAAACTATTCTCGCTTTTTCGATAGAAGAAAACCCGGAACAAGGCCGTTTTGTTTATTGGATTATTTCCCAGAAGATTATTTACTTGTTATTGACGAAAGTCATCAAACCATTCCACAAATAAGCGGAATGTACGGCGGTGATAGAAGTAGAAAAATGGTTTTGGTTGATTTTGGATTTCGACTTCCTTCAGCATTAGATAATCGCCCTTTAAACTTTTACGAATTTGAAAGCATGCTAAACCAAACCATTTTTGTTTCTGCAACACCCGGTGATTATGAATTGAAAAAATGTGGTGGAGTTGTGATTGAACAGGTAGTTCGTCCAACAGGATTATTAGATCCTCCCATTGAAGTTCGTCCTTCCATAAATCAAATTGATGATTTATTAAATGAAATTAATAAACGCATAAATAGTGGCGACAGGGTTTTGGTAACAACGCTAACCAAAAGAATGGCGGAGGAGATGGATAAATATTTACATCGCATCAACATTAAATCAAAATACATCCACAGCGAAGTAGATACATTGGAAAGAGTGGAAATTCTTCGTCAATTGAGATTAGGTGTTATAGATGTTTTGGTAGGTGTAAACTTATTGCGAGAAGGATTGGATTTACCTGAAGTTTCATTGGTGGCTGTATTAGATGCAGATAAAGAAGGATTTCTTAGAAACGAAAAATCGTTAACACAAACAGCCGGTCGTGCTGCAAGAAATACTGAGGGGTTGGTAATTTTTTATGCCGATAAAATTACGGGCAGTATGCAACGAACAATTGATGAAACGAACCGTCGCCGTGAAAAGCAAGTTGCCTATAATGTGCAGCACAATATTACTCCCAAAACAATTAAAAAATCAACTGCAGATGTTTTTGCACAAACTTCTGTTTTAAATATTAAAGGAGTGAATAATAATTCGGTTTATTCTTTTCAATCCGATGATGAATTGCAAAAAAGCACCGCAGCAGAAGAGCAAGTAGAATATGTAACAATTCCTCAATTGGAAAAACAAATTACACTTCTTAAAAAGCAAATGAAAAAAGCAGCTGCCAATTTAGATTTTATGGAAGCCGCTAAATTAAGAGATGACAGTTTTTCCTTACAAAAAAAACTGGATGAGTTAAAAAAATAACAACTCCCTAATTGTTTATCTTAGCAACATGTCGAAAAAACTGTTTTTAGTTGATGCCTTAGCACTTATTTTCCGTGCGTATTATGCGCTCATTCGAAGCCCTCGTATTACTTCAAAAGGCAAAAACACAAATGCACAATTTGGATTTACCAATGCGTTGATAGATTTGATCAACAATCAAAAAGCTACACATCTTGCCGTTTGTTTTGATACTGCTGCGCCTACTGAGCGTCATATAGAATTTGAGGCGTACAAAGCACATCGACAAGAAACTCCTGAAGATTTACTCGCTGCTCTGCCTGATATAAAAAAAATTATTCGAGGATTTAATGTCCCGGTAATTGAAATGGACGGATTTGAAGCAGATGATATAATTGGCACATTAAGTAAGCAGGCGGAACAATCCGGCTACGAAGTGTTTATGGTAACCCCCGATAAAGATTTTGGGCAATTAGTAAGCGATTCGATTAAAATTTATAAGCCCGGCTATCAAGGAGGTGATGTGGAAATAATGGGGCCCAAAGAAGTGTGTGCCAAATGGAATATCAACACGATTGATCAAGTTGTGGATATGTTGGGATTGATGGGTGATGCTGCTGATAACATTCCGGGCATTGCCGGTGTGGGTGAAAAAACAGCCGCTAAACTTTTAGCCGAATACGGTACTCTTGAAAATGTTTTAGAAAATGCAAAGAACATTAAAGGGAAGCTAGGCGAAAAAGTTGCTGTGGGAAAAGAAATGGCAATACTTAGTAAAAGACTAGCAACCATTAATACAGCAGCTCCTGTTGAATTTCATGAAGAGGATTTTAAATTAAAAGAATGGAATAAAGATGTGTTGAAAGAAGTTTTTGATATACTGGAATTCAAAACATTGAGCAAGCGTGTATTTGGCGAAACAAATGCTACGCCAATAGCGGCCAAGTCAACTATTATTGAAGAGTCAACACAAAAAGTTCAAACAGATTTATTTGGAAATATTATTACACCCAGTGAAAATAAAACCGATACGGAACCAACCGAAGAATTAATAAAGGCTGATAAAAATATTAATAACACTCCGCACAATTATTTTTTAATTGATACAAATGAAAAAATTTTAGCGCTAGTTGAACAACTGAATCTGGCAACTGAAATTTGTTTCGATACTGAAACTACTGGATTAGACGCCAATGAGGCAGAACTGGTTGGCGTAAGTTTTTCCATAAAACCCGGAGAAGCATATTATGTCCCATGTCCTGCCGATAAAGAAAAAACAAATTCAATATTACGAACATTTGATTCTCTATTTTCAAAAACAAACATTACTTGGATTGGACACAATATAAAATATGATTTACTGATATTGAAATGGTATGGCGTAGAACTGGTTGGAAAAATATTTGATACACTGCTCGCACATTATGTTATCGATCCAGAGGGTAAAAAAGGAATGGATCTGTTGAGTGCTAAATATCTGGGTTATGAGCCCATTCATATTGAAGAATTAATTGGTAAAAAAGAAAGAGGAAAAGAACAAGGAAATATGCGCTCAGTAGCATTTGAAAAAATAAAAGAATACGCAGCAGAAGACGCTGATATTACCTTGCAGCTTAAAAATATTTTCTTACCAAAACTAAAAAAAGTAGAACGTGTTTTTTATGAAGTAGAAAATCCTTTGGTAAACGTATTGGCAAATATGGAATTTGAAGGTATTAGAATTGATGAATCTTTTTTGTTGGATTATTCCAAAGAATTAGAAAAAGATGCAAAGGTTGCCGAAGAATCTGTTTACAAACAAGCGGGAGTACGATTTAATCTTGCTTCGCCAAAACAATTGGGAGAAGTTTTGTTTTTAAAATTACAACTCGACTCATCAGCAAAAAAAACAAAGACAGGTCAATACCAAACTGGCGAAGATGTATTAATGAAATTAATTGCAAAAGGACATTCCATTGCTGATGATATTCTTACTTTTCGTGAGTTGACGAAATTAAAGTCCACTTATGTTGACGCATTGCCGCAATTGATTAATAAAAAAACAGGACGAGTTCATACAACATACGGACAAGCTGTTGCTGTAACCGGACGATTAGCCAGCAATAATCCCAACTTGCAAAATATTCCAATTCGTACCGATCGTGGAAAAGAAATTCGTAAAGCGTTTATTCCAAAAGATAGTAATCATATTTTATTGTCTGTTGATTATTCACAAATTGAACTTCGTATTGTAGCGGCCATCAGTGGTGATAAAGAAATGTGTGAAGCATTCAAAATGGGAAAGGATATTCACAATGCCACCGCAGCTAAGGTTTATAATGTGACGGAACAGGAAGTAACCAAAGAGATGCGCTATAAAGCAAAGAGTGTAAACTTTGGAATTATTTATGGACAAGGCGCATTTGGGCTTGCCGATAATTTGGGAATTTCAAGAACTGAAGCCAAACAAATTATCGACAATTATAAAGCTCAGTTTCCAGGCATTCAGCAATATATGAATGACACCATTTCATTTGCAAAAAAGAATGGTTTTGTCCAAACCTTGATGGGGCGCAGACGTTGGCTTCGCGATATAAATTCCTCCAACTTTACGGTTCGTGGTTTTGCCGAACGAAATGCTATCAACTCCCCTATTCAGGGCTCTGCTGCCGATATGATAAAATTGGCTATGATAAAAATTCATGAAGAAATGAAAAAGCAAAACTTTCAAAGTAAAATGATTTTGCAAGTACATGATGAGTTGATTTTTGATGTACAGAAAGATGAACTCAAAAAATTGCAACCACTTATTATTGAATGTATGCAAACTGCTATGGAGCTCCCCAATGAAGTACCTGTTATTGCAGAAGCAGGAACGGGGAAAAATTGGTTGGAAGCACATTAAAAAATAAAAATAGATGCTACAAACAAATCCAAAAATTGACGCCTATATTAACCGCTCCGCTGATTTTGCAAAACCAGTTTTAACACATTTAAGGAAACTAATTCATCAAGCCTGTCCTTCGGTTGAAGAAAAAATAAAATGGGGAATGCCCAGTTTTGAATATAAGGGAATGTTTTGCGGATTTGCATCTTTCAAACAACATTCCACTTTTGGATTTTGGAAAGCTTCGCTTATGAAACTACCTCCATTAAAGTCGGGCAAACCAAGCAATGAAGCCATGGGAGATTTGGGTAGAATTACTTCCTTAAAAGATTTACCAAAAGATAAAATAATTATTAGTTGGCTCAAAGTGGCTATGCAATTAAATGAAGCCGGAATTAAAGTTGTTAAAAAAAAGCCAACTGAAGATGAACAAAAAGCGCTTGCTGTTCCAGATTATTTTAACAAGGCTTTATTCAAAAATAAAAAGGCGCTAGTCACTTTTGAACAATTTAGTTATAGTAATAAAAAAGAATATGTGATGTGGGTTACTGAAGCTAAAACTGACGAAACCAGAAATGCCCGCTTGACTCAATCAATTACTTGGATGGCCGAGGGTAGGCCTAGGAATTGGAAGTACATGAAACAGTTTAAATAAAAATCATAGTTAAGGGCGGCACTAATTTTTATAAACAACATTAAGAAATTTCAGTTTATCTTGCGCCCCCAATACACAAACTATTTTTTATGAAATACAGTAGTCTTATGGCGGTAACAGGGTTACCTGGATTGTTTGAATTAGTCAATAGCCGCAACGATGGAGCCATTCTTCGTTCGTTGGAAGATAATAAAACGCAGTTTGTTTCCAATCGCGTTCATAATTTTTCTACACTAGAAAGTATTGAAATTTACACCGTTAACGACAATGTGAATTTGGCTGTTATTTTTAATGCCATGGAAAAAACAACAATCGCTTTGCCTAACGCAAAAGACAATGCTGCTATAAAAAAATATTTTGAAACAGCTTTCCCCGATATGGATTTTGAAAAAGTTTATGCCAGCGATATGAAGAAGATAATAAAGTGGTTTGATGTGTTGAAGAAAAATAATATTGAAATAAAACTTTCAGAAAACACTGAGGAAGAGGCAGCGAAGTAGAACTACTCAGCTATGAATTACTCGGCAGACATCAAAATACTTCCTCGTACTTTTTTACCCCAAAATTTTTCTATTACCGATTGGGAAAATCTCGAACCTTATTTTATACAATTACTTGAAACAAACATTACTAGCAAATCAGAGCTCAATTGCTGGTTGAAAAATAGTAGCGAATTGGAAGCGGTTATTAGCGAAGATGCTTGCTGGCGGCAGATAAGAATGACCTGTAATATTGAAGACAAGAAACTAGAAGAGGCTCTTTCTTTTTTTATGTTGCACATTCAACCAAAAATTCAACCATATGCTGATTTGCTGAATAAAAAACTTTTGGCTTCGCCTTTTGTCAACGAATTGGATATTTCCAAATTTTTCACTTATCTCCGTTCCGTAAAAAAAAATATTGACCTTTTTCGCGAAGCAAATATTCCTATTCAGGCCGATTTGAATATTTTACAATTACAATTTGGAATTATCTCTGGAAAAATGACCGTTTCAATTGATGAAAAAGAATATACATTACAACAAGCTGCAAAATTTTTGGAAAGCGATGATAGAAATGTGAGAGCTTCTGTTTACAAAAAAATAAACGACCGAAGATTACAAGACAAAGAATCGTTAAATAAATTATATACTTCATTAATTGAAAAGCGACATCAGGTTGCGATAAATGCTGGCTTTTTGAATTACTGCGATTACAAGTTTTCAGAACTTGGTCGATTCGATTATTCTAAAGAAGATTGTTTTCAATTTCACGATGCTGTCAAGCAGTATGTGCTTCCGTTGGTTAATGAAATTTATAAAAGAAAAAAAAATCGACTCAACTTAGACTCATTGCGCCCTTGGGATATTGAAGCACACGCTGCCGACGAAAAAACACTTACTCCGTTTTTAACCGAACAAGAACTTATTGAAAAAACAATTCATTGTTTTGATAAACTTCATCCCTTTTTTGGTGACTGTTTGCGAAAAATGAAAACACTTGAACGATTAGATTTAAGTAGCCGGAAAGGAAAAGCTCCGGGAGGTTATAATTGTCCTTTAGCTGAAAGTGGCGCTCCGTTTATATTTATGAATGCTGCCGGAAAAATGGACGACTTGACAACAATAGTTCACGAAGGAGGACACGCCATTCATTCGTTTCTTACGCATCCGCTTGAATTATCTGCCTTCAAAGAATATCCAATGGAGATAGCCGAAGTAGCGAGTATGGCAATGGAACTTTTTAGTATGGATCATTGGAACCTTTTTTTGCCATCCGAAGAAGAATTAATTCAAGCCAAAGAACATCAGTTGGAACGCGTGATAACTATTTTTCCATGGATAGCGACGATTGATAAATTCCAGCATTGGGTATATGAAAATCCAAATCACACAATAGAAAAAAGAGAGTTAATGTGGTTAAATATTTTAAATGAATTTACTCCAGACGCTCTTGATGTTTCTGACTTGGAAGAATACCGTAAAAATTCTTGGCAAAAACAATTACATCTTTTTGAAGTTCCGTTTTATTATATTGAATACGGCATTGCACAATTAGGCGCTATTGGTTTATGGATGCAATTCAAAACAGACAAAGAAAAATCGTTGCAAAATTATTGTTCGGCTCTTGCTTTGGGTGGAACAAAAACACTTCCCGAACTTTTTACTGCTGCCGGACTTAATTTTAATTTCTCCCCCAACTCGGTAAAAACACTCATGGATTTTGTTCACAAAGAACTTCTGCTTCTTCAAAAACAGTAAAAACATACCGATAGGTAGTACGTTATCAAATTTCAACATCTATAAATTGTAATGCAACTGCTGCAGCTTGCATAGGAGCCAGTGGAAATCCATAAATTTGTAAAAAGTACACTACTAAAAACATCTGAAATGAAAAATAAGCGGATTTTAAAAATTGCCCCTTTTCTTACATTTGCAACACTCGTTATTTACAGCCTAGTCAAAAATATTGATCCGATCTTGAAGACTATTCTAATTATTATACTGATTGCGCTTTCGATAGCAAACGTAGTGCTAATTGCTGAAAAGCTAAAAGTTGAAGACGGTTGGGCTAAAAAAAATAAGTATATGTTTCTCTGTGGCTTAATTTTAAGTGTCGCTGTTTTTTTGTTTTTTTATTTTCAATAAATATTATAGTGTCGCCTCTAAACTAGTAGAATCATTTTTTAATATCTTCCCTGCGCGCTACAACGAAGTATCAGTAAAGGCGCTTTGAACTTTATACAACTGCCGGCATTTCTTTTAACTTCTCCCCCAACTCCATCCAAAAACTTATTGATTTTGTTTATCGAGAACTTTTGTTGCTGCAAAAAACTACCGATAAGTAGTACGTTTTTCTGAAATAATGGTAAAAAGTTACAAAAAAAAGAAAAATGGTGTTTTTTCAATTAACACCAACACTATTTTTGGTTTTTAGAATTTAGGACCCTAATCAAAAATAGCTACAGTCGGATTCTTAATCTCAAAACCCCAATGTATTTACGTTGGGGTTTACCTTTTTTCTTTAAGCAAAAACTTAATTTCAATCATCATATCAGACACCTCGCTCATTTTTATGCCGTCGTATATTTTTTTTACTCTTCCCTTTTTATCTACCAGCGCAAAAAATTGAGAATGAAGAAAGTCTTCTTCAATATTTTTTACATTGTTATTGGGGTCGTCAATTTTATAACTTTTACGCGCCATATTATATAGACTGTCTTTCCTTCCGGTTAGAAAAATCCATTGCTGCGTAGAAACGCCCAGCGAATCGGAATATCTTTTTAAGATGGCAGGAGAATCAGTTTCGGGATCGCAGGTATGCGAAAGAATAAGAAAATCTTTTTCGCCCTTAAATTTTTCATGCACTTCGCGCATGTTATTATTCATTCGTGGGCAGATACTTTTACAAGAAGTAAAAAAAAATTCTGTCACAAAAACTTTCCCCTCCACATCTTTTTCTGTAATCGTTTCTCCGTTTTGATTGATAAACGAAAAGGGTAACACTTTTCCTATGGGCTCAAACCTCGATTTTGTAAAATCGGGGATGACGGAATTCATAACAAAATAAAACCCGATAAATAATGCAATAAAAAAAAGACTATAAAAAAACTTTTTATTCTTCATGATAGTTCGCCTATAAATTATTTCCCTCTTTAAAGAACGGCTTGCAAAGTTAGTTTATTTTTTTGCCCCCTTACTGCCATTTATCTTTGCTGCTTATGAAATTTCATTTCAATTGGGACGCTTTGGGTGCTACCACAACCGTGGCCTGTGCTATTCATTGCGCATTGCTTCCTTTGTTTTTGACTAGCCTCCCTTTATTTGGAATAAATATCATTCACAATTTATTTTTCGAAGCAGGTATGATCCTTTTGGCATTTGTGATTGGTTCGTTTTCTTTATTACATGGGTTTCAAAAACACCATCATAAGTTTGGGCCCCTATTTCTTTTTTCGTTTGGTATTAGTTTTTTAGTGGCCAAGCAATTTTGGCTTCAACACACCCTATTTCTTTTATTACCGGCTGTTGGTTTAATTGTGTTTGCCCACTTTATGAATTGGCGTTATTGTCGTTTGGCAAAACATTGTCATGCTGACGATTGTAATCATTGATATTTCTTACCTTCACGCTTCTTCACCTAATTCAATTATGAAGTTTCTACTTTTTTGTTCCTTATTTTTTTTGTCGTTAACTAGCGTTGGTCAGTCGAAAGACGAAATAGCCATAAAAAAAATTCTTGCTGAGCAAACTCTCGCATGGAATCGTGGCGATATTGAATCTTTTATGATCGGTTACTGGGAAAACGATTCACTTATGTTTATAGGTAAATCGGGCGTAACATATGGTTACAAAAACACAAAAGATAATTATAAAAAAAATTATCCAAGTGCCGCCGCCATGGGCAAATTGTCATTTACTCTTATTCAGGTAAAAAAATTATCGAAACAGTTTTATCATATTACGGGCAAGTGGAATTTGAATAGAACAATCGGCGATATTGGTGGTCATTATACACTAGTATTTCAAAAAATAAATGGTAATTGGTTAATAATTTCAGACCATAGCAGTTAACTCATTTTAAACAGTATAAATATAATTGTATGACTTTATTTGTAATTGGTTTATTAATTCTGATAGCAGGAATCATTATTGCTAGAAGCGAAAGTGTCATTCAACAAACTGGAAAAATTGTTCGATTGGCTGGATTATTAATAGCATTGATTGGCTTATTAACATCTTCTGTAGTGCAAATAGATGCGGGGCAAGTAGGTGTAAAATCACTTTTTGGAAAAGTACAAAATGATGTTTTGGGTAGCGGATTGCATTTTATAAATCCATTGATGGTGGTTACAAGATTAGATATAAAAACTCAAAATTATACCATGAGCGGCGTTCATGATGAAGGAGCTCAACAGGGTGATGACGCCATTCGTGTATTAACTGCGGACGGGTTAGAAGTGACCATTGATCTCACCGTGTTGTTTCGATTGAGTGATGCTGACGCTCCAAGACTTGTAAGTGAAACCGGAGTAAATTATATTGATAAAATTGTTCGCCCGGTAACACGTACTAAAATAAGAGACAATTCTGTTTACTATGATGCAGTGGCACTTTATTCTACCAAACGCGATGAATTTCAATCCAAAATTTTTAAAAGTATTGAAGTAAATTTTAAAGAGCGCGGACTACAACTCGAGCAATTATTAGTTCGCAATATCACACTACCTGCTTCAGTAAAGTCTACTATTGAAGGAAAAATAAACGCCGAGCAAGAAGCACAAAAAATGCAATTCGTTTTACAAAAAGAAAAACAAGAAGCAGAAAGAAAAAGAGTAGAAGCACAGGGTATTGCGGATTATCAGCGCATTATTAATCAGGGACTAACCGACAAACAATTACAATACGAACAAATTAAAGCCTTAAAAGAAATTGCTACTTCGCCCAATGCTAAAGTGGTGGTGATGGGAAAGGGAAATACGCCGGTTATTTTAGATACCAAGAATTAGCAGAAACTAGTTTATTTTCTCCAAAGCCGTAAAAGATATCGTAGTAAAAACAGTAAACTAATTACTGAGCCTGCATAAAAAAATAGTGTAACTATCTGCGAATAATTTTTCTGGAAAGCGAGTCCCAAATAAATTCCTGCGGTAAGTACAATAAATATCCACACCAATACAGCGCAAAGTGTATAGAGTACTTTTCTTAAATAACTGAGTATTTCCAAATCTTCCATATATTAATAAATAGTTGAATGCATAAAAGGTTATCGTAATATAATTTTTTTTGAACCCAATAATCCATTTCCTACTGCTTGTAAAATATACACGCCTCGGGCAAATGAGGACGTATTAATTAAAAATACTTCATCGCTTCCCGGCGTGGAAAATTCTTTTTCTAAAATCAACTGTCCGTTTGTTTTAAAAAGGCGGACAATTAATTTTTTAGCAGAGGGATTTTTAATGGAAACCGAAATGGCTGTTGTAGCCGGATTGGGAAATACCTCAATTTCATTACTGATTAAAGAACTGGTTTCTTTTATGGTGCTGTTATTTCTCGATAAAATCCAATAATCAGGATCCACCAAAACAGTGTCGGCAGCAAATCCAATATCTTCCCAAAATATTTGGTTGTTGAACGTGTTGTTTACAAGGACCGTTTTTTCTAAACTTCCTTTTTTAAATCGCAACGCCAACGGCATTTCAAAAAAAGAAACAGAATTGTGTGATGACATTTGTGCCACATTAATTTTTGCCCAATTATTTTTATTCTGGCTCCATCTTATTGTATAGGTGGGATGTCCTTCTCCTTTATACCAGTCCTTAAAAAATTCTGTGAGATTTTTTCCACTTACTTGTTCTAAATTTCTTTGCAAGTCGGCTGTTCTTGCAAATCCATAGGCAATTTTCGAATCGTTTACATATTGTCGTATTCCGTTGAAAAAATCATTGTCTCCCAATACCCAGCGTAACATGTGTAATAAATATGCGCCTTTGAAATAAGTTAATCGCCCGTCAAAAATTCTATTTACATTATTGGTATCATTTACCCAAACAGAACCATTGTTGACGCTGGTAATATTATTATTTAAATTTTTCAACCTCGCAAAATGTCCCGCCGCGTCTCTTTTTTCGAAATAGAAATAAGAGAGATAGGTAGCAAACCCTTCGTTTAACCAAATGTCCTCCCAACTGCTGCAAGTTATTTTATCACCAAACCATTGATGCGCTAATTCGTGGGCCATTAAATTTTCATCTGTGGAAACAATAAAACTATTTGTTTGATGCTCCATACCTCCTCCCCAACTAAACTGCGTGTGCCCATATCGTTCGTTTAAAAAAGGATAGTCGCCAAACCATTGATGATACAACTGCAAAGCTTCAATTACGTTATGGGTATTTTGTTGAAACGAAACAATGCTTTCGGGATAACAATACGTTATCATCGGTAAATTTCTTGTAGCTAAAGGAACGACATGATTTAATACGGTGTAATTCGTTACTGCAAACGCAATTAAATAAGTGGCTATCGGATAACGGTGACTATAATACGCCGTTCGGGTGATGCCATTATCTGTTTCATTTTTTAAAAGTCCATT
>SCVJ01000256.1 GCA_004322425.1 Chitinophagaceae bacterium
CTCAGGCGCAGGCCCGGCATCCGGGGCGCCAGGTAGGCCAGCGCCTCCTCGAGCTCGGCGCGCGCCAGGTTGGCGCCCAGGCAGTGGTGGATGCCGGCGCCGAACGTCATGAGTCGCGCGCCGCTGCGGTCGGCGGTGATGTCGAAGGCGGGATCGCCCGCCCCGCGGTTTCCGGTGACCGCGCTGATCATGAGCAGCGTGCCGGCGGGCAGGTCGACGTCACGGAAGACCTCGCCCTCGGTCAGCAGCCGGGCCGTGAAGGGCGTGATCGGCTCGTGCCGCAGCACCTCCTCGACGGCCTGCTGCACGAGCTCGGGACGCTCGCGCAGCAGCGCCCACTGGGACGGGTGCTCGGCGAACAGGCGCAGCGCGTGCGACAGCTGCGCCTGCGTCGTGTCGACCCCGCCGATCAGCACGTTGAGGACGAGGTTGACCAGCTCGACGTCGGTCAGCCGGTCGCCGTCCTCCTCCGCGGCGATGAGCACCGAGACGAGGTCGTCGCCGGGGTCGCCCCGCCGGGTGGCGAGCAGCGCGTCGCACCACTCGTAGAACTCCGCGCAGGCCTGCTCGATCTGCGCTCGGAGCGTCTGGAGGCTCGGGCCGTCGAACTGGCGCTGGATCAGGTTCGACCACTCGTGCAGCTGGGGCGCGTCGGACAGGGGCGCGCCCATGACGGTCGCGATGGTCAGCGAGGGGTAGGGCTTGGCGATCGCCTCGACCAGCTCGCACGTCGAGCCGTCGAGGGCGGACCAGAGCTGCTCGAGGAAGCTGCGCATCGCCGGCCGCCACCGGTCGGCGGCCCGCGGGGTGAAGAACGGGTTCACCAGCCGGCGCAGCCGGGCGTGGTCCGGCCCGTCGATGTGCAGGATGTTGCGGTCGATCTCCTGGCGCAGCGGACCGCTCTCGATGCCGTAGAGCTCGGCGATGAGCTGGCCGGGGAAGACGGCCGTACGGCTGCGCAGGAAGTGCTCGCCGGCCTCGCGGTCCAGCACCAGGTAGCCCAGCGGCAGCCGTGCGAGCCATGACTCCCG
>SCVJ01000257.1 GCA_004322425.1 Chitinophagaceae bacterium
GTCGCGGTCTACCCGCTGGTGATGTGGGGGTCGACGGCCTGGGCCATCGGACCGCTCGCCGGGCTCTGCTACATCGCGCAGGTCGCCTCCGGGTCGGTACCCGTGCCGATGGGGGTGGCGGTGCTGCGCGCCGGGGTGCTCACCGCGCTCGGGCTGGCCACCTGGTCGGCGGGCGTCGCCTACCGCGCCGCCGCCGCTGCGGCCGAGCGCGGCCGGCGGGCCGCCGAGGAGGCGGGCAGCCGGCTGCGGCACGCGGCGACGCACGACGACCTGACCGGCCTCGCCAACCGGCGGCTGCTGCACGAGGAGCTGACCGCCGGCGGAGACAGCCCGCTGGCGCTCCTGCTGCTCGACCTCGACCGCTTCCAGGACGTGAACGACACCCTCGGCCACCGGTACGGCGACGCGCTGCTCACGCAGGTCGGCCGCCGGCTGACGGACGCGGTGGGCGCGGCGGGCACCGTCGCGCGCCTCGGCGGAGACGAGTTCGCCGTGCTCCTCACGGGAGCGGACGAGGATCAGGCGTCCGTCGTGGCGGCGCAGCTGCGCGAGGCGCTGCAGGAGCCGTTCGTCGTCGAGCAGGTCCTCATCGCCGTCGACGCCAGCGTCGGCATCGCGCTGCGTCCCGCGCACGCATCGCACGGGGACCAGCTGCTGCAGCTCGCCGACGTCGCGATGTACGACGCGAAGCGCGGCGGGCGCGGCTGCTCGGTCTACCGGCCCGAGATGTCACGGCAGACCGCTGACGCACTGGCCCTGCTCGCCGAGCTCCGCGGCGCGGTCGGCCGCTCGGAGCTGGTCCTCGAGTACCAGCCGAAGGTGCGCGCCGGGGACGGTGCGCTGGTCGGGCTGGAGGCGCTCGTGCGCTGGGACCACCCTGTCCGCGGACGCATCATGCCGGACACGTTCATCCCGCTCGCCGAGCGCAGCGGCGTCATCCGGCTGCTCACCGCGTGGGTCCTGGACACCGCGGTCGCGCAGTGCCGCGCCTGGCGGCAGCAGGGCATCGCGGTCTCCGTCTCGGTCAACCTCTCCGCCCGCGACCTCGACCAGGAGGACCTGGCGGAGTCCGTGGCGGCCTGCCTCCAGCGGCACGCGCTGGAGCCGTCCGCGCTGGAGCTCGAGGTCACCGAGAGCTTCCTGATGGCCGACCTCACCCGGGCAAGGGGGCAGCTGCTCGCGCTGC
>SCVJ01000034.1 GCA_004322425.1 Chitinophagaceae bacterium
ATCGTAATTAAATAAACACCCGTACTGCGACCGTTATGAATTTCTTTTGCTTCTGCTGTTAGTACATCACCAATAGAAACAGCTTTAGTAAAACTGATAGTTACATCCAATGCTACCGATAAATTATTTCGGCTATTGCAGGCAAAAGCAAAAGCGCTGTCGGCCAAGGAAAAAGTAATTCCGCCATGCACAATGCCAAGTCCGTTTACCATTTCTTTTCGTATTTCCATACTTATTTTACTATAGCCTTCTCGCACTTCTATTAATTGTACTTGCATCCATTGGCTGAAATTGTCGTGCTCCATCATGTAAGCAACAACCGAATTTGCAAGAATATCTTTTTCAGTTTGCATACATTAATTTATTCGCCAATAAAATTGGTTTTTCTTTTTTCTAAAAACGCTTGAACACCTTCGTTAAAATCTTTTGTATTAGATGCTTTTTGCTGATAAATATCTTCGTCTTGCAGTTGTTCTTCAAACGAATTATTGCTCGACATATTTAGCAACTGTTTAGTTAATGCCAATCCTTTTGTGGGCATGTTGGCAAGCCTTTCTGCAATTTCGAAACTATCATTGTAAAAATTTTCATCTGGGAAAATCTTATATATCATTCCCATTTTTTCTGCATCTGTCGAAGAAATCTTATCTCCCAATAACATTAATGCACTTGCTTTTTGCCAACCAATCAATCGAGGTAGCATAAAAGTTCCGCCACTATCAGGAATTAATCCAATTTTACTGAAGGCTTGAATAAAAGAAGCAGAAGCTGATGCAACAACCACATCACAACAAAGCGCAATATTACATCCCGCGCCAGCTGCTACACCATTTACAGCAGCCACAACAGGTTTTTCTAACCTTCTAATGCTAGTTACAATTGGATTGTAATGTTCTGCTAAAATTTTTTTCATACCCGGTCCTTCCGGATCCACCACTTCGGCCAAATCTTGCCCTGCCGAAAATGCTTTTCCCGAACCAATAATATAAACTGCTCTTATTTTTTTGCTTTTACATTCTTCCAATTTTTCCTGAAACAACAAAGCCATTTCTCTGTTGAATGAATTTAATTTATCGGGACGGTTTAAAGTGATGATACCAACTGAATTCTTTACTTCAAATAAAATGGATGACATAAATTGATTTTATTAACGAAGATAATTATTCTAAAAATTGGTTAATGACATTTAAAATAGTCGAAGGGTTCTTGACAATCATTGCATTGAAATAAAGCCTTACAGGCCGTTGATCCAAACTCGCTAATCAATCGAGTGTTTGAGGATTGGCAATGCGGACAATCAACGCCATCCTTAGCAATTAAAAATCTTTTATCGGGTGGCGCAATGCCGTATTCTATTAATTTTCTTTTTCCTTCCTCGCTCATCCAATCGGTTGTCCAAATGGGGCTGATTAATGAAGTGATTTTTATTTTAGTAAAACCAAGCGAAGATAATTTCATACGAATGTCGGCTGCAATCATATCCATTGCCGGGCAACCCGTGTATGTGGAAGTGATGAAAACTTCGAGTTCGTCATCAGTTATTTGAATATTTCTAACAATACCCAAATCAATAATACTAAGAACCGGAATTTCGGGATCTGCAATTTCTTGCAAACAAGCGTAAACAGATTCTTTATCAGCAATAATATTATTCATTGTTACCATTCGCAACCAGGATATGTTTTTTGTATGTACTGAAGTTCTGTTAATATAAAACCAAGCTGTTCGGTGTGTATTCCATTTTTACCGCCGGTATGCATAAAAATATTTTCTGGAACCTGTAATGTGGCTTCCGTCAAAATATCAGTTACTTTTTTCAGCCACACTTCTTTTATCGAAAGTAAGTTGATGCCCATGTTTTCTTCATAAGTAGCAGGAATAAATTGCTCTCCTGTAAATGGCCATAGTTCAGTAATTGCTTTCAGCATTTTGTTGCGACTTTCTTCCGTTCCGTCACCTAATCGTATTACCCATTCACTGCTCCAGCGTAAGTGATAGGTAACCTCTTTCAAAGATTTTTCGGCTATGGCGGCTAAGGTTGCATCTTTATTATTTTGTAATTGCTGAAATAGTAAATGTTGAAAACTGCTAAATAAAAATTGTCTCAAAATGGTTTGCGCCCAATCACCATTGGGTTGTTCAACAAGTAAACAATTTTTAAATTCTCGCTCAGAACGTAAGTACGCAAAAGAATCTTCTGTTGATCCATCGGCTTTTTGCGTAGCTGCATATTGATAGAAACTTCTGGATTGACCAATTAAGTCCAATGAAATATTTGTGATTGCAATATCTTGTTCTAACACCGGCCCATGCCCGCACCACGCTGCATTTCGTTGGCCAAGAATTAAAGTGGTATCAGCCAAATGCAAAGTGTAGTTAAATAAATTGTTGTTCATCATTAGTTCAAAAAATTCAATAATTACATGTGACTTAATTCATCGGGTAATTGATAAAAAGTAGGATGGCGATAAATTTTATCATTAGCAGGCTCGTATAAACTTTCTGCGTCGTCGGGATTGGAGGCATGAATATTTTTCGATTCAACCACCCAAATACTTACACCTTCCATTCTGCGAGTATAAACATCGCGAGCATTTTCAATCGCCATTTTAGCATCAGTTGCATGTAAACTGCCAATGTGTTTATGATCGAGTCCTTGTTTGCTACGAATAAACACTTCCCATAAAGGCCATTCTGTTTTTGTGTTTTTTGAAATAATTGCACCACCTCCTTTTTCTTCAGGAATATCACCGTAATAAAATTTTTGAATAAAATTTTTCATAAAATAATTATTTAAACTGCTACTTGTTTGTTGATTTTTTTTTCTGCATAAGTCTTTGCAGCGATTCTTACCCATTCACCTTCCTCCCAAGCTTTGGAACGAGCTGCAATCCTTTCTTTATTGCAAGGTCCATTTCCTTTTATCACATTCCAAAATTCATCCCAGTTTATCTCGCCCCAATCATATTGGTTTTTTTCTTTATTCCATTTTAATTTATCATCGGGCAATTTCATGCTCAGTAATTTTATTTGTTCTGCAATCATATCCACAAAACTCTGCCGTAGTTCGTCGTTGCTTTTTCTTTTTATTTTCCATTTCATACTTTGATCGCTATTGGTGCTTTCTGAATCTTTGGGTCCAAACATCATTAATGACGGCCACCACCAGCGATTGATAGCATCTTGACACATTTGTTTTTGCGCCTCTGTTCCTTTTGATAAAACCAATAATGATTCAAATCCTTGACGTTGATGAAAACTTTCTTCTTTACAAATTTTTACCATCGCTCTTGCATACGGTCCGTACGAAGTTCTTGTTAGCATTACTTGATTCATAATAGCAGCACCGTCCACTAGCCAACCAATGGCGCCAATATCGGCCCAGCTTAAAGTGGGATAATTAAAAATCGAAGCATATTTAGCTTTGCCACTGTGTAAATCGTTGATGGTTTCTTCTCTAGTAATTCCCAATGTTTCGCAGGCAGAGTATAAATACAAACCATGTCCCGCTTCATCTTGAACTTTCGCCAGTAAAATTAATTTTCGTTTCAAAGAAGGCGCTCTGCTAATCCAATTTCCTTCGGGCAACATACCTACAATTTCACTGTGGGCATGCTGACTGATTTGGCGGATATTGGTTTTTCGATAAGCATCGGGCATCCAATCTTTGGGTTCTATTTTTATTTCTGCCTCAATTTTTTGTAGAAAAACATTTTCTGATGTTTGTTCTGTCATATTCCTTATTATTTAATATCAAAATCTACAACAATTTTTTCGGTTTTGGGATGACTTTGACAAGTAAGAATAAAGCCACGTTTTTTTTCAACCTCTTCCAATCCCCAATGAACATCCATTTCCACTTCCCCTTCCACCAATTTAGCTTTGCACGTACAACACATACCGCCTTTGCAAGCAAAAGGTAAATCAACTCCTTGCTGTAATGCAATATCTAAAATTGAAAGTTCGCTATTGGCTTCAAGATCAAATTCAAATGTTCTTCCGTCGGTCTTTACAATAATACTTGTTTTGGCTGTATTTGATTTTGTAGTGACTTTATTTTTTACTTCCAATTTTTTAGTTGCCGTACTAGTGAATAATTCAAAATGAATTTTTTCTTTTTCAATACCTTCTGCTTCTAAATAATTTTTTATACAAAAAATCATTTCCTCGGGACCGCAAAGAAAAATTTCATCTGCTTCTGAATATGAAACGACACGACTTAATTCTATTAATTTTTCTTTAGTAATTCGACCAAAGTTTATAGAGGTATCTGTTGGTTCCCTACTCAAAACATGAATCAACTGAAACCGGTTCATGTATTTGTTCTTTAATCCTTCTAGCTCTTCGAAGAAAATGATTGAGCTGCTGTTTTTATTATTATAAATTAATGTAAAGACACTTTCTTTTTCAATTGCCAGCGTTGTTTTGATAAGGGAAAGAACGGGTGTGATACCGCTTCCCGCTGCAAAGGCAATGTAATTTTTTTTATTAGACGGATGTAAATCACAATAAAAATTACCCACAGGTTCCATCACGTCCAATACATCTCCTTTTTTCAAAAGATCATTTGCGAAAGCTGAAAATTTACCACCTCCCATTTTTTTGATGCCCACCTTCAAAATATTTTCTAATGGAGAACTGCAAATAGAATATGTTCTTCGAATTTCTTCGCCATCAATAATTGTTTTCATTGTCAAACTCTGACCTTGTTTGAATTTGAAAATATCTCGAAGAGTTTCGGGAACATCAAATGTTAATGATACGCAATCAGCCGTTTCATTTTTTACTTCTTTTATTTGGAGGGGATGAAAGTGAACAGACATAAATTTATTCTTGTTTTCGCAAACCATTGGTTAAAATAAGCACCATATTATTTTCCAATTCCTGAGCATTGATTTTTGCTTTGGAACGGTGCCAGCTTTCAATTCCATTTACAGCGTGAAGCATAATAATTACAGCGGTTGCGGCATCAATTTTTTTTATCTCACCGGATTTAATTCCTTTTTCAATTATTGCAGCAAAACGCTTTCTGTACATTCTGCGCTGATGATGGAAATTGGTTAGCGCTGGATTTTTAAGATGCTTCCATTCGCGATCCGAAACGGTTACTTCGGTAAAATGTTCAATCATTTGGTTGATATGAAAACGAAGTAAGGTTTCAATTCGTACAATTGATTTTTGATGATCGGCTTCCATTAAACTCATGTGCATATTAAACCGATTAGCTACAGCAAAACAAACCGACTCCAGCATTTCATTTTTTGAACGAATATGATTGTATAAACTGGCAGCTTCAATTCCAACCGAGTCTGCAAGGTTGCGCATGGAAGTGGCTGCAAATCCTTTTTCCCGAAACATCAACGCTGCTTTTTGAAGGATAAATTCTTTTTTGGATGCTGTTTTTTTTGAAGGGACGGACATTCGCCAAAGTTATTGATATGTATTAAAAAAAAGAAATGAGGCTATTGTTTTGTTTATGTATTTCATCACTCGTATAATTTCAGTTAGGTTTGCAACTGTTGAATATTATTTTTTATTAATAACCTAATTATAAAAATATGTCGTTAGTTGTTGTTGGTACTATGGCCTTTGATGCAATTGAAACTCCTTTTGGTAAAAGCGATAAAATTGTAGGTGGAGCGGCAACTTATATTGCTTGGAGTGCTTCAAACTTCACTCGACCGGTAAAGCAACTTTCTGTTGTAGGCGGAGACTTTCCCAAAGAAGAATTAAGCATTTTGGAAGCTCGTGGTGTTTCCATGGAAGGTGTTCAAATAAAAGAAAATGAAAAATCATTTTTCTGGAGCGGTCGCTATCATTTGGATATGAACACAAGAGATACGCTGGATACACAACTGAATGTGTTGGCTAATTTTACACCCGTCGTTCCTGACTCATATCAAGATTGTGAGTTTTTGATGTTGGGAAATTTAGTTCCCGCCATTCAACTTTCTGTCATCAATCAAATAAAAAACAGACCCAAATTGGTGGTGTTGGATACTATGAATTTTTGGATGGAATCCGCTTTGAGTGATTTGGAAGAAGTAATAAGTAAGATAGATGTGTTATTGGTAAACGACAGTGAAGCGCGACAATTAAGTGGTCAATATTCATTGGTAGCTGCTGCCAAAACTATTTTGGAAATGGGTCCAAAATATGTAATTATTAAAAAAGGCGAACACGGTGCTTTGCTTTTCAATGGCGATCAAGTATTTTTTGCACCCGCACTTCCTTTGGAAATGGTGTTTGATCCCACCGGAGCCGGTGATACGTTTGCTGGTGGCTTTATTGGCCATCTGGCAAGAACCAAAGACATTAGTTTTGAAAACATGAAAGCGGCCATCATTGTGGGTTCGGCAATGGCGAGTTTTTGCGTGGAAAAATTTGGAACGAATCGCTTACGAGAATTAACCAAAGTAGATATTGATAATAGAATTCAGCAGTTTAAAGACTTAACCAAGTTTGAAATTGAATTAAGTTCTTAATAAAAATCAGTTGAGTTGTTTTGCTAATACAATTACATTTTTAAAACTGTGCTTCTCTCCATTCAAATTAAAAATTTCAGTAAAAATTAGATAAGTGCCTATCGGCAGGTTTGATTTTCTTTCATCCAAACCATCCCAATTCCAAAAGCCGGAAAGTCCAAGTGTTCCGTTTCTTACTAAATATTTTATTGGTTTTCCGTAGCTGTCGTAAATAGTAATATTGGCCATAAATCCGGGCTCGGTTACTTTATATTGAATACTTGCAATATCATCTCTGCCATCATTATCGGGCGAAAATATTTTTGGCGTAACTGTAATAGTTGCATTTATTTTTTGCAATAATTTATACTGTGAATTTTTATAGCTCGGTGTTCCAAAGCCTGCGGTTGATGCCGCCGAATGCCAATTTTTTTCATCTTGAGAAATTCCATCGGGGTCTATTCTTTCCAATGAAACTCCATCGGGATTATCAATTAATTTAAAATGCCAATCGTCTTTATATTTTACTTCATCGATAATTCTATTTTGACTGTTTAATAAAGCCACCACTCCTTCATTGTCGGGGAAAGAAGGTAAAGAAGGAATTGTAAAAACAGCATCAGGGTTTTTTACAAAATAATTCAACGATAATTCGTCTGCGTTTTCAGTTATTACACCATAATCTTCAGGAAAAATAAGAAATGGCAAAAATGAGATTTGTTTTTGCGATGCCAATATTCCACTGCTGTTTCTATTGGCAATAAATAATTGTGAAGCGTCAAAAATTTTATTGCTTCGGTTGTAAAATTCTACAAAATCGTAACCACTCGTTTTTGGATTAAATAAAATTTCATTTACCACAATATCGTTTTCTGAAAAAACAACGGGTAATCCCAGTTTTGCTTTATTATTAATTCCAATAAAATTGTTTTTGCAATCAGCAATATTATTAGCAGTAATTGTATAAATAACATTTGGAAAAAGTGGGTTTATAGTTTTTATTTGGACAGAATTGAAGAGTGGTGGCAATGCTATGGCTTGAATAAAAGACAATCCTCCGGTGGTTGTGTAATTACTAAGCGTTGCGGCTTTTAAACTATCAACAGGTTCATCAAAAAATAAAACAACAGTTACGCTATCAGTGGGAAAAGCTCTTTTTAGTTTTGGCGCATCCGAATCAATGTTGACAACAGATATAGAATTTATATTTCCCGGTGTGCCTCCTTTGCTATCAATACTGGCAGTCCAATTGTTTTTAAAACTGCAAGGATTTTTAGTGTCCATCATTTCCAATGTCCAACCGCCATTGGCTTTGGTAGTATTTTGATACCAAGAAATAGAATAGGGCACCGCATGAATTATTTTTCCATTGGCTGCTTTTAGAAAAAGCTGATCGCCATTATTATCAAGCGATGGAAAACCGGTAACGCTAATCGTATTTCCATAAACACTCATAGCAGCAGCGGCACTGCTTGTGCAAACAATTACAAAACTGTCGGGTTGCAACATAAAGTTGGGCATCGGTCCACTTTGACCGGTGGCATCACCCATTCTAAAATTTTGTAGGTTGATAGCAACAGTAGAAATATTTTTTAATTCAATCCATTCGTAACTTGGCAAACCTATTGGCGGGGTAGGATCCACCATCAGTTCATCAATTACAATATCATACCTGTTTTGCGCAAGTGCAAACATCCCAAAAGGCGAAATTAAAAGAAGCAGGATAATGGTTTTCACCTCTACAAGGTAGGGAAAATGGTAAAAATAATTTAACCAAAACAAAAATTTTGAAGGAGATTGTGGTATCTGTCATTCAAAACAATACATTTATTTAATTTCGCACTATGAAAATTGCAGTTGTGGGTGCTACTGGTTTGGTGGGCACAAAAATGTTACAAGTATTAGCCGAAAGAAATTTTCCGGTTACTGAATTAATTCCTGTTGCATCGGAAAAGTCCGTAGGAAAAGAAATTGAGTTTAAAAATAAAATTTATAAAGTGGTGAGTATGCAAGATGCAATTGCTGCTAAACCTGCCATAGCTTTATTTTCTGCCGGTGGAAATACTTCCTTAGAATGGGCGCCAAAATTTGCCAAAGCGGGAATAACCGTTATTGATAATTCTTCCGCATGGAGAATGGATCCATCAAAAAAATTGGTTGTGCCTGAAATTAATGCAACAATTTTAACTTCATCCGATAAAATTATTGCGAACCCCAACTGCTCTACTATTCAAATGGTTGTGGCTTTAAATCCTCTGCACAAAAAATATAAAATCAAAAGAGTTGTAGTTAGCACCTATCAAAGTGTTACGGGCACTGGCGTAAAAGCAGTTGCGCAATTGATGAATGAAAGAAATAACATTGAAGGCGAAAGAGCGTATAAGTATCCGATTGACTTGAATGTAATTCCGCAGATTGATGTATTCCTCGACAATGGTTATACAAAAGAGGAAACGAAAATGGTGAAGGAAACTAAAAAGATAATGCAGGATGATTCCATTCGGGTTACTGCTACCGCGGTACGCATTCCGGTTTTGGGCGGGCACAGTGAAAGTGTGAATGTTGAATTTGAAAATGATTTTGATTTACCTGAAGTAAAATCAATTTTGCAAAATTCAGAAGGAATTGTTGTGGTGGATGATATTGCTAATCAACAATACCCAATGCCGATGGGTGCGCAGGAAAAAGACGATGTGTTTGTAGGAAGATTGCGTAGAGATGAATCGCAACCCAATACATTAAATATGTGGGTAGTTTCTGATAATCTTCGGAAAGGGGCTGCTACCAATGCTATTCAAATTGCTGAATATTTACTGGCAAAAGGATTATTGTAATTATTCCTTTCCAATAAGTTGTAAAAATTCATCTTCCGAAATAATTTTTATACTAGTAATTTTTTTAGCTTTTTCCAATTTACTTCCAGCGTCGGCGCCTACAACTAAATAATGCAACTTACTGCTAACTCCATTTACGATTATTCCACCGTTTGTTTCTACCAAATTTTCGGCTTCGCTTCTTTTTAGTTTTTGTAAACTACCCGTAAATAAAAAAGTTTGCTGGTTTATGTTTCCTGATGTTAAAATTTCTTTTTTTACATTTTTCAATTGAAGACCAAGCTCTTCAAGTTGTTGTAGCATTTCGATGTTATTTTGATGGCTAAAGAAGTTGCAAATACTTCCGGCAACTTTAGGTCCCACATCATTTATATTTTGTAAGTCGTCTAATGAAAAATTTCTCAAGTCGAGTAAATGATGAATACATTGGGCTAATGCTTTTGCCGTTGTTTCTCCCACAAAACGAATGCCCAGTGCAAATATGAGCCGATGCAATGGCTGCGACTTTGAATTATTAATTGCCTCTTTTAAATTTTCAATCGATTTTTTCCCAAATCCATCTAACGTACCGATAGCATCAAAATTCAATTTGTAAATACCGATGATGTCGAGTAACAATTTTTGTTCATAAAATTTTTGCACTAAAGCTTCACCCAATCCGCGAATGTCCATAGCATCTTTACTTGCAAAGTGAATAATGCGTTCTACAATTTGTGCCGGACATTCAAAAGATAAACATCGCCAAACAGCTTCTTCCTCTTCTTTATATAAAATAGAATTACAAGCGGGGCAATGAGTTGGGAAAAAAATCTTTTTTTCTTTTCCGGATCTCAATTCAATAAAGGGTTTTACAATGTTGGGAATTACATCACCGGCTCTTTCCACCAAAACAGTATCGCCAATTTTTAAATCTTTTTCTTGAATTACATCTTCGTTGAAAAGCGAAATGGATGAAACCGTAACACCTCCAATAAAAACGGGTTCAATTTTTGCAACCGGAGTTATGGAGCCTGTTCTGCCAACTTGAAATTCTACGGATATAAGTTTGCTGGTGGCTTGCCTTGCTTTGAATTTATATGCAATTGCCCAACGCGGATGATGGCTTGTCATTCCCAATTTATCTTGAAGCAATACATCGTTTACTTTTATTACCATTCCGTCAATTTCAAATGGAAGCTCGTCTCTTATTATTTCAAATTCGTTACAGTAGTTTATCACCGCATCAATTCCTGTTAACACTTTCATTTCTTTTTGAGGACTTCGAAAGCCAAGCTCCCACAACATTTTAATCATTGACGAATGTTGCTGTACATCACTAGCTGATTTTTTTGTTGCAATTGAAGTGAAATAACTAATATGATAAATAAATGCTTCCAAGGATCTTTTTGCTACTTCTATTGGATTTTTAATTCGTAACGAACCTGCCGCAGCATTTCTGGGATTGGCTAATGGCGCTAGTCCTTGTTCAGTCTGTTGTTCATTATACTTTTTAAAATTATTTTTATTAATCAGCACTTCACCGCGAAGCTCTACTTGCTGCAAGTTGTAATTGGAAAATTTTGCAGATAATGGAATACTCTTAATTTGTTTGATATTGGTTGTGATTTCATCTCCTTCAACGCCGTCGCCTCTTGTGGCGGCTCTGGTTAATAAATTGTTTTCATAAATAAGTGAAATACTGGCGCCATCAAATTTGGGTTCAACACAATATTCAATTATTTCTATTCCAGTTATTTCTCTTACACGACGATCAAAATCAATTAAGTCTTCACTGTTGTAAGAATTGTCCAACGATAACATAGGGGCGAGATGAGGTGCCGAAGGGAAAGATTTTGTTAATCCTTTTGCAACTCGTTGCGTGGGTGAATCTGCTGTAATGCAATTGGGGTTTTCGTTTTCCGTTTTTTCGAGCAGTTTATAGAGTTGATCATACTCGTTATCGGCCAACCACGGATCGTTCAAAATATAATAGCGGTATTCGTGAAAGCGAAGGATGTTGCGCAGTTGCTCAATTTTATTTAAGCCAATAGAAGTTGCTCCTTTACTTTTTAAAAAGGCAGTCGTTTCTGTTTGTAATTTTTGTTTTTCTTCCGGGGAATACATGATAAATCAAGTGTTGTAAAAATACGTTTCCTTTTACGAAGCAAGTTCAAAGATGGTAAGAAAAAAATATCCAACATAACCTGATTCAACCATTGTTGGTAATTTTTCTTTACACTACATTCTTTTGATGGATGATAATAAAAGAAATAATTTCTTCTAAAGAAAAATCAATTCGTGAGAGGGCATCTGTAATATCATCTCTATTAACCTGTGCTGCAAATGCAGGGGTTTTGAGTCTTTTTACTACACTTTTAGTTTCCAATCCTTCATAACGCGTTGGGCGAATTAATGCAACAGCATGAATGAACCCAGACAGCTCATCAAAAGCATAAATCATTTTATCCATTTTGGTTTCGGGCTCTACACCAAAATAACGCGGACCATGCGAAGCAATGCAACGAATTATTTCTGGGTCTAAATTTCTTTTTTCCAATTCTTCAATAATAACGCGACAATGTTCCGTTGGGTGTTTTTCCCAGTCGGCATCGTGCAAAAGTCCAGCAAGTTCCCATTTCAAATAAGTTATTTCATCGGCATTTTCTTTTTCAATCGCCCAAGCTTTCATTACAGCAGCCACTTGTTTCATGTGCAATTGCAACCTTTCATTGGGAACCCAATCCTTCAGCATCTGATTTGCTTCCTCAATGGGCATAATATTGCCGATATTCTTAATATCTCCAAATTGAGTTCGTTCTAAAGAGTGGGTTGCCATACATCAATATTTGGAGCTAAAAATAAGGTGGAAATTCGAAATAGTTTAAGAAAATTGTGAGACAATATTTTTTTTAGATAAATTTTTTATTAGTAATCAATAAGTTGCAAGGGTTCGATAAAAAATACTTGCTAAAAAGTTTGGAGTTGAAACTTGATGTTCCTTATCTTCGCCGCCCCAAAAACTACAGTCTAAAAGGATGTAGGGGGAATAGCAAGAGGTTGGTCTTGTTGTTTATTTGTAACAACTGTTTCTTGAAAAAAACTCACGAATACAGTAAAAATATTTTAAATGAGTCATTTACATTTCACTACTAAACATGCAAATGCGGCTACCATAAAACACAACTGGTATGTTGTGGATGGTACCAATCAAACCGTAGGACGTATGTGTGCAAAAATTGCTGCGGTACTTCGTGGCAAGAATAAAGCATACTATACTCCTCACGTTGATTGTGGCGATTTTATTATTGTCATTAATGCCGAAAAAGTTGTTTTTACCGGCAAAAAATTAGACGACAAATTGTATCAAAATTTTAGTGGTTACCCAGGAGGTTTAAAAGAAGAAACAGCTAAAAACTTGCAAGCTCGTCGTCCCGATGCAATTATAGAAAGAGCCGTAAAAGGAATGCTTCCTAAAAATCGCTTAGGTCGCAAAATGTATAAAAAATTATTTGTTTATGCAGGCGACAAGCACAGTCATAATGCACAACAACCTCAAGCACTTAAATTCTAAATTTTAATTTGCTTTTCAATAGAAGAGCAACAAATAAATAGAAATGGAAAAACAAAAAAACGGAGTTGGTCGTCGTAAAGAAGCAGTAACCCGCGTATTTATTTCAAAAGGCAACGGCTCTATTATTGTCAACGATAAAGATTACAAAGAATATTTTTCTTTGGTGTATTTACAAAATCAAGTAATTCGCCCATTAAAAGTAGTAGAGGCATTAAATAAGTTTGACATAAAAATTAACGCTACTGGCGGCGGTGTAAAAGGACAAGCCGAATCTGCAATGCTGGGAATTTCTCGTGTGTTGTTAGAAATCAATCCAGAGTTTAGAACACTTTTAAAGGCCGATGGTCTTTTAAAAAGAGATCCTCGTTCAGTAGAACGGAAAAAATTTGGTCACAAAAAAGCAAGAAAGAGCTTCCAATTTAGTAAACGTTAATACTGAAATAGGAATCGAAAACTTAATTCTTTAAAAAAATTACAACAGAAAAAAATGGAAAATAATACTTCACTGCAGCAGCAACTTTTAGAGGCGGGTGTTCATTTTGGTCATTTAAGAAAAAAATGGAATCCAAAAATGTTGCCTTACATTTTTGCTGAAAAGAAAGGTATTCATATCATCGATTTGAATAAAACAACTGAATGCCTGCAGGAGACTGCCAATGTTTTAAAACAACTTGCACGCAGTGGTAAAAAGATTTTATTTGTAGGAACAAAGAAGCAAGCAAAAGATATTGTAACAGAGTGTGCTCAAAAAATAAATATGCCTTTTGTTACCGAGCGTTGGTTGGGCGGTATGCTTACTAATTTTAACACCGTTCGTAAAAGTGTTAAAAAAATGCAGAGCATTGAAAAAATGTTGAATGACGGAACATTCGATAGTATCACTAAAAAAGAGCGTCTTACATTAAGTCGTGATAAAGATAAAATGGAAAGAGTATTGGGTGGTATTGCTCAATTAAGCCGTGTTCCTGCAGCATTATTTTTGGTAGATATAGGCCACGAGCATATTGCATTGGCAGAAGCAAAGCGTTTGGGAATTACAACTTTTGGTATTGTTGATACCAATTGCGATCCCAATAAAGTTGATTTTGCAATTCCTGCAAATGACGACGCTACTAAATCTATTTCAATAATTGTAAATTATATTACTTCAGCAATTGTAGAAGGACTTACTGAACGCCAAGCTGCAAGAGATGAAGATGGCGATGAAACAACAACCGGCACAGAAGAGAATGAAAGAAAAGCAGAGCGACTTGAAGCTGAAGCAAAATCTGATGGAGACAGATCTGGAAAACCAAGAAGTGGCAACGCCCCAAAGCGCCGTACACCCAGTAGTCCCAAAAGAACTAGCAATAGATAAAATTGGAAAGTTGTATCAGTAATTGGTGTAACTCGAAGACGATTTTAGTATTCAAAAAATTTTCAAATTAAAATTATGTCAACAGTAGCAATAAGTGCACAGGATATTAATAAACTCCGTCAAACAACAGGAGCTGGAATGATGGATTGCCGTAAAGCATTAACAGAAACAAATGGCGATTTTGAAGCAGCGATTGACTGGTTAAGAAAACAAGGTCAAAAAGTAGCGGCAAAGCGCAGTGACAGAGAAGCAAAAGAAGGTGTGGTGATTGCTAAAACTACAGCCGACAACAAAACAGGCATCGTTGTTTGTGTGAGTTGCGAAACTGATTTCGTTTCTAAAAATATTGATTTTGTAAATTTTGCTCAATCTATTGCTCAAGCAGCAATTGAACAAGATGTGAAAAATATTGACGATTTATTCAAGGCCACAGTAAATGGAGTTACAGTAGCAGATTTAGTAAATGATAAATTAGCAACTATTGGAGAAAAAATTGGCGTTACAAAGTTCGAAAGAATTGAGGCTAATTTTGTAGCATCTTATATTCACGGAGCCTATCGAATAGGAGTTTTGGTAGGAATGGATAAAGCATCTGAAGAAACGGGGAAAGACGTTGCCATGCAAATTGCAGCTTTGAATCCGGTAGCTGTGGATGCTGCCAATGTTCCAGCTGAAGTTATTCTTCGCGAAAAAAATATTATCATCGAATTGATGAAACAGGATCCGAAAATGGCGGGCAAGCCAGATGAAATGTTAGCAAAAATTGCAGACGGTAAAATGGGAGCTTTCTTTAAAGAGCAAACTCTTACGGCGCAATCATTTGTAAAAGATGGCAGTAAAACAGTTGGCGATTATTTGAAAGAAGCCGGAGGGGTTTCGGTTACCGAGTTTAAAAGAGTAGCACTGGGCTAATAAAATAATTTAAAGGATTGCATTGCAATCCTTTTTTTTGCTTTAGCGTAAATTTATCAATAAAGTATCTTAATCAATTCGCCTTATCTTCGTTCGAAATCTGCGATAATTATTAATATAAAATCAGTCAGTTATTTATGATTCCTAAATATAAGCGCATTCTTCTAAAACTTTCTGGCGAATCTTTAATGGGCGATAAAACTTTTGGGTTCGATAATGATGTTATTGCCCAATATGCAAAAGATATTAAACAATTAACAGAAATTGGTGTGGAGGTAGCTATCGTTATTGGCGGAGGAAATATTTATAGAGGAATGAATGAAGCCGAAACAGGAATTGAAAGAGCCCATGGCGATTATATGGGAATGTTGGCTACGGTAATTAATGGAATGGCTTTACAAGCAGGGTTGGAAAAAGTAGGTGTTTATACAAGATTGTTAAGTGCTATAAAAATGGAGCAAATTTCTGAACCCTATATTCGTCGCCGCGCCATTCGTCATGTGGAGAAAGGCCGTGTTGTAATCTTCGGAGCAGGAACCGGAAATCCTTATTTTACTACAGATACAGCTGGATCGTTGCGTGCAATTGAAATTAATGCGAATGTAATTTTAAAAGGAACTCGGGTTGATGGAATTTATTCTGCCGATCCAGAGATTGATAAAAATGCACAAAAATTTGATACTATTTCATTTGCTGATTGCATCAGTAAAAACCTACGAGTTATGGATATGACGGCTTTTACTTTATGCATGGAAAACAATCTCCCCATAATTGTTTTTAATATGAATGTAGCAGGGAACTTACTTCGTGTAGTCACTGGTGATAGAATTGGAACTTTAGTTTCAAGTTGATTAAAGCCATAGAAAAATCCTCGCTTTGTATATAACTTTACCGCTGTTTCTTAAAAATACAGATGAGTAACAACGTTTCACATATTAGAAAAGAGTATTCTCTACAAAGTTTATCAGAAAAAGAAGTAGATATTAATCCCATCCTTCAGTTCGAAAACTGGTGGCAAGATGCAATACGTTCTGAAGTTGATGAAGCAAATGCAATGACACTTGCAACGGCATCTAGTAACGGATTGCCTTCTGCACGAATTGTACTTTTGAAAGGTTTCAGTGAAAAAGGGTTTGTTTTTTTTGGCAACTATGAAAGTTATAAAGGGCAGCAGCTTGCAGAAAATCCTAGAGCGTCTCTTTTATTTTTTTGGAAGGAGTTACAGCGTCAAGTTCGTATTGTGGGAATAGCAAAAAAAATTTGCGATGAAGAAAGTGATGCATATTTTCACTCACGTCCACTAGCAAGTCAGCTAGGAGCTTGTGTGTCTCCGCAAAGCCGAGTTATTGAAAATCGTAAATGGCTTGATGACCAATTTGAGGAAGTATCGAAAAAAATGTCGGGCTCGGCAATAGCAAGACCCAATTATTGGGGCGGTTATCTTGTTCAACCAATTGTAATAGAATTTTGGCAAGGCCGAATCAATCGGTTACACGATCGATTACAATATACTTTGCAAGAGAATGGTAGCTGGAAAATTGAACGGTTAGCTCCTTAAATCAAACTAGTTATTTTTTTTCGTAGCCGATTTTTTATTGGCAGGACGAGATTTGCCAAATGATCCTTTAAATATTTTTCCTTTTTTAGTTTTTTTATCACCTCTTCCCATATCGTTTATTTTTTGTAGTTATTTTCTAGTAGAAAAAAGCCTCAATACAAATTATTGCAAGAGGCTTTTAAAGCATTCGTAGTCGACTTACAATTTGCCAGAAAGTGCTTTTCCTGCTTTGAATTTAGCAACTTTCTTAGCTTTAATCTTAATAACCGCACCAGTTTGAGGATTGCGACCATTACGGGCAGCTCTCTTTGATACAGAAAAAGTTCCAAATCCAACCAAAGTTACTTTACTACCACCTTTTAAGGTTTTAGTTACTGCACCAATAAAAGAATCTAATGCAGCATTTGCTTGAGTTTTTGTAAGGCCGGCATCACCAGCAAGTTTGTTGATTAATTCAGCTTTGTTCATGGTAACTGTTTTTTAAATGTTTTAGTAATAACAACAAATGTAGAAAGTTTTATCATGTAATAAAATTTTTCTTAAACTTTTTCTTTTTCTAGAATCGTATAAAAGCCTTGTGGGATAAGGTGTCGAAAGAACAGGTAAGTTGGAAAGGGAAAAATTATTCATTTTAATTTGTCTCAAATGCTTGACTGTGCTGTGTTTCGGAGGGTTGTCTCTTGAAACACAGGCGGCATACCGTTTTTGGGTAATATACTATTGTTTTTGAAAATAATGTCTCGGCAATATTATTTTCTGCACAATCAATTCACAATCTGTAATACTGTTCGAAAGGCTACAAATTTTTCACCCCATCTTTCCTGCGCTTTCTTTCGAAAAGCAGGTGCATATTGACTTATATATGTATCGTACATTTCTTTAGTTGTTGTGTGATATTGAATTGCAAAGGTGATTCCTTCTGTTTCATCAATTTCCAAAACGCGCATTACGATTGCTTTCGTAAAACATTTGGTATTAATAATTTCCGGAATGTGTTCTTGGTTCAACCATTCAAGCCATGCTTTTTCGATAGAGGAATCTATTTTTACAGTAACGTTATAAATAATCATAAATAATTAATTTGACAATTCAAGATATACTGGACAATGATCACTGTGCTTTATGGTAGGAAAAATATCTGCATTTATTATTTTGTTTTTAAGAGCTTCGGTTACTGAAATATAATCAATGCGCCATCCTTTATTATTGATGCGAACACTTGGAAAGCGTTGACTCCACCAACTATAGCAGTGTGGTTCAGGATGAATTGAACGAAAAGTATCTACCCAGCCATTATCTAGAAATTTTGTCAACCAGCTTCTTTCTTCTGGTAAAAACCCACTATTTTTTTTATTTCCTTTAGGATCGTGAATGTCAATTTCGTGATGTGCAATATTGTAATCGCCACACAGAACGAGGTTGGGATTGTTTTTTATTTCTTTATTGAGCCAATCATAAAAATTATCTAACCAAGCATACTTAAAATTTTGTCGTTCCTCTCCGCTAGTGCCGCTAGGAAAATAAGCATTGATAATTCTAATTTTTCCGAACTGTAATTGAATCACTCTTCCTTCATTATCACTTTGTTTATTTCCATATCCAAATATTATTTTATCTGGTTTAATTTTAGTAAAGATTGCCACTCCGCTATATCCCTTCTTTTGTGCGCTAAACCAATAATCCGAATATCCCAACTCGTTAAAGAGTGAAACATCTACATCCATTTTTGTAGCCTTTGTTTCTTGAACGCAAATAATATCGGCTGGATTTGTTTTTAACCAATCAATAAAACCCTTTTTTATGGCGGCACGAATACCGTTTACATTATAAGATATGATTCGCATTGAGTATGAATTAAAAGCCAAATTACAAGATTAATGAAAGCGAAGAAAAAATTTATCTCATTTGCGGAAATAATAAGGATTTACTAATTATTAGAATGGGCTTCTATTAGCTTTATGCCGGTTTCTAATTAATATGATAACTTGCACAAAAAATAATAACAATGGAAGGATTTGAAATTTTGGGCTACTCAGCCAGTGCGGTTACTGTATTTACTTTTTTACCGCAGGTGTTAAAAACATGGAAAGAGAAATCTGCAAAAGATGTTTCATTAATGATGTTTGTTATAGCATTCATAAATGAAATAATGTGGATTGCTTATGGTGTTTGGATTGACAATATGGTAATTATTATTACAAATGTTTTAATGATAATAATGTGCTCTATCATGATTTTATTAAAACTTCGGTATAAAAATGTATGATATAAATACTGTCATTTTCGACCTTGGCGGTGTGCTAGTTGATTGGAATCCCAATTATGTGTATCACGAAAATTATTTTCTCACCAAAGAACAAAAAGATTATTTCTTTAATAATATCTGTACAAGCGAGTGGAACGAAAATCAGGATGCTGGCTATTCCCTTAAAAAGGCAACAGAAGAAAAATTAGTAGAATTCCCCGACTGGAAAAATTCTATCCAAGATTTTTATGGCAAGTGGGAGGAAATGCTCGGCGGTCCCATGAATGATACTGTTGAAATTTTTAGACAATTAAAACAAAATCAACAATTAAAATTTTATGCACTTACTAATTGGAGTGCCGAAACATTTCCAATTGCATTAAAACGATTTGATTTTTTGCATTGGTTTGATGGGAGAGCGGTAAGTGGTGAAGAAAAAACAAGAAAACCATTTCCAGAATTTTTTCAACTCCTGTTTGATCGTTATCAAATTGATCCCACGACTTCAATTTTTATTGATGACAATCTTCGAAATATAAATGCTGGCAATGCTTTGGGATTAAAGGGAATCTGTTTTACTGATTCGAAACAATTAAAAGAAGAGTTAAAAAAATATGGATTACTCTAAAACAGGCCTCAACCATTTTGTAGCTTCATCCAAGTTCATTTCTTTTCTTTCGGCATAATTTTCTAGTTGATCCGTTTCTATTTTACCTAATCCAAAGTAGTGACTTTTTGAATGCGCAATATACCACCCGCAAACAGAAGCAGCGGGGCTCATTGCCAAACTTTCGGTAAGTGTAACGCCAATCTGATCCGTTGCATTTAAGAGTGAAAACAATTTCAATTTTTCTGTATGCTCTGGGCAAGCAGGGTAGCCGGGTGCTGGGCGAATGCCCGAATATTTTTCATGTAGCAATTGGTCTTTCGATAAATTTTCGTGCTTGTCGTAACCCCAATATTCTTTTCTTGTTTTTTCGTGAAGACATTCAGCAAATGCTTCTACAAATCGATCGGCTAATAATTGCACCATTATTTTGTTGTAGTCATCATTTTCAACAGCAAATTTTTCAGTATGTTTTTTAACACCATCAATGGTAACTGCAAATGCTCCCATGAAATCGAAGTTCGGGCTAATAAAATCGGCTAATGAAAAATTGGAATGTTCTGGAGCTTTTTTTATTTGTTGTCGCAACATTTCCAATTTTACTTCTCCCTTATTTGTTTTCAAATAAATAGTATCGGCATTATTGCTATGAGCGGGCCAAAAGCCAATAACACCACGGGCTTCAAACCATTTTTCATTGACTATTTTTTCTACCATTTGTTTTGCCTCTTCAAAAATTCGAGTTGCCTCGGCGCCTAATTTTTTATCAGATAAAATTTCAGGGAAACGACCCGGCATCTCCCAAGCAATAAAAAATGGATTCCAGTCAATATATTTTGCAAGAATACCAAGGTCAAAATTTAATAAAGTTTTTACACCATTTACTAGCGGAGCTGTAGGTTGATAATTTTCCCAATCGATTTTTTCTTTTTTAGAAAGTGCTTCTTTGTAAGTGATAAGAGACTTCACTTTGTTTTTATTTAAGAACTGTTGACGAAGTGTTGCGTATTCTTCAGAAACTGTAGACAGAAAGGATTTTTTTAATTCTTTATTCAACAAAGAATTTACAACTGTTACACTGCGACTAGCATCCAAAACATGTACTACACCGTGCTCATATTGCGGTGCAATTTTTACTGCAGTATGCATCCTTGAAGTTGTAGCTCCGCCAATCAATAAAGGTTGCTTCATTTCTCTTCGTTTCATTTCATGAGCCACATGCACCATTTCATCTAGTGAGGGAGTAATTAATCCGCTTAATCCAATAATATCTACATTCTCTTTTTCTGCTGTATCCAATATTTTTTCAACAGGAACCATAACGCCTAAGTCAATTATAGTGCATCCGTTGCAACTTAAAACGACACCTACAATGTTTTTACCAATGTCGTGCACATCTCCTTTTACAGTTGCTAATAAAATTTTTGGTGCGTTAGAAGCATCTTTTTTTTCTGCTTCGATAAATGGTGTTAACATAGCAACCGATTTTTTCATCACTCGGGCACTTTTTACAACCTGGGGTAAAAACATTTTTCCGGCACCAAATAAATCACCTACTACATTCATTCCATTCATCAGCGGACCTTCAATAACTTCTATTGGCCTTGCATATTTTAATCTTGCTTCTTCTGTATCTTCTTCAATAAAGTCTGTAATACCATTTACCAGTGCATGTTTCAACCTCTCTTCAACAGAACTATTTCGCCATAGTTTTGCTTTAATATTATCGTCTGGATTTTCACTTTTACCTTTTGTATTAATTGTTTTTGCGAATGCAATTAATTTTTCGGTAGCTTCATTTTCTGCATTATTAATATTGAGTATTACCGATTCGCATAATTCTTTCAACTCAGATTCTATTTCATCGTACACAATTAATTGTCCCGCATTTACAATGCCCATATCCATTCCGGCTTGAATAGCATGGTAAAGAAAAATGCTATGCATCGCTTCGCGAACCGTTTCATTGCCTCGAAACGAAAAAGAGAGATTACTTACACCGCCACTAATTTTACAAAGAGGCATTAATTTTTTGATGGAACGTATTGCCTCAATAAAATCTACACCATAATTATTGTGTTCCTCAAGGCCTGTTGCTACTGCAAAAATATTTGGATCAAAAATTATGTCTTGTGGTAAATAGCCCACTTGTTCTGTCAAAATTTTATAGGCACGATGGCAAATGGACACTTTTTTTTCTTGAGAATCAGCTTGACCTTTTTCGTCAAATGCCATAACAATAACCGCTGCGCCATACATTTTACAAACCAACGCTTGCTGTATAAATTTTTCTTCGCCTTCTTTTAAAGAAATAGAATTGACGATACATTTTCCTTGTACACATTTTAATCCGGCTTCAATGATTTCAAACTTAGAACTATCAACCATGATTGGAATCTTGGCAATATCAGGTTCGCTTTGCAAATAATTTAAAAAAGTAGTCATGGCTTGTACGCCATCTAATAGCGCATCATCCATATTTATATCCAATATTTGAGCGCCATTTTCTACTTGTTGACGAGCAACGCTCAATGCCTCCTCATATTTATTTTCTTTAATGAGTCGAGCAAATTTTTTCGAACCCGTAACATTTGCACGTTCACCAACATTTATAAAATTGGTATTCGGTCTTACCACAAGTGGCTCCAATCCGGAAAGTCGTAAATAGGGTTTTATTGAAATAAGTTCATTCATGATTCTTGTTCCATTATTGGCAGTGGTCTTGGAGTAATATTTTTTACTGATTCAGCAATATGTTGAATATGTTCTGGTGTAGTGCCACAACATCCACCAACAATATTTACAAAACCTTCAGCTGCCCAGTCTTCTAAAAAATGAGCAGTTTCATAAGGTTGCTCGTCGTATTCACCCATTGCATTTGGAAGACCAGCATTGGGATATGCTGAAACAAAGCAATTTGCTAAATGAGATAATTCTTCGATATGCGGTCTCATTTCTTTTGCTCCCAACGCGCAATTTAAACCGATACTTAATGGTTGTGCATGCATCATTGAAATATAAAATGCTTCTAGAACTTGTCCACTCAATGTTCTTCCACTGGCATCTGTAATGGTTCCGCTAATCATAATTTCTTTTTCACTAGCAGGATGTTGTTGAAAATATTTTTTAATAGCTACAATAGCAGCTTTTGCATTTAATGTATCGAAGATGGTTTCAATTAATAATACATCGACACCGCCATCAATGAGTCCTGCTACTTGTTCGTAATAAGCTGCAACGGCGTCATCAAAAGTTAATGACCGGAAGCCAGGATTGTTTACATCGGGAGATAGGCTTAATGTTTTATTCATGGGACCCATGGCGCCAGCAACCCATGCAATCTTTCCGCTTTTTAGTACTGCTTGTTTTGCAATTTTTGCTGCTGCTACATTTAGTTCGTAAGCCAATTCTTCCATGTGATAATCTGCAAGAGATATGCGTTGCGAATTGAAAGTATTGGTTTCAATAATATCTGCGCCAGCTTGTAAATATTGAAGATGAATATTTTCAATAATGGAGGGTTGCGTTAGTGAAAGCAAATCATTATTTCCTTTTAAGTCACTTTTCCAATCTTGAAATCGCTCTCCACGGAAATCAGTTTCGGAGAGTTGATGCCGCTGAATCATCGTGCCCATAGCACCATCGATAATTAGGATACGTTTTTTTAATGTAGTACGAATACTATTCATTCAATATCATTTATTGAACCGTAAACATTAAAAACTTTAGGGGGAGTTTCTACTGTTTATTAGTTCTGTTGTTGAAGCACGGGCCGAACAATAAACAAATCTGCCTGTTGCAAGGACAAAGATAAATGTTACGAAGTTAATTGCCCAAGCTATTTGTGGGCTACATAGTTTTCTACAGGAATGCGATTTTGCAAGCTTCGTCCAAGCGTCAATTCATCGGCGTATTCCAATTCGCCGCCAAAAGCAATTCCTCGAGCAATGGTAGTAATTCGAACGTCGAACGATTTTATTTTTTTCTGAATATAGTAAATCGTTGTATCGCCTTGAATAGTGGGATTAAGTGCAAAAATTATTTCCTTCGTTCTTTCTGTTTCAAGTCGCTGCACAAATGATGCAATGTTTAGTTGATCAGGACCAATTCCATCGAGTGGAGAAATACTTCCACCTAAAACATGATACACTCCATTGTATTGCTGTGTACTTTCAATTGCAATAACATCTCGTATGCTTTCAACCACACAAATAGTTTCTTGCTGGCGCATACTGTTAGCGCAAATAGAACAAATATCTCCATCCGCCACATTAAAACAACGATGACAAAATTTTATTTCCGTTCTCAATTTTGTTATCACTTCGCTAAAATGTGTAACCGATAATTCCGTTTGTTTTAGTAAATGTAATACCAAGCGCAACGCCGTTTTTTTGCCAATACCCGGTAGCTTGGCAAATTCGTTAACCGCATTTTCAAGTAGTTGAGAGGAGAATTGCATAATGCAAAGGTAAATAAAGGAGGTTCACTTTTTTGTAGATAAAATCAATATTGGTTTGAAATTTTTATTTCAAATTCGTTGTCCCAATCTGGCTTAATCGTAATTTTTTGTTCAATTGGTTTTACAATTTCAGGTTGCTTTCTGTGTCCAAAAAAAATGCCAGCATCCCATTTGCCATTTTTATTTTCATCAAATAAAATTCGTAATTCATAGTTGCCGGGGGGAAATAGAGGTTGAACAAATTCAGCACCAACAAGTGGAAATATATTTATAATTTGATTGTTTTGTACAAATTGCAAAATTGGATTTTTAGAAAAATCAAGATTTGAAAAAAGAATTTTTACAGAACCATAATTACTTCTACTTTTTGTAGTGAAAATTAGCGTATCTGTTTTTAATAGCATTTTAGCAGCACTATCTGAAGCAAATTCTTTATCTAGTATCAAATTGTATCGGGTGTTCTCTTGCCAATTCATATGTAATACAATTTTTTTCTGTGTACTATCTATTTTCCATCCGTAATTAGAAATGGCTGTAAAAGAGGTGTCGGTGCTCAACTTCAATTTTGAAGTATCAATATTTTTAAGAGGTTTTTCAAAAGTTATGGAAAGAGTATTCAGTAAATCGTGTTGCTGATTGGAAATTGTAGTTGCATATTTAAGCCGTCTATCTTCGGCACGTCCCGAGGGAAGACTTTGCTGCAACACATTGACGGAAAGTGGCGAGGTTACTTTTTTTTCTGCAAAAGCAAATAGGGTTACGGGTTCCATTGTTTGACTTAATATAACGGGTTTTTCTGCAAAAGCAAATAATTGTGTGCTTGAAAAATATTTTCGAGTGCCACCTTCATCTTTTAAAGCATACAAATAAAATTTTTCAGCAGGTAAAAAGCGAAACCTAAAATTTCCTTGTCCATTAAGTTTGGTTACATATCGTGGATTTTGATTTAGTAAAGCCGAGTCCTCACTACTTCTGTGAAGCATCACAATTAATGTGCTATCAGCAGATCCTGTTTCGGCAAGTACAACTTTTCCGAAAAGTTCCAGTGTGTCGAGTGCTGAACCCGTACTGAATGTATATAAAAAATTAGACAGTATAATTCCTTCGTTAATATCCTTTATTGCATTTCCAAAGTTGATTGAATACGTTGTATTTTTTTCTAAACTATCTTTTAGTTTGATAGAAATTGTTTTCAACTTGGCTTCAATTATTGGCATTGATTGAGGAGTTGGCGAAACAATTAAATTTTCCTGAAGACCTTCCAGCGCTACATATTCATCAAAAGAAAAATTGATTGTTTTTTGATTAAAATTGGTAGCGGCATTGGCTGGGTCTGCCGTTAAAAGTTTTGGGGGCAAACTATCTTTCGGGCCTCCGGTGGGGGGAATCATATTCGCACAACCTGTAATCAGCAATGCTTGTAAAAGCCCAACCAAACTTGTGCACAATAAAAGTATTTGATATTTCTTTTTCATTCGCAAAGCAAACTTAACAGGTTTGTTGTTAAAAATATCTTTAAATATTTTGTGCACTTATTCGTCTTCTTCGTCATTTATTTCATGTAGTGCAATTGCAAGATTGTTCGACTTTACAAAATTGCACCAATGACAATCAGGACTGGCACAGCCGATGAAGAAATCGCGATTTTGAATTTTATTCCAAACGGATACTATTTGTTCTGTAACGGTTGTAATATCAGCCGGTGTGATAACGAGTTTAATTTTTTGAAAAATATTTTTTGTGTCTGGTTCAATAAAATCAAATTCAGAACTATTGACTTTCCAATCTTTAGCATTGTAATTATCAATCAAGATTTTATAAAAAACGGCTTGCCGCCAATAGTCGCCGCCAATGGGATTTTGAGAATTAGGCGGTTGTAATTTTTTCTTAGCATTTTCGAAGTTGCCTGTTTTATAATCTACCACATTCACATACGAACCATCAAATTCCAGTTTGTCTAACCTGCCCTTGAGAAGTACATTGTTTACAACGATATTATTCACCCTTCTTTCTGTAGATACGATTTTATTAAATGTGTCTAAGTAGTGTTTATAGTAGTTTGTTAAAACTTTTTTTCCGTATTCCATTCTTCGGTCAAACTGTTCTTGGTTGAAACTTTCACGATGGTGATGCATCCACCATTCAAAATCTTGAATAAAAACTTCTGTGGTAGGAAATTCTTCCTTTTTGCTTTCTTGCATTCTGCTGAAAAGCTTCTCTAGTGCATGGTGTATAGCTGATCCGAATTCAAGTGATTCGTTTTTTGCAGAAGGAATTCGAATGAGATTCTTATAATAAAATTCCAATGGGCAATTCAAATAATTATTTAATGCACTAACATTCATTACAAATTTTTCGAGTATTGAATTCAAAAAACTTGTTTCAATTTTTTCAATTTCGGGAGCTGCATTTTCTGAAAAACGGAGAAGTGCATATTCACTCAATACATCATCGCTTAGCTGAATGGTTTGTTTTTCTAACAAACTACCGGATTGTATTTCTTCGATAAAAAGGGAAGGTTCCACTTCTTTTCCATCATTTCTAAATTTGCAGTAGGAAATAATCAAATGCTCTTTGGGGCGAGTAAGCGCAACGTAAAATAATCTTCGTAATTCTTCCTCGTTGCTACTTTTTGCATGCGATAAAAAAACAGTATCCGGTAATTTGAAACCGTTGTTGGGAACTCTTTTATTTTCCCAAATTCCGGAATTACATCCTGCAAAAAACACTTTTGAAAACTCCAAACCTTTGGCGCCATGAACGGTGAGCAATGCAATGCCATTTTCATTTCCGCTTGTTTGCGTTAAAGGCAATCGGATTCCTTCTTTTTCCATCAAACTAATTAAAGTAACTAATGAGTCTAAATTCAAATAAGGATTTCGATGAGTTTCTTCTTTAATAAAATCGAAAAAACCTGTAAGTAATTGTAGTTGAAAATGCTTATCGGGACTTTGTAAAACTGAATTTAGAATTCCAGAAAGACGAATGGTATTTTCGAAAAAATTTTGCAACGTAAGGTTAGGAGCATCTGCTATTAATTTTTCAATAAGCGAAGAAACATTTTTCAAACCCTCACCCATACTTTTTGTAAAAAGATCGGTAGGAATAGCAGCAGCCTTTTCTGATAATAATTTTCGTAAAGAGGTTGGATTTTTGCTAAACCGAGTGGCAGAAGCTTCTGTAGATAGTTTTGCAATTTCTATGGGAGTAATTGTGTGCCAGTCGAAATGTAAAATTTCAAACAACATTTCGTCACCGCTGAAAGGGTAGTCGTGTTCCGCCGCAATATATTTTAATAGTAGAATTAATTTTTTTGCCAGCACATCATCCAAAATATTCACATCTCTTTTGGTGTAGTACGGAATTTTACTCAGTCGCAAATAAGCAGCCAACTCTTCCCCATATTTATTTTCTTTATAAATGACGGCTATCTCACTGGGTGGTGCTTTTTTTTCAATCAGTTGTTTTAATTGCATTGTAATATCAATCATCTCTTGTCGAGGTGTTTGATATTCTTTCAAGAGGGGCTTCACTTTAGAATGTTTTACTTCATTCCCCGAAGCAATTAATTCTTTTTTCAATCCTGGAATTTGATTGATGAGTCGTTCCTTATTAAAATCAATCAACACTTTTGAAGCATCAAGGATGTGCTGATTGGAACGATAATTATCGGTGAGCACTATTTTTTGCAAATCGTCTTTGTATGTATTTGCAAACTGTAACATATTTTCCAAATTGGCACCTTGAAAACGATAGATGCTTTGGTCGTCATCGCCTACCACAAACACATTTGGTTTTTCCCAATAATTAATTAGCAATTCTATTAGTTTGTTTTGCGTACCGCTCGTATCCTGAAATTCATCTACCAAAAAATACAAATATTGTTCTTGATAACGCGCCAATAAATTCTTATTATTTTCAAATGCTTGAATTACCCAAGTAATCATATCGTTATAGTCGTAACGATTTTTATCTTTCATCAATGTTTGAAAAGGAGCAAACTCATTAACAGCTGCACGGAGTTTATTCATTCTTTCAACTTCCTCATCATATTTACTTTGCTTCAGATCGCCTGCTTTATTGGATCCCGATTTCCTTTTATAAATAAAATCTTCTCGTGTAGGAAGGTCTGAAATGTATTCTTCAATTTTCTGTAATAGAAACTCGGGAGTCCAACCTTCTTTTTTTATGGTGTTGAAAAGTGAATCCAATCCTTTGATGTCAAAATAAACATCGCCACGATATCTTTTCAATGGATGATTTTCCGGAAAGCGATCAATCAATGATTTCAGCAGCGCGATTTTTTCAAGTTCCGAAATAGGGTCTAAAACTGTTTTATCAAAAAGCGATAAATTTTCTTGAATAATTTCATTGCAAAAAGCATGAAAAGTACAGATGTTCACGCGATAAGCATCGGGCCCAATAAATTGCACTAATCTTTTGCGCATGGCCACCACGCCGGCTTCGGTGTACGTAAGACAAAGTATATTTTTGGGAAGTGTATCTGTTTCTTGTAATATTTTACCAATACGACAAGCAAGAATTTGTGTTTTTCCAGTTCCCGGTCCGGCAATAACCATCACGGGTCCTTCAATGGTATCCACGGCTTGGCGCTGATTTTCATTCAGCGATTCGTAAGCTTTTTGAAATTCTTTTTGTAGTTTTTCTTTATTAGGCACAAGGAATCAAAGTTAACTATTCCTGCTTCAAAAAAACAGTGAAAGCCATTCAAGTATTCTCTAAATTTTTTTAATGAAAAATTATTACCCCGGAATTCGTGATATGTATTTTTCTATTTGTTTGATTTGATCCACAATTTGTTCAGTTGTTGGTTTAAGTGCTTTTGCTCTGCGGAAAAAATCTTTTGCGGCACGAAATTCTCGTTTGTTCATCATAAGGCTGCACATCTGTAAATAAGCGGCAGCTTCGTTTTCTTTATCGGGCAAACCTTTGCGAAGTGCACCACGGATATAATTTTCAGCTTGTTTCAAATCGTTTTTTTGCATCGATAGCATTCCCATTTGTAACATAGTGGCACCTTCGGCTTCCTTCATGGGCATACCCAAGGCAAGACCTTTTTTCATTAATTTTTCGGCACCGTCATAATCTTTTTGCATCATTGCCACGTTTCCTTTCAATGTATAATAAACCGAGCGAATAGGTTTATAAAGAAGCGATGGATATTTTATGGATGCTAATATTTTTTCTGCACCTTCCATATCACCGGCTTCCAAATATTCTTGGATGATGCGCAATGGACCGAAAAAGAAATGCCCGAGCACTAAAATAAATCCAATTAAATACAACGGAAAAGCGGGCCAGAAACTAGCAAAGTAATTGGTTATACCACCCAATGCTGCAACGGTAGCACCTAACTGAAGGCGGTACCGGATTATTAAATTATAAAATTTCATAGTAGTCCCGACAGGAATCGAACCTGTATCAAAAGTTTAGGAAACTTCTATTCTATCCATTGAACTACGGGACCGATTCCTTTTTTTAATAAAGGGCAACAAAGATAATAAAGAATGAATGAGCGATGGTAGCTGCCTTTAATCAAATAATCCCCATTCTTTTTTATAGAAAACAGTAGATTTGGCACATCAAAAATTTTTAACCTGCAGCCGATGAAAAAAATATTTTTAATCTTAATTTTTATTTCTTCCTTCTATAAAAATTTTGCTCAATGGAGTACCAACACTTCCTTTAATCTAGAAATTTCTGCTCTTCCCGTTGCCGATATGCATTCCTTAACTACGAGCAGTGGAAAAACATGGGTTGCTTTTTATCATGAAAATACCGGGAACTATGATATGCGTGCGCAATTATTGGATGAAAACGGAGTGAAACTTCTTGGCACCAACGGTGTATTGGTGAGCAACAAACCATCCGGCACAGCCACTTTTGTATTTAATATTTGTAAGGATGAACAAGATAATTTGATTATTGCTTTTCAAGATGAGCGAACCGGTTCTGGTACAAGTGCAGTTGTTTATAAAATTTCGCAAAGTGGAACCCAGCTTTGGGGTACCGATGGAATTGTGTTGGGAAATGGCTTAGCTCCTTATCCGGGAGTGCTATCCAATAATGAAGTTGTGATTGCTTGGATCGAGTCGGCTAGTAATACACTTAAACTGCAAAAAATTACAACGATTGGAACAGCTGCTTGGCCAACACCTATTCAAGTAATGGTTGGCACTACTGGCACTACTCGAGGTCAAGTTGTTCCCAATACTGCAGGAACATTTAATTTAATTTTTCAAAAGAAAGGATTCGGAATTTCTACAACACTTTATTCTCAACGATACACAAATAGCGGTACAGCAATTTGGGGCACTCCATTACAAATAAGTTTAGAAACAACGGCTGGGGTTCGTTATTATTCTGTAAAAGCAGAAAATGATACTACTTATTGTGGTTATTATAGCAGTGTTGGAAGTCGATTTAATTCTTGGTTGCAAAGAATTAATCCCGATGGCACAATTCCTTATGGTACCAATGGATCTAATTTTAGCACCAACACAAATTCCGGCGATCCTTATCAACAACAAACTGAAATGAATTTCAATCCTGGCTCACCGTATGTTTGGTCAGTGTGCACATTCAGCAATACTTCTCAAAGCCAAAATGGAGTGTATGTTCAAAAATTTTTAAAATCAGACGGAAGTCGCTTGTTGGGTTCTGGGGCACAAAATGTTTATCCAATCAGCACGGCTTATGATACACAAGCAGGAGGGTTATCGCTTGCCAATGATGAACCATTTTTTATGAGTTATGATTCCAATTATAAAATTTATGCTACTCGGCTTAATTCAAATGGCAATTTTGTTTGGACAGGAAATCGAATCGAAATAAGTTCAACAACATCTGGTCCCGGAAACGCGAAAGGTCGTTACGGATTTACTTCTTTAAGCAATAATCAGGCAGTTGGAGTTTGGTATGAAAATAGAGGAGTAGAATACAGAGCGTATGCGCAAAACATTTCTCCGGGTGGTTTATTCGGACTTGATGTTGCTACTCAAGGAAGTGTGCCGGCTGTAATTAATACAAGTGGAGGAACATTACAAATGACGGCTACTATTTTTCCAGGCACAGCGAATCAAGCTGTAAACTGGAGTATTGTTACAAACACTGGAGCTGCATCAATAAATTCTTCAGGTCTTGTTTTAGCATCTTCAAACGGAACTGTTTGGGCAAAAGCAATATCAATTCAAGATCCAACAGTTTCAGATTCATTGCAAGTAACCATAACCAATCAGTCATCAACTTCAGTTAGTTCAGTTGTCGTAACTACGCAAGGAAGTATTCCTGCAACAATTACTACAAATGGTGGAACACTGCAAATGGTCGCTTCAGTATTACCAAGTTCCGCTAATCAAACAGTAACATGGAGTATAGTTTCTGTTACTGGAACAGCAACAATTAATACAAATGGTTTGGTAACTGGGCAAACAAATGGAACAGTTTGGGCAAAAGCAATTTCTGTTTCTAATACAACGATTAAGGATTCAATGTTGGTTACTATTTCAAATCAAATAATTCAAGTAACGGCTTTGGTTGTTTCAACTCAAGGAAGTGTGCCTGCCTCAATAATCACAATTGGCGGTACGCTGCAAATGGTTGCAACTATTTCTCCAACAAACGCAACGAACACAGCAGTAACTTGGTTTATTATTCCGGTTTCTGGCGCTGCTACAATA
>SCVJ01000258.1 GCA_004322425.1 Chitinophagaceae bacterium
CGCGGCGGGCGAGCAGCCGGCCGGCGAGCAGGCCCGCCGCGAGTCCCACGGCGAGGCCGAGCAGGAGGGAGAGGAGGACCGTCATGGGGGCACCGTGGCACCGCCCACCGACAGAACCGCCCGACACGCCGCGCGCCCGACGCGCCGGTAGCGTCGTACGCCGTGAGCCTCTCCCTCGGCATCGTCGGCCTGCCCAACGTCGGCAAGAGCACGCTCTTCAACGCGCTGACCAAGAACGACGTGCTGGCGGCCAACTACCCGTTCGCCACCATCGAGCCCAACGTCGGCGTCGTGGGCGTGCCGGACGACCGGCTGCCGAGGCTCGCGGAGGTCTTCGGCTCCGCGAAGATCATCCCCGCGACGGTCGACTTCGTGGACATCGCCGGCATCGTCAAGGGCGCCAGCGAGGGCGAGGGGCTGGGCAACAAGTTCCTCGCCAACATCCGCGACAGCGACGCGATCTGCCAGGTGATCCGGGTCTTCAAGGACGACAACGTGGTGCACGTCGACGGCCGCGTCTCGCCTAAGGACGACATCGAGGTCATCAACACCGAGCTGATCCTCGCCGACCTGCAGACGGTCGAGAAGGCCGTGCCGCGGCTCGAGAAGGAGGCGCGGATCAAGAAGGACGTCGTGCCGCAGCTCGAGGCGGTGCGCGAGGCGCAGAAGGTGCTGGAGAGCGGGCAGACGATCTTCGGCGCCGGGCTCGACCGCGGGCCGCTGCGCGAGCTGCACCTGCTCACCGCGAAGCCCTTCCTCTACGTCTTCAACCTCGACGAGGACGAGCTGACCGACGCCGACCTGCGGGCGGAGCTGTCCGCGCTGGTCGCGCCGGCCGAGGCGGTCTTCCTCGACGCCAAGGTCGAGATGGAGCTCATCGAGATGAGCGACGAGGACGCCCTCGAGCTGCTCCAGTCGATGGGCCAGGAGGAGAGCGGGCTGCACCAGCTGGCCCGGATCGGCTTCGACACCCTGGGCCTGCAGACCTACCTCACGGCGGGGCCGAAGGAGGCCCGCGCCTGG
>SCVJ01000096.1 GCA_004322425.1 Chitinophagaceae bacterium
GCCGCCACCGCGCCGGCGTGGAGGAGCTCCGGGTAGCCCTCGTGGAGGTCCATGCCCAGCAGCGTGTCAGGGCCGGAGTGGGTGTGGGTGCAGGACGTGAGCACCCGCTCGACGGGAACTCCCGTCGCCGACGCGACCTCCAGCCGCAGGGGGGCGCTGAAGGCGGCCGAGAGGCCGACCAGGTCGAGCACCAGCAGGAGTGCCGTGTCCTCCCCTCTGCGCAGCGCGACAGCCCGAACCTGCAGAGGGTCCGCGACCCGGAGCGGAGGAACGGCCGGCTCGCGAGCGAGGAAGCCCGCCAGCCTGACCGCCTCGACGGGCGTGATGTCCGCGGTGCCGATGCCGGCCAGGAGCTCTGTCATGCGACCGCCACCGGCTCCCGCGTGCGCGCGGACTGGTAGCCGGCGAGCACGACCGCGAGCGCCGCGCGGCCGTCGCGGCCGTCGGCGGCAGGGGGCGTACCCGTCGCGACGGCGCGCGCGAACGCGCCGGCCGCCGTGTGGATCTCGACCGGGGGGACCTCGACCGGCACCCCGTCGTGTCGCAGCTCGCCGTCCTCGAGGACGAGCTCGCCTCGCTCGCCGGTGAAGGCGAACCGCGAGGTCGGACGCTCTGCCTGCCAGGACACGCGGAGGCGGGCGACGGCGCCGTCCGTCAGCCGCAGCTCGAGTCCGGCCTCCTCGTCCACGTCACCCACGAGCTCGGCGCTGCTCACCTCGGCGACGTCGGCGGAGGCGCACCAGCGCACGGCGTCGACGACGTGCGGACCCAGGTCCATGAGGGACCCGCCTCCTGACTGCGCCGGCTCCCGGAACCACGTGGCGTACGGCGCCCACAGCTGCGGTCCGCCGTGTCCGAGCGAGCCCTCGACCGACGTGAGCCGTCCGAGCGCGGGCACACGACGGCGCAGCTCCTGCAGCCCGGCGCTGCACCTCGCGTCGAAGGCCACGCCGAGCAGCCTGTCCCCGGCCAGGGCCAGCAGGACGTCCGCGTCCGACAAGGCGGTCGTGATCGGCTTCTCGACGAGCACGTGCTTGCCCGCCCGCAGCGCGGCCGCGGCCACCTCGGCGTGCAGAGCGTTCGGCACGCAGACGTGCACCGCGTCGACGTCGCTGCGCGCCACCGCTGCCGCCCAGTCGGTGGTCGCGTCCCCCGACCCCCACTCGTCGCGGGCCCGCACGGCGCTGTCGAGGGTGCGGCCGGCGAACACGACGACCTCGGCGTCGCCACCGAGCCGCAGGCCGGGCACGTGGGTCATCCGTGCCACCGTGCCGCAGCCCACCAGCGCGACCCGGACCGTCATCGCAGCACCGTCATCGCAGCACCGCGTCGGCGACCTTGGCGAGCGCGGTCGCGACGTCGTCGACGTCCGCGGGCGTGTAGGCCGGCGACACACCCACGCGCACGCACCTCGCCAGCAGGTCCTCGGTCTGCGGGCACATGCCCATGGCGTACGCCGTCACGCCGGGAACGTGCCAGGGGTGGCCCTTCATGGCTGCGGTCCGCTGCTGCATCACAGCGGGGGTGGCGTAGACCGGCTGACCGCCGTACGGCGCACCGGCGGGGACGCCCTCGGCGCAGAGCGCGGCGGCGAAGCGCGCTGCCAGCTCGGGGGTGGCGAGCAGCATGCCGATGCCGGAGCCGCCCTCCCCGACAGGGTCCGGGTAGCGCCGCATGGTCACCCCCGGCAGCGGGCCGGCCGCCGTCAGGATCGCGGCCTTGGCCGTCCGCATGGCGTCCAGCAGCCCGTCGAGCCGTGCGAGCTGCACCCGGGCGATCGCACCGGCCATCTCGGTGAGCCGCAGGTTGTCGCCCACGAACGGGTCCGGCGCGTGGTCCCGACCGGCACCGTGCTGCGTGAGGAAGTGACCGCCCTGGTCCTGGAAGGCCGCCGCCCGCAGGGCCAGCCGCTCGTCGCGGGTCACGACGATCCCGCCCTCGCCCGCGGTGATGTTCTTGTCGAGCTGCAGGGAGAACGCCCCCACGTCGCCGATGGTCCCGAGCCTGCGGCCGTGCAGGGTGGCGCCCATCGACTGCGCGGTGTCCTCGACGACCGCCACACCCGCGGGCCCGGTGACGGCGAGCAGCGCGTCGAGGTCGGCCTGGCCGTTGTCGAGGTGGACGGGCATGACCGCCGCCGTCCGCGACGTGAGCACGGACCGCACCGACTCAGCGGACAGGCAGAGCGTGTCGTCGACCTCCGCGAACACCGGCATCGCGCCGGCCAGCACCACGGCGTTCACCGACGCGACGAAGGTGCACGCCGGGACCACGACCTCGTCACCCGCCCCGACCCCGAGGGCGGCCAGGGCGGTCCGCAGCGCGGCCGTGCCCGACGACACGGCGACGGCCCGGCAGCCCTCGCCGGAGAACGCTGCGACCTCGTCCTCGAAGGCGGCGACCTCCTCCGGCGGGACCGGCCCGTAGTAGCGGAACAGCGCACCCCGGTCGAGCACCCGCAGCACCGCCGTCCGTTCCTGCGGCCCCAGCACCTCGGCGCCCTTGCCGGAGGGCAGCGGGCGGGTCCGGACGGGGGTTCCCCCGTCGGCGGCGAGCGTCACGTCTCCTCCTGGCGGACAGCGAGGTGCTCGGCGATCCGGGCCGACGTGGCGCGGCGCAGGGACAGGACGAAGCCGTGGCCGACCCCGGGCAGCACCTCGAGGACCGCGCCGGGCACGCTCTCGAGGTGGTGCCGGCCGTGGCTGAGCGGCACGACCTCGTCGGCGTCCCCGTGCAGGACCAGGGTGGGCACCCGTGGTCCCTCGGGCCAGGCGTCGGCCGCGGTGCTCGCCTGGAACCAGCGGAAGTCGTTC
>SCVJ01000035.1 GCA_004322425.1 Chitinophagaceae bacterium
TTAATGATGATAATTAAATATTCAAATATAATTTTACAAAATTTATTACTTTTTGTAAAATTTAAATACAAATTTAAATGTTCATTTATATTTATTAATTTAATGATAATAAATGAGTTACTGTAATTATTGCCACTATTACATGTAATAAAATAACGTTTGATTAAATAGTTGTATTTATTATTTCTGAAAATGCTAGTAATTTGAAAATCCGAACAGGGTTTTGCATTTCATAGTTCCTAGTAAATTCGTTACCTCTCTCCCTTTTGCCACTTGTCATTTTTAATCGTATTTATCTTAAACTTTTGTGCATTTTGCAGTCTAACTTTGCAACCCAAAGAATTCTTGTTTAATGAGAAAAATATATCTTTCGTTATCCATTGGATTATTGTACTGTTCGGCTCTCTTTTCTCAGGATTTTTCTAATAAAGGAAAAGAGTTCTGGATTCCGTATTCTTACCATGTAAGTATGAATGGTGGTGGGGGCGGAGTTACCATGACCCTTTACATCACATCCGATTTAACGACAACCTATCAAGTTGAAATCTACGGTGGAACTGTATTGCAAACTGGTACTATTAATGCCGGCCAAGTTGTTACTTGCGTAGTTCCCAATACTAATTTTATTTCAGATGAAGGGCTTTTTACAGGTAAAACAGTACGAGTAACTGCGGTTAAACCTGTTGTTGTTTATTCCTATATAACTCAGAGTGCAATCAGTGGAGCAACCGTTTGCTTGCCTACAATAGTATTGGGTAAAGAATATTACTCGATGAACTACACTCAGGTTTCTAATGCAACAAATGCTAACTCTTATTTTACGATTATTGCTGTAGAAGATAATACTGCAGTCGAAATTACTCCTACCGGGAATACTAAAAATGGTTGGTTCGCTGGTAATACCTATACGGTTAATCTCAATAAAGGGCAGATATATCAAGTTTTGGGTACTCATAATAATACACCTGTTGGTGGCCTTTATACTGGAGCAGATCTTACTGGATCAAAAATAAAATCAGTTTCTTCTGGTACAAATAGTTGTAAACGAATTGCCGTTTTTTCAGGAGCTGGAAAAATGCGTATTGGAGCTAACTGTGGAAATGCAACTACTTCAGACAATTTATATCAACAATTGTATCCCGCGGCTTCTTGGGGAAAAAAATATCTTACAGTACCAAGTTATAATCGCCCTACAAATTTCTACAGAATTTTAAAAAGTGATCCAACTACAAATGTTTATTTGAATGGTGTATTGATTCCTCCTGGATCTTTTTTTAGTGCACTTTATTATGAGTTTTCTGGTGTAGACCCTTCCATGATAGAAGCCGATAAACCAATTTCAGTTACTCAATATTTTACAACGCAAGGATGTTCAGGCAATGCTTCGCCTTATGATCCTGAGATGATTGTTTTAAATCCGGTTGAACAAAATATTAATAAGGTAACTTTAGTAAGTTCTAATCTTGTGGCTCCTCAAAATCAGCAACATCATTTGCATATCATTATGCGAAATGGTGGTACTGGTATTTCTTCTTTCAAATTAGATGGCGTTGCTGTGCCTACAACTGCTTGGGTTACACATCCTGCTGATCCCAATTATTCGTATTTATACAGAGCCAATGTTACTCAAGGTTATCATACATTAACATCCGATTCTGGATTTAATGCTTTAGCTTATGGGTATGCAAATGCCGAATCGTATGGCTATTCTGCTGGTTCAAACGTTAAAGACTTGTACCAGTTTATTACTATTCAAAATCCTTATTCAACCGTAAACTTTCCTGGTGTATGTAAGGGAACTCCATTTTATTTTTCAATTGTATTCCCTTATCAACCGTTACAAATTCAATGGGTTTTTGGAACAGCATTGAATGCTCAAGGAATAGCTGATGTGACGATTGCTAATCCATTATATGATTCAACATGGTTTGTAAACGGCAAACAATTATTTCGATATAAGTTAACTACTCCATACACAATAAATACTGCAGGTAGTTATACCATTCAAGTAAATGCACAAAATCCAACACCAGATGGTTGTGGAGGTACACAGGAAATTGCTTATGATTTACAAGTCTTTGATCCGCCAACAGCAGGGTTTTATTTTACAACAAATGGTTGTGCAAATGTTCCTGTACAATTTTTTGATACAACAAATTCTGGAGGTCGTCCCATTATTACTTGGCAATGGAGTTTTGGAGATGCAACAACTTCAGGATTACAAAATCCAACACATCAATATACTGCGGCAGGTTCTTATAATGCTTCACTAACTGTAATTACCGACGTTGGATGTATTTCAAATCCTACAACCAAAGTTGTAAATCTAGCGGCACAACCAGTAGCCAATTTTGGAAATTCATTACCAACTTGTATAGGATCGGTTATTACTTTTTCAGATTCATCCATCATAAGTTCGGGAGCTATTACAAAATGGACTTGGAATTTTGGTGATGGTAGTCCTCCTGTAATTGCAACTACTAATACTCCTCAAACACATATTTATACTACAACTGGACCTTTTACAGTAACATTATTGGTTGAAGCAACTGGTGGTTGTCTTAGTACTGTCTTTAGTAAGCCCATTACAATTCATCCACGTCCGTTAGCGAATTTTGCCTTACCGGATGTATGTTTACCATCGGGAGCTGCAAGTTTTACAAGCACATCAACAGTTGCAACGGGAACGATTGCAAATTATTTATGGGATTTTGGAAACAGCCAAACGGGGACAACACAAACTGCCAGCACAACGTATAGTTCAACAGGGCCATTCAATGTTACCTTAACAGTTACATCGAATAATGGTTGTGTTGATGATACGATTCGAATATTGAATACTGTTTATTCTCAACCAGATGCAAACTTTACGGTAGATAGCATAGAGAGTTGTTTTGGAGGAACTTTCAATTTCACCGATCAAAGTACAGCTGCCAATAGTTCGGTAACTCAATGGTATTGGGATTTTGGTGATGGAACAACTTCCACCTTGCAAAATCCAACAAAGCAATATAGCACAACCGGAACGTACTTGGTAAAACTTTATATCACATCAGCTATTGGTTGTATATCGGATACAGCCACTATGAATGTGGTAGTATTACAATTACCAACGGTTAGTTATACAACCTCAAGTCCGGTTTGCGAAACACAGCCTGTACAGTTTACATCAACTTCAGTTGCCAATGCAGGAAATATTACACAATACACTTGGAGTATAAATAGTACCGCAACT
>SCVJ01000036.1 GCA_004322425.1 Chitinophagaceae bacterium
CAATAGAAGTACTGAAATTAATCCTGTCCGTGTTTATTGTAATTCTCATCTTAACTGGTGATGTGCCTTTTGAGTTTACTCTCGACTTGTAAAGCCAGAATAGTATTTTCATAATCGTTTGATTTTAAAATGTTTAATGCTAAAAAAAGGTAGCACAAATAAATAGCGGGGAAGGAAATGAATCTAAAGCCATATAAGCCAATACAGCACGCAGTTCTAGAAAATAGGATTCAAATTCCTTTTTTGGAATGATACCTTGTGTTTTGATACCTTTTGGATGGTTTTAGTGGAGATATTGCAAATGGCAAAAATGCAAAAAGTCCACAGTATCAATGAGATACCTTGGACTTCTTATGTGTTAGTAGCGGGATCGGGAGTTGAACCCGAGACCTTTGGGTTATGAATCCAACGCTCTAACCACCTGAGCTACCCCGCCAGTATTATTTGGGCGGCAAAAATAGAAATTCTATCCTAAAGGGTAAAATCAAATTTGATTTTTTTAAAAGTGCTACAAATGCAAATAGGTTTTGTTGCTTAATTTTAGGGCTAAATAAATAGTATGAAAAAATATTTTTCTTTTGCCTGGGTTTTGGCTTTTGCATTAATTGCTTGTAACAATGAAACAGAAGCACACAAAAATGGAGAGGATCATCCGCATGCAACAACAGCAACCGAAAAATTTGAAATGCCTTCAATGCCAGAAGTTCCGAATGATGCTACTGTGTTTTTTGAAAACCTAAAAGAAGGACAAACAGTGGGTTCGTCAGTAGCAGTAAAAATGGGTGTAACAGGATTGAGTGTTGATACAGCAAATGGTATCTTAAAACCATCATCCGGTCATCATCATATTTTAATTGATCTCGATTCTGTATTGACTGAAACAGTTATACCCAAAGATTCTATTCACTTGCATTTTGGAAATGCACAAACGAGTGCAGAAATAAAACTTCCGAAAGGGAAACACAAACTCACACTTCAATTTGCAGACGCACTTCATCGTTCGTACGGAGCTAAATTAACCAGTAGCGTTTTTGTAAATGTGAAAGAGTAATCGACTTATTCATAGGCCGAGGTTGGTTTACAAGTACAAATAAGATTCCTGTCGCCGTGTGTATTATTTATTCTTGCTACCGAAGGCCAAAATTTATTTTGATAAACATAGGGTAACGGGAAAGCTGCTTGCTCCCTGCTATAGTTGTGATTCCACTCATCGACACTAAGTGTAATTTGTGTGTGTGGTGCATTCTTTAGGGGATTGTCTTTTTTATCCATCTTTCCTTCTTCAAGAGATTGTATTTCTTCTCGAATACTTAATAAGGCATCACAAAACCTGTCCAGCTCTGCTTTATCCTCGCTTTCTGTGGGTTCAATCATAATTGTTCCGGGAACAGGGAAACTCATTGTGGGAGCATGAAATCCATAATCCATTAATCGTTTTGCAACATCTTCTGCCTCTATTTCTGCTGATTTCTTAAATGGTCGAAGATCAACTATAAATTCGTGTGCACACTGTCCATTGTGATTGGTATAAAGAATATCGAATTTTTTTTCTAATCTAGCCCGCATATAATTTGCATTTAATATGGCATACTCTGTGGCTGTTTTTACACCTTCGGCTCCCAATAATCTTATATAGCCGTATGAAATCAATAGGATAGAACCACTTCCAAATGGTGCAGCACTTATTGCACCAATATTGCTTGATTCATTTTGGAGTACTACATGGCCCGGTAAATAAGGAGCTAAATGTTTTTTTACGCAAATAGGGCCCATTCCCGGTCCGCCACCACCATGTGGAATGGCAAATGTTTTATGAAGGTTTAAATGACAAACATCTGCACCAATTAAACCCGGTGCAGTTAAACCAACTTGTGCATTCATATTAGCGCCATCCATATAAACTTGTCCTCCGTGTTGATGAATAATGTCCGTTATTTCTTTTACCGTTTCTTCATAAACTCCGTATGTACTTGGGTAAGTAATCATAATGCCGGAAAGATGAATAGCATTTTCTGTTGCTTTCTTTTTTAAATCTTCCACATCGATATAACCATTATCCAATGCTTTTACAACAACAACTTTCATTCCGGCCATTACTGCAGAAGCAGGATTAGTTCCATGTGCACTTACAGGAATGAGCATTACATTTCGGTGGGCTTCGCCATTAGCTTCATGAAAAGCTCGAATAGTTAAAAGTCCTGCATATTCGCCTTGGGCACCACTATTAGGCTGTAAACTACAAGCATCAAAGGCCGTAATTTCACAGAGATAGGCAGATAATTCTTCAATTATTTGGTGATACCCTTTTGTTTGTTCTGCGGGTGCAAAAGGATGAATCTTACTCCAATGGTCCCAACTAAGCGGTATCATTTCTGTTGCAGCATTTAATTTCATCGTACAACTTCCCAATGAAATCATCGATGTATTTAGCGAAAGATCTTTATTTTCCAACATCTTTATATACCGCATCATTTGACTTTCGCTACGATAAGTGTTGAATACTGATTGTGTCAAAAATGTTGATTGGCGAAGTAATGTTTTTGGAATATGCGTAAGGATTGCATCCATATTAATTTCAAAACTCACCGGATTGATTTCATTTTCAAAACAATTGATGAGGTCGAATAAATCTGTTGCTGTTGCAGTTTCGTCTACTGAAATTCCAACGTGATGATTATCTAAATATCTAAGATTGATTTGTTGGCGATTCGCTTTCTCTTTTATGTTAGCAATAGAATCTACTCGAATGACAATAGTATCAAAAAAATTTTGCGACACAATTTCAAAACCTCTACTTTCAATAGCCTCAGCCACTGTTTGGGTTAATAAAGCAACTCGTTGAGCAATATTTTTTAATCCAATTGCTCCGTGATAAACTGCAAACATGGCCGCTATATTGGCTAGTAAAGCTTGTGCAGTACATATATTAGAAGTGGCTTTTTCTCGTTTGATATGTTGTTCTCTAGTTTGCAACGCCATGCGTAAAGCACGATTGCCATTTGTATCAATACTAATTCCAATGATTCGACCGGGGATACTTCTTTTAAAATCGTCTTTTACAGCAAAAAATGCAGCATGCGGACCTCCATAACCCAACGGAACTCCAAATCGTTGAGCAGAGCCAACAGCACAATCAGCATCCAATTCTCCTGGCGGAGTTAATAAAGTAAGTGCAAGTAAATCGGTTGCCATTACAACAAAAGCATTGCATTTATGAACAGATGAAATAAAGGTTCTGTAATCTTCTATCGATCCTTTGTCATTTGGGTATTGAACTAATGCTCCAAAAAAAGTTTCATCAAAAGAAATGGTTTTGTAATTACCAACTACTACTTCAATGCCAATAGGAATAGCCCTAGTAATTAAAACATTTTTAGTTTGAGGGAAAGTTTCTTCGTCAACAAAAAATTTTGTTTTGGTAGCATTGTCTTTGTTGGCTGAATTAAAAAACATCGACATGGCTTCTGCAGCTGCTGTTGCTTCATCAAGTAATGATGCATTAGAAATAGGTAAGCCTGTTAGTTCGCAAACCATCGTTTGAAAGTTGAGTAAACTTTCTAATCTACCTTGCGCAATCTCTGCCTGATACGGTGTGTACTGAGTATACCATCCTGGATTTTCAAAAACATTGCGAAGAATTACCGAAGGAGTTATAGTATCGTAATAACCTTGCCCGATATAATTTTTATAAACTTTATTTTTTAAAGAAATTTCTTTTATATGTTTTAAATATTCGTGCTCATTCATGGGAGCTGGAAGGTTCAAAGATTTTGATGTTCTTATTGAAGGGGGCACTGTTTTTTCAATCAAATCAGATATGCTTTTAGCACCAATAATTTGTAGCATTTGCTTTGTTTCAGCCTTATTTGGGCCAATATGACGAGTAGTAAATTCGGAAGATTGTTGTTCAAATAAATTCATAGCTGCCATCAGTATTTAGTAAGTGGATATGCGATGTATAGAAAAAATCAAAAGTGTTTTTTGAAAAAAACTTATTGCGGGGCAAAGTTAAGGTTGTAGTCGATTAAAAAACTGACTATTGAAGAACTTTGGAAAAGAGGTCGTTTCTTTGCAATATGAGTGAGGATCTGCTAAAAAATTGGGAAAAAAAGACATTTGAAAATCAGAAGAAGTACGGTCAAGTACTGCAAAAAACGGATAAGAACAAACTGTTGAAAGTATTACCCGAATTGCACGAAGAAGCATTTGAAAAAATTGACTGCCTTCAATGTGCCCGGTGCTGCAAAAGCCATTCACCTCGTTTTAAAACAACCGACATTAAAAGAATCAGTAAATATTTAAAGATGCGCGAAAGTGTGTTTATTGAAAAATATTTACGAGTGGACGAAGATGGAGATTTTGTTGCAAATATATTGCCTTGCCCTTTTTTAGAATCTAATAACCATTGCAGTATTTATGAAATCAGGCCCTCGGACTGTCGACGATTTCCATACTCAGATGAAGATGTCTTTTTCAAAAGAAAAGAACTTACGTTGAAAAATTCTACTTTTTGTCCAATCACTTTTTATGTGTTGGAAAAGTTAGTAGCCAAGTTTCCACGATAATTATTTGTAAGTAAATTTTCTCAAGCTCGGTGCTTTTATCCACGTAACAATAGTAACCAGCAAGGTCATCGATCCTCCAAAAATTACAGATGGCACTGTTCCCATAATAGAAGCAGCAACACCACTTTCAAATTGTCCTAACTCATTACTACTGTTTATAAAAATAGAATTGACCGAGGAAACTCTTCCTCGCATTTCATCCGGAACAAATAATTGTACCATCGTGTGCCGAATAATGATGCTGACTCCGTCGAACAAACCGCTAATAAATAAAGCTGCAAAACTGAGCCAATAATTTTTTGAAAGTGCAAACACAAGAATGCAAATTCCAAAACCAATAACAGAACGCAACAGAATTATTCCTTGATTATTTTTCAATGGAAGGTTGGTAATCCATGCAAGTGCTACAAAATTTCCAAGATAAGTGGCTGCAATTAACCATCCCAATCCAGTAGGACCAATATGCAAAATATCTTTTGCAAAAACAGGTAGAAGTGCAGCTGCACCGCCAAATAGAACTGCAAACATATCCAGATTCATTGCGCCCAATAATGCTTTTTGTTTATAAACAAATCGCAATCCTTCTTTTACACCATCCCATGTTTTTGTTTTTCCCGATTGCCACATAATTGGTTTGGGTTGAATGAATTGAAAAAGCAGAATGGAAATAAAAATGCAGAAGCATACCATAAAGAATGCAAAACTTATAGTAGTATAGCCCAATAATATTCCCGCAATAGCCGGACCCGTTACCGCAGCTAACAACCACGACATACTATTGATTGAAGCAGCTTTAATCAAAAATTCTGAAGGGACAAGTTGTGCAACAAAAGCAGTAAAAGCAGAAGCACTGAAAGCACGCACAATGCCTGTGCAAAAAACAAATGCGTAAATACAATATTCAATAATTTTTAAAGAAGTATTTGCGGCAAACCAGTTAGAAGTTATGAGTAATAAGCCAGCCATTATTAAAAAATACAGAAACATACAAAAGCGAATCAATCGGTGCTTGTTACTTTTGTCAACGGTTACACCTGCAGGCAGTGCAAATAAAATAGCAGGAATAACTTCACTTAATCCAAGCATTCCCAATGCAAGCTTGCTACCGGTAAGTTCATATAATTTCCAGCCAAGCAAAACCGGTGTCATTCGCAATCCAACAATACAAATAACACGTGCCACAATAAACCATGTAAACTCTTTGTTGATGAGAATAAAAGATTGTTTCTGTGGTAAAGCCATTTTGATTAATGAGGTAAACTAAGATAATGTTGCCCAGGCGTGTAGTCAATTTCTAAAGCATCTACTACAGCTTGAAAATGTTTTTCATTGCCTAAGAAATCGGCATTCGAACAATCGATATAAAGAGTTTTGATATTATTTTGTTTTATATAATTTGTATAGGCATTTTGAATATTGTTCAAATATTCGTCAGGAATATTCTGTTCGTAAGAGCGTTTTCTTTTTTTAATATTTTCTTGCAGCCGTTGAACGGGAGTGTGTAAATAAATTAATAAATCGGGTTGTAATAATTGCTGATGAATGATGTCGAACAATCGTTGATACAATCGAAATTCATCTTCCGGTAAATTTATTTTTGCAAACAATAAACATTTTGTAAAAAGGTAATCCGTTATCGTTATGGATTGAAAAAGATCTTGTTGTTGAATGAGATCTTTGAGTTGTTTAAATCGTTCAGCCATAAAAAATAGCTCCAACGAAAATGCATATTGCTGCGGGTTTTCATAAAATTTTGACAGAAATGGATTGTCGGCAAACTCTTCTAAAATCAAGCGGGCATTGTAATGGCGAGATAGTAGGTGTGACAAAGTTGTTTTGCCGGCACCAATATTTCCTTCAATCGTTATAAAATGATAGTTCATGATTTGTAATCGTATTCTGTTGAAAATAAAGCAGACTGCAAAGTAAGTGAATTGAAAAGGATGTAAGAGTTGATTTTATACTTGTGGATAATTTAGGAATATATTTTTCTTGTCGTTTACTTTACATTCAATAGTTAATACATTTGCCAGCAAGAAAAAAGTTATGACACAAAAGTATAGTCAGTACAGTGCCATGATGGCAATTTCAAAAGCCAGTTTGAAAGCCATTTTTAGAAGTCCTTCAGCTGTTATTTTTAGTTTCGTTTTTCCACTCATTTTTATTTTGGTTTTTGGATTTATAGGAGGTAACAGCCCCGTAGTAAAAATTGGGTTTTCAAAAGGTTCTGACACATCCGTTTCCAATCTTATTTATCAATCATTAATAAACAGAAAAAGTATTCAGATTGCTACTGGAAATGAGGAAGAGCTACTATCGCTTTTGCAAAAAGGAAGAATTACAGCAATTATTAATATTAATAAATTAGCAGAGGATTCGTCAACAAAATATCATGTTGCTATTCAATCTTCGACTGCTTCCATGGATAAAATTTCAATTTTACAAGCTATTATAAATGATGTAGTTCAAGGAGTAAATAAGTTGAAAATGCCCAACCTTCCGGCGTATGCCTCGGTGCAAAATTTAAAACCCGTGGAAGGACGTATTTACCGAACCATTGATTTTATTTTGCCGGGGCAACTAGGATTTTCTTTGCTAACGGCTGGTGTCTTTGGTGTTGCCTTCATCTTTTTTAATCTACGGCAAACGCTGGTATTAAAGAGATTTTTTGCAACTCCAATTAAGCGTTCTTATATAGTTTTTGGCATTGGCATCAGTCGAGTTTTATTTGGATTAATTACAGCAGTTGTCATTTTAGCCATCGGGTACATTGCTTTCAATTTTACATTGGTGTATGGTTGGTTAACATTTTTTGAACTTTTAGTGTTGTGCGTTTTAGGATTAATTGTTTTTATGGGGTTTGGATTTATTGTGAGTGGATTGGCAAAAAATGAATCCGTAATTCCTCCCTTTGTTAATTTGATAACCCTACCGCAGTTTTTACTTTCTGGAACTTTTTTCACTACGGACGCTTTCCCGGGTTGGTTAAAATCAATTGCTGATGTATTACCACTCACCCACTTAAATGATGCGATGAGAAATATTGCGTTTGAGGGAGTTCACTTAATTGATTGTTATAAACAGATTGCTGTGCTGGGCATTTGGGGAATTGGCGTATATATTGTTGCCATAAAAGTTTTTCGTTGGGAGTAAAAAAGAGAGTATGAAAATTTTGAAATTAGCTTTGATTAGTGTTGGAATATTTTTTTTCTTCTTTGCTGGAATTGCATTTTTGATTCCATCTTCAATTCGTATTTCAAAAGTTGTTGATATTTCGTGTACTCCTGCTGCACTAATGGAACAAATTAGTGAACCCGCCAATTGGAAAAATTGGCACCCAGGTTTGGAAACCGCACCATTTCTCTATGTCAATGGAAAAGTGGAAGGTTATATTTTACAAAACAATCAAAAGCAATTTTTAATTGTAAGTGACAAAAAAGAAAAAGAAATCATTTCGAAATTAAAATTTAATAAGAAAGAAATTATTTCTGGATGGCGGATTGTTACTGTAAACGATGCGGGCTCAATTGGATTGCAATGGTATATGAATTTTGAATTGGGTTGGTTGCCGTGGGAAAAATTTGCGTCATTATTTTTTGAAAATATCTATGGAAGTCAAATGGAAAAGGGACTAAATAGATTGAAAGCCATATTAGAAACCTAATCGGGAAAACTAATTTTTCCCATCGTTATACTCGGTATTTTATTTTTTCCCAACCCAATTTTGAGTGTACTTCCACAAACACATTCATTGGCAAGGACAGCAAATAAAACTGCTTCTTTTGCATCTTCATTTATGTGCAAGGAGTTTGTTGAATCAAAAGTGTGGGTCAATTGCGATTTAATATTTTCAAGTAAATAAGCATTATGAAAACCTCCACCACTTACATAAATGGAAGTTGGATTCATTGTTAATTCAATTTTATTAATAGCCAATACAATTGTGTCTGTTGTAAACTTATTCAACGTTGCCATTACATCTTCTTTTGATAAAGACTCGGTACCGGTTTTTTCTTGAGCTTTTTGTAAATAGTTAAGATTGAATAATTCTGGACCTGTTGTTTTTGGAAAATCGTTTTCAAAAAATGCATGAGATTTTAGTTCAAGTAGCAACTCATTATTGAAAGTGCCTTGCTTGGCGATGTTACCGTTATCATCATATTTTTTTTCTGAAAAATGTTTTCGAATAAAAGCATCCATCATTGTATTGCCAGGTCCCACATCCGAGCTAAAAATATTTTCGGTATTACCATCTCCCGGTAGAAAAGTAAAGTTTGCAATGCCACCAATATTCAGCAGTATTCGGTTTTCTCCAAGTTTTGAAAAAAGTAGATAATCTCCATAAACAGCCAAGGGAGCTCCTTCGCCGCCGGCAGCAATATGTTTTTGTCTAAAGTCGCTGATGGTAATGATTCCTGTTTGAACAGCTATATGATCACCATCACCAATTTGTAATGTAGCATTTGGAAATTTTTCTTTTTCGTGTAATGATTTTGGAGCGTGATAAATAGTTTGTCCGTGACTAGCTATTAAATCAATATCTTCTTTTTTGAAATTCCATTTCTTCAAACATTGATTAGCAATTTTGGCATGCTGTGTGGCGATATATGGATTTAATAAACAAATATTTTCAAGATCGGCATCCTTTCGCGATAGGGAAGTTTTTATTTCTTTTTTAAAATCATCAGCATATTCAATTGTTTCAAATTGAAGAATTGTAAGTTTTGTGTTTGTGCCACTTCCTGATATTTTACACAAAGCCACATCCAGCCCATCACAAGAAGTGCCGCTCATTAATCCAAGGATTATTCTTTCTTGTTTTAAAGAAAGCTGATATAATTTTTCAATATTGGTATTCATCAAATAATAATAAATGTATCATTTATTTAAAAAACAAAATCTATCCTTGCTCAATAAATTTCAAATTTCTTTTTATGCCTTCAAACTTTGCTCTTTTAATGGCAGAATTTTGAAATATTTTTTTAAAACTTTCTATGCTCATCTCATTCCATTCTTTTGTTGAAAGATTTAGAATTTCGGGAATGGGAGTAAAGCGAATTTCAGTATTTGGTGTGCTGAATCGGTTCCAAGGACAAACATCTTGACAGATATCGCAACCAAACATCCAATTTTCAAATTTGTTTTTCATTGTATCAGGAATCAATGCATCTTTTAATTCAATGGTGAAATAGGAAATACACTTGCTCCCATCTACTACTTTGTTTGGTAAAATAGCATCGGTGGGGCAGGTGTCGATACAACGCGTACAGGAACCACAATAATCTTTTACAAATGCGTCGTCATAATTAAGTTCGAGATCGGTAATAAGAGTTGCAATAAAAAAGAAAGAACCACTTTGTTTTGTAATCAGATTTCCATTTTTACCAATCCATCCCAATCCGCTTTTCTGCGCCCAGCTTCGTTCTAAAACAGGAGCACTGTCAATAAATCCACGACCGTTTACTTCGCCAATATTAACTTTTAATAAGTGTAGAAATTGTTTCAGTTTCTCTTTTATGACAGTATGATAGTCTTCTCCGAACGCATATTTCGAAATTTTTGGAGCCGCAACATTTTGCTGTTCCGAAGGAAAATAATTCATCAATAACGTGATAACTGATTTTGCTCCCGGCACCAACTTGCAGGGATTTACTCGTAATTCGAAGTGGTTTTCCATATACTGCATGGTGCCGTGCATGCTCTTGCTCAGCCATCGTTCCAGTCGTCGGGCATCGTCATCCAAAAATTCTGCTTTTGCAATACCGCAATACTCAAATCCCAGTTCGAGTGCTGTTTTTTTGATGAAGGCAGATTGTTGTTCTTTCATAAGTATCGATCTCACATTAGTGTCATCTGATTAAAAGTAAGAAAAATATTTTTTGAAGATGTGACGCCTGTCAATACTTCCAACTTGCGACAGTATAATTTATCTATATTTGAATTTATAAAAATTATATGAAAAAATATTTATTTTTCTTGTCAGCTATTTTACTTTTTTCTTGCGACAACATTCCTAATTCAAAAGCCGATGTGGTAATGCAAAATGCCCAAGTGTACGTAGTAAATGAAGATCAACCCAACGCTGAAGCTGTAGCCATAAAGGATGGAAAAATAATTTTTGTTGGCAACAATAACGACCTTAAAAAATTTATTGGGAATAAAACAGAGTTAATTGATTGCAAAGGAAAATTTGTAATGCCAGGTTTTATCGAAGGCCACGGACATATTCATGGGCTTGGTTCTTCGTTAATTAATCTCAACTTAATGAATGTAAAAAATTGGGATGAAATTGTTGCTTTGGTGGCCGATGCTGTAAGTAAAGCAAAACCCGGCGATTGGATTATTGGCCGTGGATGGCATCAGGAAAAATGGAATCCCATTCCTACAAAAAATTATTTGGGATATCCCTATCATGAAACTTTGGATGCAATCTCTCCTAATAATCCTGTTATGTTAGCGCATGCCAGCGGACATAGTGTTTATGTAAATGCAAAAGCTTTGGAATTGGCTAATGTTACTAATTCAACAAAAAATCCAACAGGAGGTGAAATAGTAAAAGATAAAAACGAAGTAATTGTTGGTGTATTATCGGAAACGGCTCAAGGTCTTATTTATGATGCTTATGGTGATTGGGTAAATAAACAAACTTTAGCGGAGCAAAAGAACAAATGGGAAGAAAGTATTAAGTTGGCGGAAGAAGAATGTTTAAAAAAAGGAGTTACCAGTTTTCAGGATGCAGGTTCTTCATTCCAACAAGTGGCTTGGATGAAAGAGCTAGCTCAAGCGAAGAAATTAAATATTCGCCATTGGTTGATGGTAAAAGAAGGAAATAGATCACTGAGAGAAAATGCAACAGCTTTTACAAATACAAATGAAAGAGATGATTTTCTTACAGTTCAGGCTGTAAAAGTTTCTTTGGATGGAGCCTTGGGTTCTTATGGAGCTTGGCTTCTCGACTCTTATTCAGATCGACAAGGTTGGGTAGGAGAGAACACATTTAATCTTGATTCATTAAAGGCAGTTGCCGATTTCTGTTGGGAAAATAATCTTCAATTATGTGTGCACGCAATTGGCGATAAAGCAAATCGAGAAGTAATAAATATTTATTCAGAAAAAATTGCAAAAAACAAAAACAAAGATCATCGTTGGAGAGTAGAGCATGCGCAGCATGTTAATCCAACAGATATTCCAAGGTTTAAAGAATGGAATGTAATAGCTGCTATGCAAGGAATTCATTGCACCAGTGATGCGCCGTTTGTTCCAAAAAGATTAGGCGATAAACGATCAGAAGAAGGAGCTTATGTGTGGCAATCATTTCTAAAAGCCGGTGTATTAGTTGCCAATGGAACGGATGTGCCGGTAGAAGATGTAGATCCTCTTGCAAATTTTTATTCAACCGTTACTCGAAAAATGAAAGATGGAGTGGCTTTTTATCCCGAACAAAAAATGACAAGAGAGCAAGCTATTTATTCTTATACAATGGCAAATGCGATTGCCGCCAAGGAAGAGAAACTAAAGGGAAGTATTGAAGTTGGTAAGTATGCTGATTTAATTATGTTGTCAAACAATCTTATTACTTGTACTGAAGAGGAAATAAAAAACACTAAAGTGTTGCTAACGATAGTGAATGGTGCAGTTAAATTCAAAAATAAAGATTGAATAAATTGATTTTTTTAATAGGAATTGGCTTTTTGCAGATGTTTATTTTGTTGGGAAGTTTAAAATATTAACTTCGCCCACTTTCAGTTTTGGAAAAATTAGTTTGAATATACAAAACCCCGTATATTTCAATTACTTTAGAAGTGCAAAGCGTGCAATTCTGAAATTGAATTAATAAAAAAATCTGTATGGCACTAGTAAAAGAAGTAATTGAAATAATTGCTCCCAAAGATATTTTTGTAGGAGACCCTGATGCTTCTGTGATAGTGATGGAGTTTGGTGAATACGAAAATGAAGATTGTGCAAAAGCTAATGAAGTTGTAAAACAAATATTAGAGAAATATAAGGGGAAAATAAAATTCAACTTCCGCCATTTCCCACTTACACTTATTCACCAACGAAGTATGAAAGCCAGCGAAGCCGCTATAGGTGCTGGACAAACTGGTAAGTTTTGGGAAATGCATAATACATTATTCAGTCGTCGACGCAATTTGGGAACTGTAAGTCTTAAACTACATAGTATTGAAGCAGGCGTTAAAGACAAAAACTTTTTGGATAGTTTAGTAAGTGGAACTTACGGGCCTAAAGTTCAGGATGATTTAAAAGAAGGGATTGCAAAAGGTGTGAAAGAAATACCTGCATTTTTTATTAATAACGTTCCGTTAAAAGTAAAACCAAATTTAGCCAACCTTTCTGCCGCAATTGATGAAGCCTTGAAAAATGTAAAAAAGAAACCTAAAAAGAAATAGGGTTAAGAAAATAAAAAGGGGAACAATTGTTCCCCTTTTTTAATAATTACCAGCGACTTCCACTACCGGCAAAAGAACGACGGTTATTGTCGTTGCTTTTCTCTTCACGTGGTTTAGCCACCGTTACTCTAATAGCGCGGTTATCAACCGTAGCACCATCAAGTTCAGCAATTGCTTTTTGGGCAGCTGCATCATCAGGCATTTCAACAAATCCGAATCCGCGGCTGCGGCCAGTTAATTTGTCGGTAATCACTTTAGCAGAAGATACTTCTCCGTATTCTGCAAAATAGCTGCTTAAGTCTTCGTCTTGTACAGAGAAGCTTAAATTTGAAACATAAATGTTCATGTTTGTTCGTTAAAAAAATTAATAAATGAAATGAGTAACACGGAACGGAGAGAAGAAAATCTATTTAGCAGAAAATGCTTAGCAGAAAAAATCGTCACTTACCAAAATCTGGTTAACTCAAAATTGCGGTGCAAAGGTAAGTAATTCTTTTGTTTGAACAGATTTAATCTAAAACTATCTTTTAAATTCACTGAATCAGAATAAAAGAAGGAAGAGTGAAAGTAAAATTTAAAAGATGTTTTTTATCCATTTTAGAATCATTGAATCCAAGTTCAGCATTGAGATAGAGGTGTATAAAAGCAAAAGTCCAAATATTTTTTTCAATAAAGCAGTGTCGATTGAAATTGCAATTTTACTTCCAAAATAGCTTCCCACAATAAAACCTACTGCCAGCAGACCAATAACTTTCAAGTCTATAGGTGCTCCCATTTTTTGGCATTGATGGTAATAATAGAGTGAGGCCACAATAACCACAGGTAGTGTTAACACTCCCAATGAAGTGCCTTGGGCTTGGTGCTGCGTGTAGTTCAAGAAATAAATAAGTGCCGGCACCATAATAATGCCACCGCCAACTCCTACTAATCCGCTTAGCATTCCAGCGGCTAAACCAATAATGATAATTGTAAGAATGATTTGAGTTGTCATTTTAAGTTGTATGTTTTGTTGTTGAAGACTCATAATTCTAAAATAAGAAGGCAATATTATAAAATAAGAAGGCAATTATTTTTTGAATTGTTTGCTATAGCGCTCAATTGAATTATTAATAATGTCGTATGCTAATTCTTTACCTTGAAAATCATTAATGGTAACTTTTTTATTTTCAAGTACTTTATAAAGTTCAAAATAATTTTTTAATTCGGCCATAAAATGTGCTGGCAACTCCTCCATCTTATTAATGTGATTGACTGAAGGATCTTTGGCAGCAACTGCAATGATTTTATCGTCCATAATTCCAGAATCAATCATTTGCATATTTCCAATTACAGTGGCTTCCACTAAGCAAAGTGGCTGAATGGATTGTGAACATAAAACCAAAATATCTAAGGGATCGCCATCTTCTCCCAATGTTTGAGGAATAAATCCATAATTAATGGGGTAGTGGAAAGAGGAATAGATGACACGATCCAATTTCAGCAATCCTGTTTCTTTATCAACTTCATATTTTGCACGGCTTCCCTGGGGAATCTCAATAAGGGTATTAACAATTTCTGGTGCTTCATTTCCAAAATGTGCGCCATGCCATGGATGAAATGTTTTGGACATTTTTTAGTTTTCTTTTGAAGGGTTCAATAATGTGTCAGAATCTTGATTAAACAAATATTTCAAATCAACAAGCCATTGTCCTTGGGTTTTTAATAATTTTAAAGTATCGTGATTGTTTTTGTAAGAATTAGAATAAATAATAATAGTTAGGGAATCATTTATGGATGAAATGGCATGAATATTAATAGATGAGTTTTGATATTGCCTCCTTTCTTCTTCATTCAATTTTGAATGAAGTTTTTCATATTCTGCAAAAAATTGAAAATTAGTGGAATCGTTTACTAATAATTTTTTACCGTCATCATATTTCCCGTCCAATGCGGCTCTTATAAAATTGCGGGCAGCGTCTAAATCATTTTCTGAAGTTACAATGTCTGTTTTTTGTTGCTCTACGCTGTTACAATTCCACAAAAATAAAATCAGGAATGAAAAATAATACAGTTGTTTTTTCATTCCTGCAAAGTAAGAAATCTTTATCTATGTTGGTTCGATTGTACGAGTTTAATGATGCTCTTCATTTTTATTTTCACTTTCGTAAGCACGTATTATTTGTTTTACCAATCGGTGCCTTACTACATCATCTTCATTCAATTCAATATGTGCGATTCCTTCAATATTTTGTAAAATTTTTGACGCTTTTATTAATCCACTTTGCTGGTTTCTTGGTAAATCTACTTGTGTAATATCTCCAGTGATGATGGCTTTAGCATTAGCTCCAATTCGAGTTAAAAACATTTTTAGTTGAAGGTTTGTTGCGTTTTGAGCTTCATCCAAAATTATAAAGGCATTATCCAAAGTACGACCTCGCATGTATGCCAATGGTGCAATTTCAATCGTTCGTGTGGTCATATAATAACCCAGTTTATCGGCAGGTATCATATCATCTAGCGCATCATATAACGGACGTAAATAAGGATCAATTTTTTCTTTCAAATCGCCCGGTAAAAAACCCAGACTTTCGCCGGCTTCAACAGCGGGCCTTGTAAGAATAATTTTTTTAACCGCTTTATTTTTTAGTGCCCGAACGGCTAAAGCTACGGCGGTGTAGGTTTTCCCCGTTCCTGCTGGACCAACGGCAAATACAACATCATTCTTTTCAATAGCTTGAACCATACATTTTTGGTTGGCAGTTCTTGCTCGAACTGTTTTTCCATTGGGACCAAAAACCAAAACTTCGTTTGGATGCCGTTCAATAAAATTATCTACCACTTCAGGATCGTCTCCACCCATAATCTGATCAAAATAATTTTCACTCATGTGCCCATTACGTTCTAAGTACTGGACCAATAATTCAATTTTTTCTTTTGCAGCATCAATTTGTTCCTGAGCCCCGCTCAATTTTAATTGCGTGCCACGAGAAAGAATTTTTAAAAGAGGAAATTTTTTTTTCAGAAGATCGAGTTTGCCATTATTGACACCGAAGAACTCAATGGGGTTTACTGTTTCTAGGTTGATTATTGTGTCTTTCAAATTTGAAGAGTTTAATTAAAAAATTGAAAAGAGCAAGTTACTCTGCTAAGTAAACGAGTAATAAATTAGCTACCAACTATTAGTTATCAACAACTGTGAAAAGTGTAAATAATTTTTTATCATGAAAGTTGTTTTAATTTTTGTATGGTTTCTTTTGGGTATGATGATTTAAAAATTGTATTACCGGCAACCAATACATCGGCTCCTGCTGCAAGAATAGATAGAGCATTTTCCAATGTTACACCACCATCAATTTCTAACAACACATTATAACCCTTTTCATTAATTATTTTTCTAAGTGCTTTTATTTTTTCAATTGTTTGGGGAATAAACTTCTGTCCTCCAAAACCCGGATTTACACTCATAATACAGATCAAATCAATTTCTGAAATAATATCCTTCAACGATTCAATTGGTGTTGCAGGATTTATGGCCACTCCGGCTTTCATGCCCAACGATTTTATTTGTTGAATATTTTTGTGCAAATGAGGACAAGCTTCCACATGAACCGTAAGTATATCGGCTCCTGCATTTTTAAAAGCTTCGGCATAATTTCCGGGATCGGCAATCATTAAATGTACATCACAAGTTTTTTTTGTGGCCTTTCTAAAAAATTCTACCAACATGGGACCAAAACTTATGTTGGGTACAAAGCGTCCATCCATTACATCCAAATGAAACCAATCGGCCATGCTTTCGTTCAACATCTTACAATCTTTTTCAAGGTGGAGGAAATTGGCTGAAAGTAGTGATGGGGCAATTATGGGCATGAATAAATTTTAATGCAAGTTACTTCAAAATTAATAGATGGCGATAGCGATAGTCAACAAATGAATCACTTTCGAATCTTCGATAAAATATTAAAATTCAATGTGACAAAAATCTGACACTTGCTTCGATTGTGAAGTTTAGTTTTGCAAAAATTATTGATAAATGAAGAATAGACATTTTCTATTAATTATTGTTTTCGCTTCAATTTCTTTCGCTTTTAAATCAAATCCAATTTCTAATGCTGAGACAAATAAAAGGAGCGTAAATTTTAAATCGGATACGGTTCAATATCCCGGCGAAGTACATTTTAAAAATATTCAACAACTAACTTTTGGAGGCGATAATGCCGAAGCATATTTTAGTTTCGACGGAAATAAAATAATTTTTCAACGCACAAGTGTAAAAGATGGTATTCTGTGCGATCAAATGTTTATTGGCAATGTCCCAAAAGCTGGAGAATCTTTCCAGTATAAAATGATAAGTACCGGAAAAGGAAGAACTACTTGCGGAGCATTTTTAAAAGATGGCAAGCATTTGGTTTATGCATCCACACATTTGGGATCAGATAACTGTCCTCCTGTTCCCGATAGATCAAAATATGGCAATCGATACATTTGGCCATTGTACGATAGTTATGATATTTTTCAGGCTGATTATGATGGAAAAATAATTAAGCAACTTACTACCAGTAACGGCTATGATGCCGAAGCCACAATTTCTCCCAATGGCAAAAAAATGATTTACACCAGCACAAAAGATGGAGATATTGATTTATACATTATCGATTTGAAAACCGGAAATGAAAAAAGAATCACTTCCGAATTGGGGTATGACGGCGGCGCTTGGTTTAGCCCCGATGGAAAAAAAATTATTTGGCGAACGTCAAGACCAAAATCCGAAAATGAAGTAAATGAATATAAACAATTACTAGCCGAAGGATTAGTAGCGCCAACAAACATGGAAGTTTGGATTGCCAATGCCGACGGAACTAATGCTCGTGCTGTAACTAAATTGGGGCAAGCAAATTGGGCTCCTTCTTTTATGCCCGATAGTAAACGAATAATTTTTGCAAGTAATCACGAATATAAACGTGGGTTTCCATTTAATCTTTACACGGTTAATGAAGACGGAAGTAATCTTGCCAAAATAAGCAGAGACAACGGCTTTGATGCCTTTCCTGTTTTTAGCCCCGACGGTAAAAAAATTATTTTCTCAAGCAACCGAAACAATGGAGGCACCCGTGATACCAATATTTTTATTGCTGATTGGGTTGAATAATTCAACAGATAATAAAATATTGATCCGGTTTTATAGTTTGATTTCCATTTAATACGTAACTTTTCCACCTAAATGTATTTTATGGAAACAGGACTTTTACACTTGCACAGCTTTCTGCGCTGGATAATTTTAGCTTTATTATTAGTTGCTATTTACCGACACGTTACAGCAGGTAATCGCCTTTTTACTAGTACCGATAAAAAAGTAGGACTCATCTTACTCATTTGTTGCGATCTGATGTTGCTGATTGGACTTTATCAATGGTTTACCGGTCCATTGGGGTTACAAAATATTAAGTTATTGGGAATGAAAGATGTAATGGGCAGTGGCGTTTATCGATTTTTTGCAGCAGAACACAGTCTTGGAATGTTAATTGCCATCATACTTGTTCATGTTGGAAAAACTTTTTCTAAGAAAAATATTTCGGATAAATTAAAACATCAGCGCACTTTTATTTTCTTTTTTTTAGCGTTATTAATTATTATGGTTTCTATACCGTGGCCATTTAGAGAAGTTGGAATGGGCAGGGGATGGTTTTAGTTTTTTAAAAAATAAATATGCCACACTATTATAAACTCGGAAATATTCCGCACAAAAGACATACTCAATTTCGTAAAGCAGACGGATCACTTTACAGCGAACAACTATTTTCAACCGAAGGATTTTCGAACGACTACTCTTTGTTGTACCACGTGTATCCTCCCACGCAAATTATTAAAACAGAAGCACAGCAAGACGTGTCTCCAAAAATTGCAGAAGAGAAAATGTTGAAGCATCGAAGTTTTGAAGGATTTCGCGTAAAACCTGAAAAAGATTTTTTGCAAAGCAGAAAAGCCGTTATGGTCAATCAGGATTGCCATATTGTTTTGGCGGCTCCGCAAGAAAGTATGAAAGATTATTTTTATAAAAACACCGATGCGGATGAAATGATTTTCGTTCATGAAGGCAGCGGAGTGGTTCACACACAATATGGAGAACTTCCTTTTTCTTATGGCGATTATATTATTTTACCCCGAGGAACAATTTACCAAATTGAATTTGCGGATGAAAAAAACAGATTGTTTATTGTGGAATCTTTTAAGCCCTTACGATTTCCAAAAAAGTACATCAGTAAATTCGGTCAATTGATGGAACATGCTCCTTATTGTGAACGCGATATTCGTACACCACAAAATCTTAAAACTTTTGATGAAAAAGGAGATTTTGTTATCAAAGCCAAGAAAAGAGGAATGATGTACGGTTTACATTACGGCACACACCCTTTTGATGTAGTAGGATGGGACGGTTGTTGTTATCCGTACATTTTTTCTATTCATGATTTTGAACCCATTACAGGAAGAGTACATCAACCGCCACCCGTGCACCAAACATTTGAAACCGACGCTTTTGTAGTTTGTTCATTTGTTCCAAGATTATTTGACTATCATCCTCAAGCAATTCCGGCACCGTATAATCATAGCAATATTGACAGTGATGAATTGATTTATTATGTGGATGGAGATTTTATGAGCCGGAAAAATGTAACTCGTGGGATGATTACTTTGCACCCAGCCGGAATCCCTCATGGGCCACATCCGGGAGCCGTTCAAAAAAGCATTGGAGCTAAAGAAACAAAGGAACTTGCCGTTATGGTGGATACTTTTCATCCATTAATGATTACACAAGTAGGATTGGAAATTGAAAACTCCGATTATGTAATGAGCTGGGCTGAATAAAAAAGATAAATTCTTGTTAGTTACATTTAATAGTGTTAAATTGGATTGACAAAATCTAGTTTTTATGATAGCGTTATCTCAACTCAAAGAAGGAGATTTAGTATTTGTTAGCGAGGATGGACTTTTTAGAGAAGGAACGGTTATTAAAACAGACAGCGAAGACCATTTGGCGTTAGTTGATAACGGCACGCAGGAATTTTGGTATGTAAATAAGGATATTTATCCAATAGCTTTAGACGAAGCACAATTGGTAAAATTTGGTTTTGAAAAAAGCGAAACTGATAATACCGTCAAATACAAAAGAGGAGCTTTTCGATTGGCTACACCTACCTGTGATAGCTTTAGTAAACTTGAAATGTGGTATCGAGAAGATATACGCAGTTTTGCATCTCCACTTGCTGTTCACGAACTACAAAATCTTCATACGGCTATGACTAAAGTGCCTCTTTTAAGGCCTTAATAATCACTTTTTTTTAAAAAAAACTGTAACCCCATATCACTTTAATAAAAAAAGTGTGCTGTTTTTCGTTTTTCATCCCAATACTCCTATCTTTGCGCTCCCAAAAATTGTATGTCCAAACAAGCATTGATTAAACAAGACGGAAGGATAACAGAAGCCTTGTCTAATGCAATGTTTAAGGTGAAGTTGGAAAATGGGCACGAAATTTTGGCAACTATTTCCGGTAAAATGAGGATGCATTATATCCGTATTTTACCTGGCGATAAAGTTGGAATAGAGATGAGCCCATACGATTTAACAAGGGGAAGAATTATTTTCAGGTATAAGTAAGTAGCTAATACTTAAGAGTACAAATATTTTTTTATAAAGCTAAAAGCTTAAAAAATGAAAGTTAGAGCATCCATTAAAAAAAGAAGCATCGACTGTAAAATTGTTCGTCGGAAGGGCAGGTTGTACGTCATCAACAAAAAAAATCCTCGTTTTAAACAGCGTCAGGGTTAATTAGAAAAAAAATTAAAAAAGTTAAACTTTAAATATGGCTCGTATTGCCGGTGTTGATTTACCAAAAAACAAGAGAGGAGAAATAGGACTTACCTATATTTTTGGCATTGGTCCCTCTAAAGCAAAATATATTCTAGATAAAAACAATATCAGTCGCGATAAGAAAGTGCACGAATGGAACGACGAGGACTTGAATGCTATTCGTAGTACCATTAATGATGAAATGAAAGTAGAAGGTGTTTTGCGTAGCGAAGTACAAATGAACATCAAACGCTTATTGGACATTGCTTGCTACCGTGGACTTCGTCATAGAAAAGGATTGCCGGTTCGTGGACAAAGAACAAAAACCAACAGCCGTACTAGAAAAGGAAAACGCAAAACTGTTGCTGGTAAAAAGAAGGCAGCTAAAAAATAATTAATTCTGCCGATTAACAAAGAAACATCGGCGAGTAAATAATAAGAGAATACACAGTATAAAATATTATGGCAAAAGCACAACAACAACAACCGGTTAGCCAAAAAGAAAAGGCAAAGAAACGAGTGGTAAAGGTAGAAGCGTATGGAGATGCACATATTTCGGCCACATTTAATAATATTATTATAAGCTTGACCAATAAATCAGGTCAAGTTATTGCATGGGGTAGTGCGGGAAAAATGGGTTTTAGAGGTTCAAAGAAAAATACTCCTTATGCCGCACAAATGGCTGCTGGAGATGCAAGTAAAAAAGCATTTGATGCAGGACTTAAAAAGGTTGACGTGTATGTAAAAGGACCGGGTGCTGGTCGTGAAGGTGCGATTAGAGCAATTTCACAATCTGGAATTGAAGTGGTGATCATTAAAGACATTACGCCCATGCCACACAATGGTTGTCGTCCACCAAAGAAAAGAAGAGTTTAATTAGTATTTAATTATACTACAACATATTTGATAAAGCCAATTTTATCATTTACTTAAAAGGTGTCTAATCGATTTTTACCGCTTTTAATGATTAGCCACCGGTTTTAAAAAGCGGAAATGAATAAAAACTATGGCACGTTACACTGGTCCAAAGACCAAGATTTCCCGCATTTTTGGAGAGCCTATTTTAGGCAATGGTAAGTGGTTGACAAAAAACAGCAACCCTCCCGGTCAGCATGGCGAAAAACGCAAAAGAAAAACTTTAGGCGAATACGCTTTGCAACTTCGCGAAAAGCAAAAAGCAAAATACACTTACGGTGTATTGGAGAAACAATTCCGCAAAACTTTTGAAGAGGCAGCTCGCCGTAGAGGAGTAACAGGCGAAAACTTAATTAAACTTTTGGAAGCTCGTTTGGATAATACAATTTTCCGTTTAGGAATTGCTCCAAGTCGTCCAGCAGCTCGTCAGTTGATTAGCCACAAACACATTACAGTTAATGGAGATGTAGTAAATATTCCATCCTTTCAATTAAAGGCTGGTGATAGTATTTCTATTAAAGAAGCAAGTTTGAATAATGCATCTTTAATGGGTGCAATGGGATCCAAAAATCCAAAATTTAACTGGCTTGACTGGAATGAGGTAGCAAAAAAGGGAACCTTTATTGCTTATCCAGAAAGAGAAAATGTTCCCGAAAATATTCAGGAGCAATTAATAGTAGAATTGTATAGTAAATAATGCTGGCGGTTAATTAAAAACGCAAGCAAATTGAATCAATAAAATTTAAAAATTAATTATGGCCATTTTAAGTTTTCAAAAACCAGACAAAATTCTCTTACAAAAGGCTACCGACTTTGATGCTCAATTTGAGTTTCGCCCTTTGGAACCCGGATATGCAGTAACTATTGGTAACGCTCTACGCAGAGTATTACTAAGCAGTTTGGAAGGTCATGCAATTGTTGGTGTGCAAATTACAGGCATCAATCATGAGTTTGCTACTTTAAAAGGAGTGACTGAAGATGTAGTAGAAATTTTACTAAACCTGAAGCAAGTTCGTTTCAAAAAAATTGTAGATCACGAAGTAGCTCATGAAAAAATTTCTATTACCATTAAAAATAAAACAGAATTTACGGCTTCTATGATTGGGGAAGCTTCTCAAAGTTTTCAAGTCATGAATCCGGATCTGTTGATTTGTACGTTGGATTCTTCTGCTAAAGTAGAAATTGAATTCACTATTGGAAAAGGAAGAGGATATGTTCCTGCAGAAGAAAACAAACCGAAAGAACCCATCATAGGTTACATTCCAGTTGACTCCATTTTTACACCAATTAAAAATGTAAAATATACAGTAGAAAATACTCGTGTGGAGCAGCGTACCGATTATGAAAAGTTGGTTATGGAAGTTAGCACTGATGGTACCATTCATCCTGAAGAAGCTGTAAAACAAGCTAGTCGAATTTTGATTCAGCATTTGATGATCATCACAGACGAGAACATCACTTTTGATAGTAAAGAAGTAAAGAAAGAAGATTTGGTTGATGAACAAACTTTACAACTTCGCAAAACATTAAAAACACCGCTTGAAGATTTAGATCTTTCTGTTCGTGCTTTCAATTGTTTAAAAGCTGCTAAGATCAATAGCTTGAGCGAGTTGGTTCAATATGAACAAGAAGACTTGATGAAGTTCCGCAATTTTGGACAGAAGTCTCTTTCTGAAATTGAACAAGTTTTGAATGAAAGAGGATTACGTTTTGGAATTGATTTTGAAAAATTAGGATTAGATAAAGAAGATTTCTAATTCAACACATTAATAATTAGGCTACAATTCCTGACACGGTGTAGCTGATAAAAATTTAAGTCATGCGTCACGGAGATAAAATAAAAAATTTAAGTAGGACTAAGTCACACAGAGATGCTTTGTTAAGTAATCTTACTTGTGCCTTAATTACTAATAAAAGAATTGTAACAACTGTTGCAAAAGCAAAAGCGCTGAGGGTTTATGTAGAACCACTTATTACTAAGTCAAAGCAAAACACCACACATCAGCGTCGTATTGTATTTAGTCATTTACAAGATAAAGAAGCTATTACGGAGTTGTTTAGCACTATTGCTGATAAAGTTGCTGGTCGTCCGGGTGGTTACACACGGATTATAAAATTAGGAACTCGATTGGGTGATAATGCAGAAATGGCAATGATTGAGTTGGTTGATTTCAACGAAATTTATGGAAAAGGTAAAGGCGAAGTGAAGGAAGCTGGCAAGAAAACACGCCGCGGTAAGAGTAAGAAAGAAGAGGCTACCAAGCAAGAAAAACCAACAGAATAATTAATTGAATAAAGTAATTAATACTAAGGCAAAATCCGAAAAGGTTTTGCCTTTTTTGTGAAAAACTAAAAACGAAATATTTTCTTCAATTCACTTTCTTTGTAAAACCAATTGCTGCAATGAATAAATCAAAACGTACTGCAATACTTCTATTGGAAGATGGAACTATTTGTCAAGGAACTGCTTTTGGTGCCTCTGGTACTGCTTCCGGAGAGATTTGTTTTAATACAGGAATGACAGGCTATCAGGAAGTGTTTACCGATCCCAGTTATTTTGGACAGATTCTGATAATGAATAATGTGCATATTGGTAATTACGGCGTAATGTATGCTGAAGTAGAATCCAATTCTGTAAAAATTCGGGGTTTAATTGCAAGAAATCTGGAAGAATCCTATTCGCGTTTACAAGCAGAAAGTTCATTGGAAGAGTATCTCATTAATAATAATATTGTTTGTATTGAAGGAGTGGACACGCGATCTTTAGTTACTCATGTTCGCAAACAAGGTGCAATGAATTGTATTATATCTTCAGAAATATTGGATATAAAGGAATTGAAAAAAGAATTAGCAAAAGCTCCCGCCATGAATGGATTAGAACTTGCTTCGCAAGTAACCACCCAGCAAGAATTTGAATTGGGCGATCCTACTTCTTTGGTTAAAGTTGCCGTACTTGATTTTGGATGCAAGCAAAATATTTTGAAATGCATGACGGATCGCGGAGCGTATGTAAAAGTATTTCCTGCAAAAACTTCATTTGATAAAATAAAATCATTTAATCCGAGTGGATATTTTCTTTCCAATGGACCCGGCGATCCTGCTGCAATGAACTACGCAGTTGAAACAGTGAAGGAAATTCTGAAAGAAAAAAAACCAGTTTTTGGTATTTGCCTCGGGCATCAATTATTAGCATTGGCAAATGGAGTTACTACCTATAAACTTCATCATGGTCATCGCGGGTTGAATCATCCAGTGAAAAATTTATTAACTGGAAAGTGTGAGATAACAACGCAAAATCATGGATTCGGTGTTGATCCCAATTCAATAAGTAAAGAAAAGAATATTGAGGTAACGCATATTAATCTTAATGATCAATCGGTGGAAGGAATTCGTTTAAAAGATAAACCAGCTTTTTCTGTGCAATATCATCCGGAAAGTACACCAGGTCCACAAGACAGCCGATACTTATTCGATGAATTTATTAGCTTAATTCAATATCATAACTAAGAAAAGAACAATTCTTGTTTTTGATTTTACCTTTTTACATTTGACAGTATGAAAATTGCCATCATCAACGGTCCTAATTTAAACTTACTCGGCAAAAGAGAAACCACTATCTATGGCGAAAAGTCTTTTGAAACATTTTACGAAGAATTAAAACTTCAATTTTCAACTATTCAGTTTTCATATTTTCAAAGCAATGTAGAAGGTGAATTGATTAATGAATTACATCGTGTAGGATTTGAGTACGACGGAATTATTTTCAATCCGGGTGGATACACACATACTTCCGTTGCCATTGGCGATGCTGTTGCTGCTATTAAAACGCCAGTTATTGAAGTGCATATTTCTAATATTCATGCACGCGAAGATTTTAGAAAAACTTCTTTTATTAGCGCCCATGCAGCAGGAAGCTTTATAGGCCTAGGTTTGAAAGGATATTCTTTTGCTGTAGAATATTTTATTCAACCGAAGTAGGCTTTTTACTTCCTACATTTTTTTTCTTCATCCACTCTGGATCTTTTTTTAATTGCTGTACATCCTCCAATTTGGTGATATAAATACTACGGCCATGTGTTCCTAATACAATTTCATTGTCTCTTTGATGGATAGCAATATCATGAATAGGAACTGATTTTGGTAATCCAGCATTCCAACTCATAAAACTATTGCCTTTGTCAAAACTTACATACAAGCCACCATCGGTGCCCACATAAAGTATGCTATCATTTTTTGGATCTTCACGTAGTACGTTTATAGACTCAAACGGAAGATCAGTTCCAATCTGTTTCCAGCTTGTTCCAAAATCTTCACTCACATAGATAAATGGTGAAAAATTGTCGAATCGATAACCATTCAATGTTGCATAAACTCTCGCTTCTTTATGTTGAGATGCAATGACGCGACTTACCCACAAACCTTGTGTAGCCAATTTTGTATCAACAGTTTTTATTTTTTTATTTAATTCTACAACTGCTAATTTTTGATTTAGTTGTTCCCAATTAGATCCTGCATCTTTGGAAACATGCAGATTTCCATCATCCGTTCCTGCGTAAATAAGTCCAAATTTCAACAACGATTCTGAAACTGTTGTAATAGTTCCGTAGGGTACATTTCCTTCTTTGCCACCATTGGTAAGATCTTTGCTCATCGTTGCCATATTATCACCTTGATTCATGGAACGATGGAAATGATTGCTACCGAAATAAAGAATATCCTGATTATGGCTACTTAATTGTATTGGCGATTGCCAATTGAAGCGATACGGAAACTCTCCCAATTCATGGCGTGGTGTAATTCTCTTTGTTCCTTCTTTAGTTATTCTATTAGATCTTGTATAATTTCCAAACTGTGAACCATAATAGGAAGTAGTATTATCGCGTGTATCCACTTGAGCGTACATTCCATCTCCTCCACCAATATTCACTTCACCTCCTACGGATAATCCCAGTCCCGATCCGGCAAATGGATTTCGCCCAGTTTGAGAAGAAATATACCAAACACCATTATCTTGAAGTCCTCCATATACATTGTATGGTTTTGCATTGTCTGTGGTTATTGCATAAAATTGCCCAACTGACGGCGTGTTTGCTTTAAACCAAACTTCGCCATCGTCATAAGAAATATTTATTCCACCATCATTACCATTTATGAAGTGAGAATCTTTTTTTGGATTTATCCATAAGGCATGATGATCGGCATGTACATTATTTTTATCCATATTTTTCCAAGTCTTTCCTCCGTCGGTAGATAACATGGATGAAAAACCTAAGGCATATAATTTGTTTTCGTTGTAGGGTGAAGTATAAATTTTTGCAAAGTAATAACCATAAGTAAAAAAGATAGGAACTTCTTTTTCATTCACTTTAGCCCACGATTGACCTCCATTTGCAGAACGATAAATTTCACAACCAATAGGAGTTGATTCAAACCCGGTATTTACAAATAGAAAATCGTGTATTACGGTTGATTTGTATTTGTCCGTTGCGATAGCTTCTTTAAAAAACTTGGCATTTTGTTTTGCCGGAATTCTATTGCGAAGTAAAAAGCTGTCTAGTTTTTTATCATCCAATTGTGCAAATTGTTCTTTTGAAATATTTTTAAAATCTTGTAATTGATAAGCTGTTACATCTTTTTTCCCGGTATCAGGTTTTGGATTTTGATTATCCAAAATTGCATAAATAAGGTTTGGATTTTTTGCAAAAACGGAAAGACCAATTCTTCCTACTCCATTTCCCGTTGGAAATCCAGAACCGTCTATTGTTAAGAGTTTCCACGTGTTGCCGCCATCCAAACTTTTATAGATGCCACTGGTTTTTCCGGCTTCTTCAAAATTCCAAGCCGAGCGGGTACGATACCAAGTGGCCGCATAAAGTTCATTTGGATTTGTTGGGTTTATATCCATTTCCACAACACCGGTATTTTCATCAACAAACAATGTTTGCTTCCAAGTTTTTCCACCATCGGTTGTTTTTAAAACACCTCTTTCCTTATTCGGTGAATACAAATGTCCCAAAGCGCCTACCCATACAGTATTTTCGTCAGTTGGGTGTAATTGTATTTTACCAATATGATGCGAATCAGCAAGGCCGAGCCATTCCCAATTTTTGCCGTTATTGCTGCTCTTAAATATTCCAATTCCTGCGTAAGAAGAACGACTGCTGTTTACTTCGCCGGTGCCTACCCAAATAATTTTTTTATTCCAATTAACAGCAATATCTCCAATCGTTAAAATATTTTCAGAATCGAAAATTGATGTAAAAGATAAACCGTTATTTTTTGTGTACCATAAACCACCACTGGCATAGGCAACATAAAATTCAGTTGGATCTTCGGGATTCGCTTCAATGTCAACAACTCGTCCGCTCATAGTTACCGGTCCAATGTTGCGAAAAGAAATATCAGTCAACAATGATTTTTTTTCTAACTCTTTTCTCAACTCATTACTTTTAATCCTTTCATCTGCAGAAGTTGGCTTTACTTGTGCAAACAAAAAAGTAGAACTTAAAATGAATAAAGCAGAAAATGTGAATTTTATTAATTTTGATAGCATAATCAGTAGTTTATTTTTAGCAAACAATAATTCGGTATTTCAAACATACAAACAATGCGATATATTTTTCCTTTATTCTTGCTGATTTCCATGAACGGTTTCTCTCAATGGAAAAGTTTTGAGTTGAGTGTAAAAGGCGACACTATTAACTGTTTGGATTTTTTAGGTAAGAAACAAGGCCGTTGGGTGAATAGGGTAGAGTCTTTAAGAGGTGAATCCGGATTTGAAGAACAAGGAGTTTATGTAGGTGATAAAAAAGAAGGAACATGGCAAACATTTTCATTGATGGGAGATGCACTTGCCATTGAAAATTACAAATGGGGAAACAAGCATGGGCGTTGTATGTATTTTACTCTCTTCGGGCATCCCATCCGAGAAGAAAGCTGGAAAGCAGTTAATCCCGACGATCCTTATGAGTCGGTACCTGTTTATGACCTCATCGATCCTACAAAAGTAAAGGAATGGATTGTAGTAAAACTTGACGGATTTACATTAAAACATGGTACTTGGAAATATTTTGATTCCGATTACGGCACAGTGATAAAAACAGAAAAATATTATTTAGATAAACTTACAGTCGCTCCTATAAATGAAATCAGTGTTGATAGTTTAGAAACAAAAGCAGATTCCATTCCTAAAAAGAGTTTGCTGAAACCACAATCAGTTTTGGATTATGAAAAAAAGAAGAGCGGGAAGAAAGTAGAGAAATCAAAAGGGGATTTGTAATTTATTTCTTAGTTGTCTTTTTCAATCCTTTTTTGCAACGCTTCCCATTCGCGTTTTGTCAATACAGGTTTGAAAGTTACTTTTCTATCGTAGGAATTATCAATAATTGTTTCTGCTCTTTCTTCGGGATTGGGATGGGTACTAACCCAATCTAAATGTTTGGATAAATCATCTTTATTATTGGAAAGTCGGTAAAGAAAATTAGCAAGTGCCTCCGGATTCAAATGGGAATTTAACATATACTCAACGGCATGTAAATCTGCTTCTGTTTCTAGGCTTCTGTCGTAGGCAGAAGAAGAAATCAATCGTACAATTTCTTTCACTAATTCGCCACCTGAACCGGTTGTCATAGAAAGCAATACGGATAATCCCACTTCTTTTACCAATTTTTTCATTACATGATTCAGTTCAATATGTGCCAACTCGTGGCTGATTACTCCGCTTAGTTCGTTTTCGTTTATACTTTC
>SCVJ01000037.1 GCA_004322425.1 Chitinophagaceae bacterium
AAACCAATGCCCGTACCTAAATAGGAAGTATCAGTATGCAACCGTTGAAAAATGATAAAGATTCTTTCTTTATATATTTCATCAAAGCCAATACCATTATCCGTTACCGTAAATAAAAATTCTTTCTCTTTTTCTTCGGCTTTAATTTCAATTATCGGAAAAACATTTTTTTTGCGAAATTTAATGGCGTTGCTGAGTAGGTTTTGAAAAACTTGTTTGAGGGCAAGTTTATCGCCGGTTACGATTGGAAGTTCGTGAACGGTAATTTGCGCATTTGTTTCCTTGATGCTGCCATCCAATTCGAACTGTATTTCTTGCAGCAGCTTGTTGCAGTCAACGTGGTCAAGTATCGTCTCTCTTCCAATTCGCGAAAAACCCAATAAATGTTTAATGAGCAACTGCATTTTAGAGGTTGCTGCAGTTATAAAACTCATAAACTGAAGAGTTGATGCGTCGGAATTTTGGGGTAACTGTTTTTGCAAAAGGCCCACAAAATTGGTAATGGTGCGCAGGGGCTCCTGTAAATCGTGCGAAGAAACATAGGCAAATTGCTCCAGCTCGCGATTGGCTACTTCCAATTCTTTGCTGTGTCGTATTATTTTTTGATTCCTATCAATTAAGCTGGCGGTTTGATGTTGAATTTCCGCCATCATTTGATTAAGGGCATCGGTTAAAAGTCCCACTTCATCATTATTAACTTTGGTGGCCCTAATCGAATAATCTTTTTTCTTCGAAACCAATAATGCCGTTTCTGCCAAGGCAATAATGGGTTTTGAAATATTTTTCTGAAAAATACGGGTAATGTATATAGCAAGCAAAAAGCTAAACGCTAATACCATAAGGGTTACAGCTACAAATATTTGTAGCTCATCGCTTATTTGTTCCAAGTCGGATTTTAGATAAAGTGTGCCAAATCGCATATCACCTTCTTCGATGGCTTCATATCCTTCCAAATAATTTTTTGAAAAAAAATAGCCCATCCCATTTATCGATTTTGGCAACTCGGTAATTTTTAAACTAGCGGGATAATAACTAAACAGTTGCCCGTTTGCATCAAAAATACAGGAAGCAATAATATGCGGCTTTGAACGAAGTGAGCTTAAAATTTCCACTGAGCTTTCTTTATCGTTAAACGCAACCGCGGCGGTGCTGTTGGCGGCAACAATCTTCCCAATGGCGGAAATATTATTCAACATTGATTTTCGCTCTTCTTGATATTGATAAGCCAAAAAGAAAATGCTGATGAAAGCCAGCGATATTCCGGCAACGGATAGAATAACTCTCGTTAATTTTCTTTCAATGGGTAAGTGCCTGAATTGCATCCTATTTTTATTCGTTAGCTACGGGTGAATTTTTAGAAAGCTTTATCAATTTCGAGCTTAACGATAGTTGCGTGTTTTTAAGAACCGTTAAATTAAGACTAATCCGCAGCCGGCTTTGATCGTTATAAAATGAAATCATGCCGCCTTGTTCTAAAAAAGCCGAAGCATCACTAACGGTTAAACTATTTTTTCCTTGTACGCCGGTAAGCATTTCGTTGATCGTTTTCTTTTCTATCGTCTCATCCATAAAAATGATATGGCAATCCGTTAAGGGCGATTTGGTACTGAATATTTTTACAATAATTGGATGCTTATCGATCATTTCCCCACCCGCCAAATGCTGTAAATAATTGGCCATATTATTGTTTCCACAAACAGCAATGATAAAAGGTTCCGCTTCGGATACAAAGGAAGACGATGGCCAGCTGATAAACTGCGAAAGATTGTACAGAAAAGCAGCTTTTATCTGATAATCTTTTACAGGAGCAGTTTGTGCCTGCAGCAAACCCGTATTCACATAAACCAACGCCGTGAGTAACAGAACGAATATTTTTTTAAGTTTTTTCATTAATGGCTTTTGTTCGAAAAAGCTTGGTTTTTTAGTTTTTAAAAAAGATATAAATCCAATCGAATAAATCCACGAATACCCGGTTGCTCCATTACAGTAGGGTAAAAATTACCATTCGCTGCCCGAACACCCGGATCGTAATATTTTCTATCAAACAAATTATCAATCCGCACACTGGCACTTACCCGATCGTTAAAAAAAGCACGGGTTTTGATATTAAGATTGGAACTGGAATAACCTTTTATTTTTTTCAGAGGATTGGTAGCCGGTACGGTTCGTGAGCTCACCACATTGGTAATCCAACTGATGTCCAAAAATTTGAAAACAGAAAAACTGCTGCCGATATTCCATTTAAAATCGGCAATAGTTGGGATATCCGAATTTTTCGTTCCGTCGAATGTTGTTCCTTCTTGCAAGGTTAGATTTATAAAACCTGAGTAGGAAGTATTGGGAATATAATCCACACCGGCTTCAATTCCATTGATCGTTGTCTTTCCAGTATTTTTATTTTGGAAAAGGCCACCGCCAATGGGCACATCTTGAACGATAACATCGTACAACTGGTTTCGAAACAGCACCGCTTTAAAATTCGTCGATTTCGAAGGACGATAGGAAAGATAGAATTCGTAGGTTCTAATTCTTTCGGGTTTCAAATCTAAATTAGCAATACGAGTACCGCCTGTTGTAAAAATTTCAAAATTGGTGGGTGCCCGATAAGCCGTTCCGAACAATAATTTCAGCGTAAGTTGTTTATTGATGTTGTTGGTAAAACCAATTTTGGGATTGAAGGTGTTGCCGTAAATATTATTATGATCAAATCGTGCCCCCACCGAAACACTGGTTTGTTTTAAGATATTTAAGTTCCGAACAGTTTGCAGATAAGCTCCCCAATTGTTTTGTATGACAATGTCGCGCGGTTTAAATACAGCACCAAGATTAGTAACTCTTAAATTTTCAATGGTGTCAAATACATTATCGGCAAAATAGGTACGAAGCCCTTTTTCCAAATTATCCTGCGAAAATTGAAGTCCGGCGGAAACCAACTGTTGATCATCTACTTCATAATTACCCGAAAGCTCGGCTTTTACGCGATTTGAAAAATGGGCAAACTTATGGCGGTTGATAAAATTTCTTCCCGGACTTTGCGTATATACATACGAGTTTTCCGATAAACCGGTTTCGCGGTATTGCGCTTTAAAAACAAGATTGAGTTTACTGTTTATTTTAAAATCGGTAAGCCAATAAGCCGTGGTGGCAAAAGGTGAAGCCCTGCTGGCGTGTTCGCCATTAAAATCTGTTTGCAAAAAACCGGCAATTCCGGTATTTAAATTCCCTTGATTGGGCAATCCATAAATGAGAGTAGGTGAAGTTGTGAGCAGTCCTGTGCCGACGGAACTATGATAGGTTTTGAAACCCAGCGTAGTGGTTATTTTTGGCAGGGTATAAATTAGTTTACTATTGATGGAAAAAGCGTCGTCAACATACGAATTGGAATATTGCGGATGGCGATTTTTGAATTTGGGCCCATCGGTATTATAGAGCGATCCGGATAATGCAATATTGAACTTCCCTTTTTTTAAGCCCATCAAAATGTTTTCGAATTTAGTATTAAAAGATCCCTGACCGCGTTGATAGTGCAGGCCATTTACATCCTCTCCTTTTTTAGTAATCAGATTAACAACGGCACTAAACGCATTGGCACCATATAAAGCCGATGCAGGCCCGAGGATTATTTCTATCTGCTGCACATTAAAAAGACTATAAGCTGTACCGCCCTGTTCGAAAGTTCCTAAAATACTGTTCTCAACAATGCCATCAATCAAAAAAAGCATTCGCCGGTTTTCATCGCCATGCATTCCCCGAAACATACTGATAGTGGGTGCCTGTCCGTAGGTATGAATAAGATCTACGCCCGGAATATCGCGCAGCACATCGTCCAAAAAAAGATAACCCCGTTCTTTTATTTGTTGTTCGGTAATTACCATAATCGAAGCGGGTGCTTCTAAATTGTTTTGTCGGAATTTAGAAACCGTAACCACTTCAATATTCATCAATTCTTCCAAACTCATTTTTTTTAATTGTGATATTGAAATAGTGGTATCACCGTGCTGCGCTGAAACAGTTGGTGCTGTTAAAAAAAATAAGATGAAAAATAAACAAGCTGATAAACGAACAACAATCGCGTTGCGATGGTTGGAAAATTTTTGGGGAATGCTATATCGTTTGAAGACTTCCCGCATCTTTTTGCGTTTGTGCATCCGTAAGATACTACTATTTTTTAAGGTAACTCGCATTTTTAAAAAAAATAATATGAATGAATAATGTTTGTGGGTTTTTACAAAAAAAGTCAGTGGAAAACCAATGACTTTTTTTGCGGATAATAATTTACGAATCTCCATTCTTATTTTTTATTTCGAGGGTCATCGGCAGGGTTAACGTATGTAATCGTCCACGGTCCCAAACCATGAAGCTGTACAATACTCTCTTGATTGGTGAAAGCATAATGCTTAGTTCCAGCAGACATCACTGCAAATCCCCCTACCTGAATTTCTTTTGCTGATTGCTTATTAAATTTTTCACCGACTCCCATAAAAAAAGATCCTTCAATTACGGTAATATGCTCATCGGCACTATGCGAATGCGGCATGATACTATAATTAGCAGGTAGTTTTATGCGCATCGTAAACAATCCGTCTGCTTTAGGGTCTCCTTCTATCACTGCAGCTTTTGCACCAAGTGGCAAAGAAGCAGGAGCTTCTTGCCATTTAATATCTGAGGGCAAAACCATATTATGATCAGCAGCCATATTTGCGCCGTGCTCATTTTTGGCAACTGCAGGTTTCAATTCTGTTACAACTAATTTAAGTGTTGTGCTTCCAATATTTTTTGCCATATGCGTGGCGGGTTCTAAATAGAGGACATCACCTGCTTTTATTTCAGCTATAGTTCCTGGCTGGCCTTTATCGGTAATCTCAATCTTTCCGTCTGATAACGCATACACAATATGAATGGGATGACTATGCCAAGGAGCAATTTCTCCAGGCGCAAATTCAATTTGTATAATTCGTACCGCCTTATTATCCAGCAGAACTTTTTTATAAACATTCGGAGCGGCTTTAAGTGGGTCTTGTCCAAAAAGGTTTGTACTAAAAATTAATCCTGACAATAATGTCATTGAAATCAGTTTATTTGTTTTCATTTTATTAAAGTTTATACGTTTTTCATTTTAACTTATATCTATCTTTTATGATTAATTGAAATGCTTTCCATTTGATAAGATCCCCGTCTATTAAAAATGTGTTTGATTTTTTAAATTTTAAACTTATTCCTCCAATTGCAGCACCAATAATTGCTCCCACTACAATTTGAATACCGGAACTTGATTCAAATGCATCTCCTTGGCTGGCAGCGTTTGCATTAACCATCTCCATTAATCCAAGCGTAAACGCACCAATACTTGAGCCAAAAAAAAGGTTATTTCCAACTGAATGTTTAGTTTTAATACTACCAATCTTACTCACCGGAATGATTAATCCTTTTCCAAGTTGTAGTTCTGTATTTGTGGCAGCAATCACAAATCCTTTATTAATTTTATTTCCTTTCAAATCATATACCCGAACAAAGATGGCTTGCTGTGCACCTAATATGTAACTAAATGAAATAAGAAAAAGAAAGGCAAGCAATTTCATATAGGTTAATTTATTTTATTGCAACTTGTTGCGTTTCAGTTTCTGATTTTAATAACCAAATTCCTCTAGCATAATTTCTTACATCAATGGTATGGCTGCGTTTCAAATGACAGTGTACTATTTTTAAAAAATTTCTTTTTCAGAAATTCGAAATATCTTTTTATCAAATAGAGAATTAAAAGTGTAAGCATGATGTTTCATTTTTTTTCATCCACTTAAAATCAACCTACTTCCTAAAAATCTCCCCAATAAGAAAAATAAAACCACCACGCATTTGCGTGGCAGTTTTATTGCAGTATCGAATTACTTCGAGAAGGGTTTTACTGCGAATCCTTTGGCATTATATTTACCAATTCGAACTTGGTATAATAATGTACCATAACTTACCGGGCCTTTATAGTTAACAACTTGTTCTATATTAGCCACAACCATTTGTTTTGTTGCAAACACTTTAACTCCTGCGATACTGTAGAATTCAATCAATACTGATCCACTAACCGGTGATACAATTTTCAAGTTAAACCGATCACTGAATGGATTTGGATAAGCAACTGCTGTTAATTCTTCGGTAACAATGCTTTCAGCGATGATGGAATTATACACTCTGGCAGTTGGCGTAACCGGTGGCACACATGGATCAACCCAAGCGCTATTGCGACAATTGACCAGACAATTTGCATAACCTTTAAAGGCACGGCATTTATCAAAAGCACGGTTGATAATATCTACCTGATTATTGACATTGCCAAAGCTGGGAACATTATTTCCATTAGCACCGGGTAATCCGGGTGTTAATACTTTACCCAACACATCATTCGCCAAGTTTAAAAGGTCGTTAACGGTTGCTGTATTGTTTCCAAAATTGGTTAGATAATTAACCACGGCTTGATTCATTTGGAACGATTGTATCGCACCGGAATCGGAAGCACAGGAAACAATAGTTGCTGTTGGTCCGCAACCGCTCATTTTTTGTGTTATGATCCAACCATTTTTCAATTGGAGATTTCCTAATGAACTGGAAGGCATTCTCAAATTCAAGCTCAATGCAATCGTTTGAGAAAGTAACACATTATTAATTCTTCCTTGTGCGGTTAAATAACTGCTGAAACAACTACCGGTAATTAAGCAATAACCACCAGTACCTACTTGTGAGGCAGTTGAGTTTAATGCTTTCGGTGTTCCTCCACCAGGCATAACTGCATTTACTTTTGCAGCACCGGCAGCACCGGGTTGAATAACAATACCATAACCTGCGCGACCAACTTTTAGAGAATCAGTTCCCAATAAACTTAGGATTAAGTTGTACGCACTGCTAAAGCTATTGGTACCATTGCAACTGTTTCCGTTGGTACTTCCATAATAACCTTGTGTATAGGTACAGTTTGGAGCGCAACAAGGTATTGTAATTGATTGGCTACATGTTGCTGTGTTACCACAAGCGTCGGTAGCTAACCAAGTACGAGTATAGACTGTTGGACAAACTCCTACTGCATTAGTACTTACAATAGTAACAACTGGAACACTACATCCGTCTGTTGCAATCGGAGCTGTGAAAACTGGAGTTGTAACTGTACAAGCAACTGTTATATTAGCTGCACAAGTGATTACTGGTGGTGTTACATCTACGATCCAAGTAAATACTTGGGTACAAGTAGAACTATTACCACAACCATCAGTGGCTTTATAATATCTAGTCTGTGTTCTGTTACAACCGTCTACTACTACTAATCCCAATGAATCC
>SCVJ01000078.1 GCA_004322425.1 Chitinophagaceae bacterium
CGGCCTGCGCCACCCGGGTGCGGCCGGCTGGGCGCTGCGCGGGGTCGACCTGTCCGTCGAGCCCGGCGAGGTGCTGGCGGTCGTCGGGCCGTCCGGGTCCGGCAAGACCACGCTGCTGCGGCTGGTCTGCGGGCTGCTCCGGCCGACGGAGGGCGAGGTCAGGATCGGCGGCGCAGACCAGGCGCGCGTGCCGCCGGAGCGGCGGCCGGTCGCGATGGTCTTCCAGGGCTTCGCGCTCTTCCCGCACCTGACCGTCGCCGAGAACCTCGGCTTCGGGCTGCGCGTCCGCAAGGTCCGCAGGACGGAGCGGACCGCACGGGTCGGGCAGGTCGCCGCGGCGCTCGGGCTGACGGAGCTGCTCGACCGGCAGCCGGTCGCGCTCTCCGGCGGAGAGCGGCAGCGGGTCGCGCTCGGTCGCGCGCTGGTGCGCGACCCGGCCGTCTTCTGCCTGGACGAGCCGCTGTCCGCCCTCGACCCGCTGCTGCGGGCCGATGCCCGACGGGAGCTGGCGGCGCTGCTGCGCGCCCAGGGGCGCTGCGCCGTCTTCGTCACGCACGACCAGACCGAGGCGATGACGCTGGGGGACCGGGTCGCGGTCCTGCGGTCGGGCCGGCTGGAGCAGGTCGACCGGCCGCGAGCGCTCTACGACCGGCCGGCCACGCCCTTCGTGGCGTCCTTCGTCGGCTCCCCGGCGATGAGCCTGCTGGAGCGGCCGGAGGGCCTGGTCGGCGTCCGCGCGGAGCACGTGCGGCTCGTGCCGGGTGACGACGCGCTCGTCTCGTCGGTGGAGGACCACGGGCACGAGACGCACGTCCTGCTGGAGACCGACGGGGGCCGGTTGGTCGCGAGAGTGCCTGCGGGGCAAGAGCCTTCGCCGGGAAGTCGCACCGGCGTGCAGCTGGGGCAGGTCGTCACCTGGCCCGGGACCCGCGCCGACCACGGGCTGGCATGAGGCGTCCCGGCTACCGCACCGGGCTGCGGCTGATGCTGGCGCCGTTCCTGCTCGGCTCCCTCGTGCTGGTCGTCGTCCCCGCCGTCATGACGGCCGGCTTCGCCTTCACCCGCTACGACGGCCTCGCGCCCGCGGAGTTCGTCGGGTGGGACACCTACCGCGACCTGCTGGGTTACACCGAGCTGCGCCGCTCCCTGGTCGCCACGGCCTTCTTCGTGGCGCTGGCCGTCCCGCTCCGCGTGCTGGGCGGCCTCGGGCTCGCCCTGCTGCTGCACCGCCGGTCCGCGCGGCTGGGGGCGACCGGACGCGTCGCGGCGTACGTCCCCACCGTCCTGCCCGACGCTGCCACCGCGCTGATCTGGCTGTGGGTGGTGAATCCCGTCTACGGGCCCCTAGCCGTCGTGCTGCAGGTGGGCACCGGCAGCCCCCTGCTGCTCGACCGGCTGGGCGCGCGGCTGACCATCGTCGCCATCGCCGTCTTCGCCCTCGGCGAGGGCTTCCTCGTCACGCTCGCGGCGCGGCGCGAGGTGCCCGAGGTGCTCTACGACGTCGGGCGGCTGGAGGGCGCGCGGGGCGTCGGGCTCTTCCGCCGCGTCACCCTGCCGATGCTCGCTCCCGTGCTCGGACTGCTCACCGCCCGCGATCTCGTCGTGAGCATGCAGGTGACCGTCGTACCGATCCTGCTGCTCACCCGCGGGGGGCCGCTCGGCGCGACCAAGACGCTGCCGTTCCTGGTCTACGAGAGGGGGTTCCGCGAGCTGCGCTTCGGCGACGCCGCTGCCCTCGCCCTGCTGCTGTTCGTGCTCACGCTGCTGCTCGTCGCGGTG
>SCVJ01000259.1 GCA_004322425.1 Chitinophagaceae bacterium
GGTCTGCTGGTGCAGCCCGGGGCGCTCACGGCCGTGGTGTCGGCGGACCCGACCGCGGCGACGGCTCTGGCGGAGCGGCTCACCCGCTACGTCGACGACGGCGAGGTGCGGCTCGGCGGGGTGCTGCTGAGCGACCTGCCGCTCGCCGAGGTGCGCCGCCGCCTCGTTCTCGTCGACCAGTCGCCGGTGCTCTTCAGCGGCTCGCTGCGGGAGGAGCTCGGCGACGGAGCGGTCGACCAGGCTCTCGAGACCGCCTGCTGCGCCGACGTCCTCGAGGCACTCGCGGACGGCCTGGACACCGAGCTCGAGGAGCGCGGCCGGCAGCTGTCCGGCGGGCAGCGGCAGCGGCTGGTGCTCGCCCGCGCACTGACGGCCGAGCCGGAGGTGCTCGTCCTCGACGAGCCGACCAGCGCGGTGGACGCGCACACCGAGGCGCGCATCGCCGACCGGCTCCACGAGATGCGCGCCGGGCGCACCACCGTCGTCCTCACCACGAGCCCGCTGGTCCTCGACCGGGCGGACGTCGTGGCGCTGCTGGTCGACGGCGTCGTGGTCGCGACGGGCACGCACCGCGAGCTGCTGCACGACCCGGCCTACGCCGCGGTCGTCCTGCGGACGGAGGCCGCCGCATGACGCAGCTGCCGGTCGCGGACGCCGGGAAGGTCCGGGCGTACGCCGTCTCGCTCGTGCGCCGCCATCCCCGCGCGCTGGCGCTCTCGCTCGCTCTCTACGCGGCCGCGGCGCTCGCCGGGCTGGCCGTGCCGCCGCTGCTCGGCAACCTCGTGCAGTCGGTGGAGGAGGGGACGACGGTCGCGCACGTCGACCGGATCGCGCTGCTGCTCGCGCTGTCGGTGCTGGCGGCGACCGTCCTCACGTGGTGGTCGCGCCGGATCTCGCTGGTGCTCGCCGAGCGGGTCTTCGCCGACCTGCGTGAGGACTTCCTCGAGCGGGTCGTCGCGCTGCCGCTCGGCACGGTGGAGCGGGCCGGCTCCGGAGACCTGCTGAGCCGCACGACCTCCGACGTGGACACGCTCGCCAAGACGGTGCGCTCGGCGGTGCCCGAGCTGCTCGTCGCGAGCATCACGACCGTGCTCACGATCGGGGCGGCCTTCGTCGTCTCGTGGCGGGTGGCCGGCGCCATGCTGGTCGCAGCACCGATCATCCACTTCTCGACGCGGTGGTACCTGCACCGCGCTCCCGACGGCTACCTGCGGGAGCGGTCCAGATCGGAAGAGCGTCG
>SCVJ01000260.1 GCA_004322425.1 Chitinophagaceae bacterium
CTGCACGTCCGGCAGCGTCTCCGGGGCCGTCTCCACGACGGTGTCGAAGGGCTCGTCCGGGCCGTACGTCGGGCACTCCTGCGGCGCCAGCCCCTGCTCGCACGGCGGCATCAGCACCGACAGCACCACCCGGCCGTCGCGGACGAAGACGGCGCGCAGCGGGACCAGCACGTCGTACATGTAGAAGCGCGACTGCACCGGCTCGTCGTAGCGGAAGACCATCCCGGTCCCGGGCGGCACGGACGTGCGGCGCATCAGACCGACCGCCCGCTCCTGCGGGTCGTCGGCGACCTCGAGCAGCAGCTCGACGCCGTCGAGCGTCGCTCGCACCCGGCCGTCGGGCGGCGGTGCGGGGTCGTCGCCGCCGCAGCCCGCGAGCACCACCGCGAGCAGCAGGGCCAGCCCCCTCATGCCGGCCGCAGGACGAGGACCGGGACCTCCGGTACGACGTTGCGGATCGGGTACTTCGAGGTGCCCAGGCCGGCAGTGACGAAGAGCCGCTCGGCCGGGTACCAGCCGTGCGACCAGCGGTTGCCGTGCTGCTTGCTGATGGTGTGCAGCACCCGGTTGCGGATCCGCACCTGCCCGCCGTGCGTGTGCCCGGCGAGCACCAGCGGCACCGCGTCCGGGACCTCCAGCACGACGTCGGGGTTGTGCGTGAGCAGCAGCACCGTGGCCCCGGCCGGCACCGCCGCGAGCGCCTTCGTGGGCGAGGGGGTACGCCGCCACAGGTCACCGACGCCGGCCACCCACAGCCGGCCGTCGAGCACCGGCACCGCCGTCTCCTCGAGCACCGGCAGGCCGACCGCCTCGAGCGCCGCGCGCACCTGCTCGCCACCGGCGTCCCAGTCGTGGTTGCCGAGCACGCCCACGACCGGGAGCGCGGCCAGCCCGGAGAGCGCCTCGGCGACGGTCGCCGCGTCGTGCACCGTCCCCCAGGACACGTCCGCCACGTGG
>SCVJ01000261.1 GCA_004322425.1 Chitinophagaceae bacterium
CGCCGACGTCCAGCCCGGCGAGACGGTCGTCGTCTACGGCGTCGGCGGCATCGGCGCGGCGGCCGTGCAGGGTGCCGCCCTGGCCGGTGCGCGCGACGTCGTCGTCCTCGTGCGAGGCGGCGGTGTGCGTCGCGCCGAGCTCGAGGATCTTCTCGCGCTTCCACTCCACCGGCTCGATGACGACGACGTCGCGCGCACCGGCCAGGGCGGCACCCTGCACGGCCGCCGCGCCGATGCCGCCGACGCCGTAGACGACGACCGTCTCGCCGGGCTGGACGTCGGCGGCGTAGACCGACGAGCCCCAGCCGGTGGTGACGCCGCAGCCCACGAGGGCGGCCTTCTCCAGCGGGATCTCCGGGTCGATCTTCACGCAGGAGTCGACGGAGACGACGGTGTACGGCGCGAAGGTGCCGAGGGCGACCATCGTGCCGAGGTCCTTGCCGTCCTTGCTGTGGTGCCGGGCGGTCTGGTCCGTGAACTGCCGCCCGCCGAGCAGGAACGCGCCGAGGTCGCACAGCTGCGACTGGCCCTTGCGACAGGACGGGCACTTGCCGCAGGACGGGATGAACGAGAAGACGACGTGGTCGCCGACCGCGAGGTCGGTCACGCCCTCGCCGACCTCCTGCACGACACCGGCGCCCTCGTGACCGCCGATGACGGGGAACTGGCTGATGCCCATCAGCTCGGCGATGTCGGCCGGGAGGGCCATGTCACCGGTGACCATGTGCTCGTCGGAGTGGCACAGCCCGGAGGCCGCCAGCTTGACCAGCACCTCGCCCTTCTTCGGCGGGTCGAGCTCGATGTCCTCGACGCTCCAGTCGGTGTGCGGCTCCCAGAGGATGGCGGCGCGCGTCTTCATGTCAGGTGGTTCCTCACGGTCGAGAAGGACGGGGGCTGGGTCAGTCGATCAGACGACGGGCACGCCGGGCACGGTGGTGCCGGCCGGCAGCGAGATGGACTTGCTCTCGAGGTACGCCGAGAGGCCCTCGGGGCCGAGCTCGCGACCCAGACCGCTGCTCTTGTAGCCGCCGAACGGCCCGGCGAACTCGAGCGCGAAGCCGTTGACGGTGTACGTGCCGGTGCGCACCTGGCGGGCCACGTCGATGCCCGCGGCGACGTCGGCGGTGAACACCGAGCCGGACAGGCCGTACTCGCTGTCGTTCGCGATCCGGATCGCGTCCGCGGGGGAGTCGTAGGCGAGGACGGACACGACCGGCCCGAAGACCTCCTCCTGCGCGATCGTGTGGCCTGCCTCGACGTCGATGACGATGGTCGGCTCGACGTACCAGCCGGTGCTCTGGCTGCTCGGCCGTCCGCCGCCGACGGCGACCTTGCCGCCCTCCTTCTGCGCGGTCGCGATGTAGCCCTCGACGCGGTCGCGCTGGCGAGCGGCGACCAGCGGGCCGATCGTGGTGCTCGGGTCCATCGGGTCGCCGAC
>SCVJ01000114.1 GCA_004322425.1 Chitinophagaceae bacterium
CCGTCGTGCGCCCGACGGGTGCTGTGCCACGGTCCGGCGGCGACCGTGAACAGGTAGGTGCTGATCCGCTCGGTCGCACGACGGCATCGAGATGGGGCTGCACTGCCGCCAGTCGCTCGCGACCTACCTCGAGGCCGACGCCGACGAGCTGTTCGAGGTCACGGCGAGCTGCCTGGACTTCCAGCAGGAGGCGTTCGGGCGCCGCTACCCGTTCGGCGACACCTACGACCAGCTGTTCGTCCCGGAGTTCAACCACGGCGCGATGGAGAACCCGGGCGCGGTCACCTTCACCGAGGACTTCGTCTTCCGGTCACGGGTCACCGAGGACCGGCGGCGGCGGCGGGCGATGGTCGTCGCGCACGAGATGTCGCACATGTGGTTCGGCGACCTGGTGACGATGCGGTGGTGGGACGACTTGTGGCTCAACGAGTCCTTCGCCGAGCTCATGGGCTTCCTCACGACCGACCGGGCGACCCGCTTCGAGGGGAGCTGGCAGGACTTCAGCGCGACGCGCAAGGGCTGGGGCTACCGCGCCGACCAGCTGCCCACCACCCACCCCGTGCAGGGCGACGTCCCCGACAGCCGCAGCGCGCTGCTGAACTTCGACGGCATCTCCTACGCCAAGGGCGCCTCCGTGCTCCGGCAGCTGATGGCGACGGTCGGGGAGGAGGCGTTCCTCGCCGGGGTGCGCGCCTACCTGGCACGACACGCCTTCGCGAACACGTCCTTCGCCGACCTGCTCGTCGAGCTCGAGCAGGCCAGCGGTCGCGACCTGCAGGAGTGGGCGCGGCTGTGGCTGCAGACCACCGGCGTCAGCACGCTGCGGCCGGTCGACGGCGAGGTGCGGCAGGAGTCCGACGTGCTGCGGCCGCACCGGATCGGCGTGGGGCTGTACGACCGGCAGGGCGAGGTGCTGGTCCCGCGCGAGCGGCTGGACGTCACGATCGACGGCGCGGCGGCGCCGCTCCCCGGCAGGCCGGCCGACCTGGTGCTGCTCAACGACGGCGACCTCACCTTCGCCAAGGTGCGCTTCGACGACCGGTCGCTGCGCACGGCCCTGGCCGACGTGCGGCGGATCTCGGACGGGCTGGCCCGGGCGCTGGTGTGGGCCGCGCTGTGGGACGCCTGCCGGGACGCCGAGCTCCCGGCCGGGCGGTTCGTACGCGCCGTGCTCGACAACGTCGGTGGGGAGAGCGACCCGGCCGTCGCCGAGGTGCTGCTGACGCAGGCGCGTACGGCGGCGACGCTCTACAGCGACGACGGCGCCGACCTGGTCGACGCGCTCGCCGAGGCAGCTCTGACGGCGGCGTTCGCCGCGCCGGCCGGCAGCGACCTGCAGCTGGTGCAGGTGCGGGCGCTCTCCCGCGTGGCGCAGGGACGCGGACGCGCCCTCGAGCGGGTCCTCGACGGCACGGCCGCCCCGCCGGGACTGGCCGTGGACACCGAGCTGCGCTGGACCCTGGTCAAGGCGCTGGCCGCCCTCGGCCGGCTGGACGACGACGCGGTCCACGCGGAGCTCGCCCGCGACGACACCGCCGCCGGCCGCCTGCACGCGATCGAGGCCCGGGCCGCCATGCCGACGGCCGCGGCGAAGGAGCGGGGCTGGGCGATCGCCACCGGCGCGGCGTCGTCCAACCTCGAGGTGCGTGCCGCGGTCGCGGGGCTGTGGAGGTACGGCCAGGAGGAGCTGATGGAGCCGTACGTCGACCGCTACGTCCGCGAGCTCCCCGGGCTGTGGGCCGACCGCGGTCC
>SCVJ01000038.1 GCA_004322425.1 Chitinophagaceae bacterium
TGAAACCTTCACGTGCTTTTCTGCCGGTTCATCGAAAGTGGAAGCAATCACTTCAGCCTTTACGCTACGTTCCATGTCTGTTACTTCTTCGGGGCGTTCATCCACCAACACAACCATTAAATAACATTCAGGATGATTTTTTGCAATTGAATTGGCAATTGCTTTTAACAACATCGTCTTACCAGTTTTGGGTTGTGCAACTATTAATCCTCGTTGTCCCTTTCCGATAGGTGTAAATAAATCGATGATACGCGTTGAGTAATTATCCGGAGCATCAAATAAATTTAATTTTTCAAAAGGAAAAAGCGGCGTGAGATAATCGAATGGAACCCGATCACGAACATCTTCTGGTTTTTTATTATTGATAGTATCCACTTTTAATAAAGCGAAATATTTTTCACCTTCTTTGGGGGGGCGAACGGCACCATAAACAGTATCACCTGTTTTTAAACCAAATAATTTGATTTGAGAAGGAGAAACGTAAACATCATCTGGCGAAGACAGATAGTTGTAGTCTGAAGATCTAAGAAATCCGTAACCGTCTGGCATCATTTCCAGAACACCTTCTCCTAAAATCATTCCATCAAATTCTACATTAAAGGCAGGTTCTTTGCGTTGCGGGTAAACCTTTTGTTGAATTGGCGTTTCAATCGCCCGAGTTTCTGTTGCTTCGTTTACGTTAGTGTTCTCTACTTGGTTTATCGTCGAAGAGTTTTGAGAATCTTCAGTTTGTGTTGGCGTTGCAATAACTTCCTCCACTTTTTTTCGAGGACGTTTTGAAATTGCTTTTTCATCAGCTTCCGGTTGCGGCTTTTCAGCAGGTTTCTTTAAAATAGGTCTCTTTGGCTGAGGGGCTTCGCTTATAGATTCTTCTACTATAGCTTCTTCTGTTCCTGTGCTTGTAGAAGTTTTAATGATGCGCTTACGTTTGAATTTATCTTCTGCTTCTGGAGTCGGTTTCTCACTAGCGGTTACAGCCTGACTATCCAGTATTTTATACACCAGATCTTGTTTTGTCATTTTTTTTGCTTGCTGAATTTTTAACTGCTCGGCAATATCCAGCAGTTCGGGAACGAGCATGTCGTTCAATTGAAGAATGTCATACATAGTAGAATCTTAGGTTAAACACTAATTGAAGTTTCGAATCTTGAAAAAAAGAAAAAATTTGAATTTATTTTGAATGAAATTGGCGGGTAAATGCTCTTTTACAGACTAGGAGAACTGTACTTATCTGCCAGTTTCTACTGCAAGAATACGAGATTTTTTACAAAACAAAAAAAATTGAAACAAAAATTACTTTCAATTATGGTACAAGAAGTTTAAATTTTTGTACTCAAAAAAACAAAAATCAGCTCAAAATTTTGAATGCTAGCATAAAAAAACGTATTTCGTAAATTAGGAATTGTCTTTGCAAGTTTCCATTATCATAGTAAATTATAATGTAAAACTGTTTTTGGAGCAGTGCTTACTTTCTGTTCGCAACGCGATAGGGCTATTGCAGACCGAAATTATTGTTGTTGATAATTGTTCTTCCGACGAAAGCATCGAATATTTATCTTCCCGATTTCCAGATGTTGAGTTTATTTCCAATAAAGAAAATGTTGGTTTTGCAAAAGCTTGTAATCAGGGCGCAAAACAGGCTTCAGGAAATTTTCTTCTTTTTTTGAACCCCGACACAATTATTTCAGAAAACTCCATCAGAGAGTGTTATGATTTTTTCGAAAAAAATAATGAGTGCGGAGCGACAGGAGTAAGAATGATAAACGGAGACGGAGAATTTCTAAGAGAGTCCAAAAGAGGATTTCCTAATCCTGCTGCGTCATTCAATAAATTAATGGGGCTTTCAAAATTATTTCCAAGGTCCAAGTTTTTTTCAACCTATTATTTAGGGCATATAAAAGAAAAAGAAAACAATCTGGTTCCTGTTTTAGCGGGAGCATTTATGATGTTGAATCGGAAGGTGTGGGAAATTATTAAGGGATTTGATGAATCATTTTTTATGTATGGAGAAGATATTGACTTAAGCTATCGAGTGCAGCAGGCGGGGTATAAAAATTATTACTTAGGATCAATTACTATCACACATTTAAAAGGGAAAAGCACCAGAGGCAACAAAAAGCAGATTGATCATTTTTACGGAGCAATGAAAATTTTTGTGAAAAAACATTATTCGAAAAAAAAATCTTTCCTTTTTATTGGATTATTACATATGGGAATTGAGCTAAGGAAATATTTAGCAATGTTGAGCTACTATGTATGCAAATGTTTTTCTGTATCCAGGAATAAATAATCATACCAATTTTCGCAACTATATTCGCCGAGCTTATTAAACAAATCGTAACTTCATTACTATTAAGTGGCTAATTTTTTTGACATACAAATTCCGCCTGCCTTGGCCGCCTCGTTACGGCTTTCCAAAAAAGATCCTCGAAGTCAGCAACTGAAAGTATTAAAAAAATTATTACGCAAGGCAAGGTTTACAGCCTTTGGTCAGCAATACAAATTCGATGAAATTTTATTGGCGCGTCATCCAGGAAAAAAATTTCAAGAACTTGTTCCTGTTCACGATTATAATAAAATATATAAAGAATGGTGGAAACAAACCATTGATGGAACTTCGGATATTACATGGCCCGGAAAAATAAAGTACTATGCTTTAAGTTCAGGAACTTCGGAGGCAACCTCCAAATATATTCCGGTAACAAAAGATATGCTGCGGAGCAATAACAAAAATTATTTTAAGCAATTTGTAAGTTTATTGAGCTACGAAGAACTCCCCTTAAATTCAATAACAAAATCTTTTATGATGTTGGGCGGAGCAACCGATTTGCAAAAAGGAAAAGCAGGCTGGTACGCCGGAGACCTTAGCGGAATATTAGCCAAGAAAAGACCATTTTGGTTTCAAAATTTTTATAAACCCGGAGGAAGGATTGCTGCTATTAAAGACTGGAATCATAAATTAAATGAAATAGTAGAACATGCTAAAGAATGGGACGTTGGTTATATTGTTGGAGTGCCGGCATGGTGTCAGATGTGTATTGAAATGGTTATTGCACATTACAAAGTAAAAAACATTCACGAAATATGGCCCAATCTTGGATTTTTCATTTATGGCGGTGTTGCTTTTGAACCGTATAAAAAATCGTTCGAAAAACTATTAGGCAAGCCAGTTGTTTATGTAGAAAATTATTTATCGAGCGAAGGGTTTTTGGGATATAAAGCCAGAGAACACGCCAAGGGAATTAAACTCATTTTAGACAATAATATTTTTTTTGAATTTATCCCCTTTGATGACAAGAATTTTGATGCCGAAGGAAATGTAGTTGGAAAACCCGAAGCCAAAATGATTCATGAAATAGAAATAGAAAAAGAATATGCGCTTTTGTTAAGTACCAATTCTGGAGCTTGGCGATATTTAATTGGCGATACCGTAAAATTTGTTGATATCGAACAAGGTGAAGTTATCATTACAGGACGCACCAAACACTTTCTAAGTTTAACCGGAGAGCATTTAAGTGTTGATAATATGAACAAAGCTATCGAGCAGGTGAGTCAAGACTTAAATATCAGCATTCCCGAATTTACGGTGGCGGGATTGCCACACGGGAGCTTCTTTGCACACAAATGGTATGTTGCTTGTAATGATGTAGTGGATAAAGATTTGCTTTGTAAAAAAATTGATTTAAAACTTCGTGATTTAAATGACGACTATGCGATTGAAAGAGATAGTGCTCTTAAAGAAGTGTATCTTGAAAAATTACCCGAAGAAAAATTCATAAAATTTTTAGAGTCGAAAGGGAAGCTGGGTAGTCAACATAAATTTCCACGAGTGATGAAAGGAAAGATGCTGGAAGATTGGAATAATTTTTTATCACTCGATACACGCTAAGACCTTATGAAAAAAAAAATAACCCGCAACATTTATTTTATTTTTTTCAAAAGAGCAGTAATTTATTTTTTCATCTTCCATTTGTTCTATATTTTATTAATTAAATGGGTGAACCCTCCTATAACTTTCACCCAACTTAATAGTGTTTTCCGAGGAGAAGGATTGCAGCGTGACTATCGCAGTTTTACTAATATTTCTTACAATGCCGGGCTTTCAATGATTGCATCGGAAGATCAAACGTTTGCCGATCACAACGGATTTGATTGGAAGAGCATTAAAAAAGCAATGGCGTACAACAAAAGAAAACCCAATCGAGTACGAGGCGCCAGCACGATTAGCCAGCAAGTTGTTAAAAATGTTTTTTTGTGGCAAGGACGGAGTTGGATTAGAAAGGGATTAGAAGTTTATTTTACATTTATGGTTGAAACACTTTACAGTAAGCGGCGAATTTTAGAACTTTATTTGAATGTAGCCGAAATGGGAAAGGGTGTTTATGGAATAGAAGCGGCTGCCAAAACTTATTTCAATAAAAGTGCAAAAAAATTATCAAGAAGCGAAGCGGCTATGATTGCAGCTTGTATGCCCAATCCAAAAAAATATTCAGTCAAGCCTATCTCAAGATTTGTGGCAAATAAATACCCATGGGTGTTGAATCAAATGAATAATTTGGAGGGAGATGAAGACATTCGCAAAATACTTCAACCTTCTAAAAGATAAAGACACGGTCAGTCTCGAATAATTAATTCTGTTTTTTCGCTATTGTGAGTGGGAGGATAATTTTTTGACTGAATAGCAAGTCGGATAAAATATTTTCCAGCCGGAAGGTTATTTGTCGGCAAAGAAATATTTGGATGATTTAACAAAAGCTGAGGCAATGCAATATTTGTTTTGAATTCTTGAACAAGATCCCGTCCCTTAAATATTCCAATCAGCAATTCAGTTTTTATTTCTGGTCGATTTAAAACAAAAATTCGTAAAAACTCTGGCGCCGAAATGTGGCAATCTAATTTGATGGAGTCAAATTTTTTAACATCTAATTTTTTTTCACGAAGTGTAATTTTTACTTTTTCAAAGGAAGAAAATGAACTGTCGAATTGAATACCTACCGATCCTTTTTGAGTTTTTATTGAATCGGGATAAAGTTGAATTTCGTAAATGTCAGCAATAAACACGGGTTGTCCCAACAGTTTATTTTCTATTGGCCATAGATTAAAATTATTTCTTCTTTCTTTATAGCTGTTCAATGAGTGTGATGGTATTCCTGAATAAAACCAAAATAGCGAAGCGCGTTGATAAGAATTTTTAAACACAACTGGGATGTCGCCCGTTTTTGAAGCAATAGCCTTTGCCCAACTTTTATTATGATGAAATCGTTTTTTTATAAGATTGTCGGGTCCAATATCCACTATTAAATAAACACGAACAAGAGCAATAATAATTAACGAGGTTACTGCTAGTATTTTAATTGCTTTTACAAACCGTAGTCTATCTACAATAAACTGATGCGACAAAACAACTAAGGATATCAACACGGGCAAGGTCCAGTTGGCCTCCACTCTTCCGCGAAACGAACTGAGAAAAAAAAATAAATAAAAACCAACCATACTAAATTTCAGCGCTCTTTCTAATGCCGTCTTTGGATTATATAAAAAGGAAAACGGCAATAGGGCAAATCCCATCAAGGGGCCAGCCAACAAGAGCTGCACTAAAATATAATCTGTAGTGTAGGATATATTATACGCATTGACATTGCTTTCGAAAAGATGATAACGAAAACTCAGCCAATTATTTTCCCATTGCCAAAAAAGGTGTGGTGAATAAATAAGTAGCGCACAAAAAAATGAAAACCAAATATATTTATAGCGCAATAATTTTAAATTCGAGAGAATTGTAAACACCACTATCAATATTCCGTGGTACTTGCTGTAAAATAAAAGTGCTGTAACAAAACCCAACCCAAAAGTAGTTTGCCAACTAGTATTCGCAACAAATTTTTTGTAACAATAAAAATAAAGGGCTGAAAAAAACAAAAGTGGAGTATCGGGGACAGCAAGTATTCCGGCTGTTTGTAAAAATCCGATACTTACAGTTAGTAAAGCAAATAGTATAAAATTTTTCTTTTCAAGCAGCGATTCAATTAATACAATAGTCGCCAAGTTTAGTATCACAGGAAAAAGCCGAACGCCTAATTCATTTTGAAAAAGAGCATATCCGCATTTTATCAACAGTGCTATCATCGGAGGGTGGTCAAAATAACCCCAAGCTAAAAATTTTGAATATGCCCAATAATAAGCCTCGTCATCAATAAGTTCGGTTGCAAAAGACTGAACCAATGCAAGCAATAGCCAACAAGCATAAAAAATTAAGCGATAGTATTTAGATAAAAGGTTATTCATCACTTGATAGACAATTTGTCAATTGCAGCAATAGCAATCTCTAATCTTTTGTCAGAATCGCCTTCAATTAACACCCAAGGTGTAGTTTGTTTTTCCATCCTATTTTTATAAATCAAAAATAAGCGGTCTCTGGTTTTCAAATCAGGGTATTCCCTCAATTCGTCTGCAATCCAAGGGAGATCATTCTTGCAAAGCAAATACAAATCATATTTTCTAACAGTTGCTTGTTTCAAAATCCAAGAACTGCATTTATTAAAAACAAATTCCGACCATACTTTTAACACAGTCATATCTGTATCAATAAATAAAAATTGGGATGAACGCTTGATGGCCTCCGTAGTATATTTTTCCTCTAAATCAATTTGCCCTTTTGCTATTTTTAATAAATCTGAAAACTTGTAATTAGTACCATTTGCCAATAAATACTCTCGTGCAAATTCAGGACACCAGCTAGTAGAATAGTGTTGAGCAAGTTGTTGGCACAATGTGCTTTTTCCTGTTGATTCGGGACCAATAACTACAATTTTTTTAAGCATAGCGCATCTTCTTTTTCCATTCAAGATATCCAAGTACGGCAAGAATTAAAAACAAAATATACATCAAGGAGAAAAGATAAAACTGTTTGTAAAAATTTAATGGAATCGCAATGATGTTTGAAAAAATCCAAGCCAACCAATTTTCAACTTTTCTTTTAGCCATCCACCACATGGCCATTACAGAGGAAGAAGAAACCAAAGAATCTAGCTGCGGCGTATTGCTATCTGTATAGTAAACCAAAGCAAAGTAGAGAACTCCCCAAGAAATCAGAAATAATAAAACGCCAAATAGTAATTCTTTTTTAGTGCACCATGTGATAGGATATGCCAAGTGTGCAGCATCCTTTTTTTGTAACCAGTTATACCAGCCATATAAGCTCATTAGAAAAAAGTAAACATTAAGCAGGCCGTCGGCGTAAAGTGGTGGCGCCGCAATAAAAAAATAAATCCACGCGGCTAACAATACGCCAATAATTCCTGTTGGGTAAACAAGAATATTGTTTTTACGGGCGTACCAAACGCTTACTATTTGCGCAATCGTGCTTGCCCATTCTTGCCATCGAGTATCCTTAATATTTTGTAATAAGGAATGATATATTTCTTGTAGTGTCAAAATATTTTTTCAAAAATAAGAATACTGTTGAAAGGGATCATCTTCGAAGTGGTCCCGTAAAAATAAAAGTTACTTTTGCAAAAATAATTTATGAAAATAGCGATTCTGGGAGCAGGAATGATTGGTAGGGCCATAGCCATTGATTTGGCATCGCAACACCAAGTAACTTCATTTGATTTAAACGAGAGCAATCTTTCAATATTGCAAAAAAGAGACGAACGTGTTTTTATTAAAGCATTTGATCTCAGCGATTATTCTTCCTATCCAACTTTATTAAATGAGTTTGAATTTGTCGTAACTGCCGTGCCCGGATTTATGGGCTATAAAACACTTGAGGCAGTAATTAGTTGTGGTAAAAACGTGGTTGACATTTCTTTCTTCCCTGAAAACGCACTTGACTTAGATTCTTTAGCGAAAGAAAAAAACGTAACTGTAATTACAGATTGCGGTGTGGCTCCCGGTATGAGCAATTTTATAATTGGGCACTATAATGAAAAAATGAAAGTGGATGCGTTTGAGATTTATGTGGGCGGACTTCCAAAAATTAGAAAAAAACCATTTCAGTACAAAGCGCCTTTTTCTCCTGCCGATGTTATTGAAGAATACACACGCCCTGCAAGATTAATGGAGGGCGGACAAATTGTTATCCGTCCAGCTTTGAGTGAAATGGAATGGATTCATTTTGAAGAATTGGGAACACTCGAAGGGTTTAATACCGATGGACTTCGTTCCTTGTTATTTACCATGCCGCATATTAAAAATCAAAAAGAAAAAACATTGCGATATCCGGGTCATGTGGAATTGATTATCTCTCTAAAAGAAAGTGGATTTTTTAGTGAACAAGAAATTGAAATGGGCGGAAAAAAAATATCTCCATTAATATTCACCTCAAAAATACTATTCAACGAATGGCGATTAGGATTAGAAGAAGAGGAGCTAACTGTAATGAAAGTTATTTTGCACGGACAAGAAAAAGGGGTTCAAAAATCTATATTTTATAGTTTGTTGGATCGATACGATGCTGCTACCAAAACGTCGTCCATGGCTAGAACTACGGGCTACACGTGTACGGCCGCAGTAAATTTATTGTCTCAAAATTTATTCTCAGAAAAGGGAGTATTTCCACCCGAGTTAGTGGGCAAGCACGAAAACTGTTTTCAATTTGTAGTAAACTATTTAAAAGAAAGAGGAGTAATTTGGATAAAGAAAGAGCGGGTATAAATAGCTCAATTTTATTCTGATTCAGCTACAACTTCTTTTACTTCGGGAATCATGCGTTTCATCATTCCTTCAATACCGGCCTTAAGCGTAATCATTGATGAAGGGCAGCCACTGCAACTTCCTTGCATCATTAAAGTAACCACTCCTTCCGAATAATTTTTATATTGAATGGCGCCACCATCCATTTCTACGGCAGGTTTTACATAGTTTTCCAAAAGTTCTTTAATACGTTTTACAATGTCATCATCATCCGCAGATATCTCATTTTTGTTTGTTGAAAAACTGATAGATATCTCATCCTCATTAATAACAGCCTTGCCATCTTCAAGATATACTTTTAAAAATTCACGGATTGTTGATGTTACGTCACTCCAATCGGTTGAAGGCGTTTTGGTTAGCGTAACAAAATTACTGGCAATAAATACTGATTTGATAAATGGGAAACCAAAAAGTTCTGATGCCAAGGGTGATGGCTTAGTACTTTCTATATCGGGCATATCAAAACTTTTTCCGGGGTATAAAAGTTTATTGGCAACAAATTTCATTGTTTCCGGATTGGGAGTCATTTCTGTATAAATACTAATCATGGGGTTGCCGGTCTTTATCATAGATGAAAATTAAGATACAAAAATAACAAGTTTTGGTCGAGCTTGTTTACGAATACAGGAATCCGATGCCTCAAATAGAATGTACCATCATCGGATTGTTTACTTTAGTGTATGAAAAAAATATACCATCTCGGTAATTGTACTACTAATCAAGCTATTATTAAAGAAGTGGGCATTGATAAACAAAATTTTGAAATGCAAGATATCAAAGTGGAAAAAATCACTTCCACACAGTTAACACAAATGAAAGAAATGGCGGGTAGTTACGAGGCATTGTTTAGTCGTCGAGCTATGAAATATAAAGCGTTGAACCTAAAAGACAAAACGTTAACAGAAAAAGATTATCGGCAGTTCATTCTTGAAGAATATACTTTTTTGAAGCGCCCCGTAGTAATTATCGACCACTCCATTTTTATTGGCAGCGAAAGAAAAACTATTGATGCATTGAAAACAAGATTAAGTAGTAGATAAAAAAAGATTATTCAACAATGCTCAACTTGGCGTAGTTCAGCATTATCTTTTTCTCTCCATTTTGCTCAAAACATATTGTTGCAATTGGATTATGGGCACTTCCTTCTAACTTGGTTACTTCGCCAAATCCAAATTTTTGATGCTCCACCTTTTGTCCTGTTTGTAATCCGGAAGTATCACTTGGTTTAAAATTTACTGAAGGAATATGTTCTTTTGTTTTTGTAATAGGAGTAATCAATGTTGACGTTCTGATTGGGGATTTAGCCGCGTTTGATTCATTACTATATTCATAATCCGATTTTCCACTTCTTCTATTTGACCATTTATTTTCTTGAGTTTGCTTCGTTTGATTTTGTTGTAATAAATTTTTGGGCAACTCATCAATAAACCGGCTAGGATCATTTTGAATCAAATTACCAAAACGATATCGCGTATTGGCATAGCTTAGCCACAACTGTTTTTTTGCTCGAGTAATGGAAACATAAAATAACCTACGCTCTTCTTCCAGCTCTTCTCTTGTATTGATGCTAAGTGCATTTGGAAAAAGCATTTCTTCCAATCCGGCTACAAAAACACATTCAAATTCTAATCCTTTTGCTGCATGAATCGTCATTAGTTTTACAGCATCGGCATTAGGATCTTTTTCTACTATGTCTGTTAACAATGTAATTTGTTGCAAATAAGTTGATAGACTTTTATCGCCCACTTCTCCTCCTTCTTCATCCATGGGTGTTTCAATCCATTCCTTGATACTGTTCAATAATTCTTGAATATTTTCATAGCGCGCCAACCCTTCGGTGCTTTTGTCGTTAAATAATTCCTTTATAATATTTGTTTGTCGCCCAACATGAGAAGCCACTTCGTATGCATTTTGTTTTTCAAGCATACTTTTAAAACTTTTTATGGTAACAACAAAAGTTTCAATAGCATTTAAACCTCCTGCTTTATAACCAAATTCGTTAGCGCGCAACAAAACCTCCCACATGGTAATATTGTTTTCGTTTGCTGCCAATACTGCTCTATCCACCGATGTTTTTCCAATTCCCCTAGTTGGATAATTAATTATTCGTTTTAACGCTTCTTCATCTTTTGGATTTACAATAACACGCAGATAAGCAATAAAATCCTTGATTTCTTTTCGTTGATAAAAGCTCATTCCACCATAAATGATATAAGTAATTCCAGATCGGCGCAAGCATTCTTCAAAGGCGCGACTTTGTGCATTGGTTCTGTAAAGAATTGCAAAATCTTTATTAATATAATGGTTTCGGAGTTTTTGTTCACGAATCATGTCGGCAACAAATTTTCCTTCTTCATTATCTGTTGAAGTTTGAACTAAATTAATTTTTTCGCCAGTTATGTTTTCAGTCCATAGTTCTTTAGGTATTTGTCCTTTGTTGTTTTTAATTATTTCATTGGCGGCAGCCAGAATGGTTTGTGTGCTTCGATAATTTTGTTCCAGTTTTATTGTTGTTACACCTTCATAATCTTTTTGAAACTGTAAAATATTTTGAATGGTGGCACCTCGAAAACTATAAATGCTTTGTGCATCATCGCCCACTACACAAACATTCTCGTGTTGCGCACCCAACAATTTTATGATTTCATATTGGGCAGGGTTTGTATCTTGATATTCGTCTATTAAGATGTATCGAAACTTGGTTTGGTATTTTAAAAGCGCTTCAGGATAAAGTTTCAACAATCGATACATATTAAATAGAAGATCATCAAAATCCATTGCACCATTTTTGAAACACCGCCTTGAATAAGCTTCGAAAATGGTAGCAATTGCCGGACGGTTGCTGCGCAAATCTTCTTGCTGAATCTGATAATCGTTTCGATATTCTTGTGGTCCCATCAAAGCATTTTTGGCAGCCGATATTCTATTATAAACAACGCTGGGCTTATAAAGCTTATCGTCCAAAGCCAACTCATTAACTATTGTTTTTACTACGGATTTTGCATCCTCCGCATCATAAATGGTAAAATTGTTTTCATACCCCAATCGATACGCTTCTCCTCGTAATATTCTTGCAAAAACACTATGAAATGTACCGATGTATAAATTCCTCGCTTCGTTATTCCCAAGTAGCTGCTCCACTCGCTCTTTCATTTCTTTTGCAGCTTTGTTGGTAAATGTTAACGCCAAAATGCGAAATGATTCTACGCCACTTTCCATTAATTGTGCAATGCGAGTTGTAAGTACCTTGGTTTTTCCGCTCCCGGCACCGGCCACTATCATGATGGGTCCGTCGGTGTGCAATACAGCTTTTTGTTGTTGCTCGTTTAATCCACTTAAAAAATTTCGCATGCGCGAATGTACTGCGAGATGTTGGGAAATATTTGTGAAAGAAAATGAAAAACTAATTAAGATCCGCGCTGTGCTCTACCCGTAATACGGGCAGGCCTTGCAGCCGATTTGTTGTTACTTTTTGTAGAGGAAGTGCCACCCATTGGCTTACTAGCCAATTGGACAGTTTTCTTTTTGTCTTTGTTTTTATTCGTGTTAAATAGAGACATTTTGAATCGTTTTAGAATTACAAAGGTATTAAAATAAAAAGTAGTTAAAGTGAGGCGAGTTTGTAAGCCATCGTTTCGCCAATAATTTTTTTTATCTTTCCAAACTAATAAGCGAAAAATGAAAAAACTGATTTGTATCTCTACTTTATTATTTTTTGTAATTATTGGAAGTGGGCAAACGCTTTCTCCAACCGAGCAATTGCTGATGAAAAATATAGAGAAAGAAATGCCATATGCAATTAACCTTTTGAAAGAGTCGGTTAATATAAATAGCGGAACGTTTAATATTAAAGGAGTAAAAAAAGTAGGGGATCTTTATGCAAAGGAGTTAGCTGCTCTTGGTTTTACAGTGGAGTGGATGAATCTTCCCGATTCATTAAAAAGAGCAGGACATTTAGTTGCCTATCGCAAAGGGAAAAAAGGCAAAAAACTTTTTTTCATTGGCCATCTCGATACTGTTTTTGAACCCGAGCTTCCCGAAAATCCATTCAGAATACTTAACGATAGCACCGCTACCGGGCAGGGTATTAATGATATGAAAGGAGGGGATGTTTTAGTGATAACAGCTTTGAAAGCAATGCACCAACTTGGTTTGCTTGATGAGGCATCTATCACAATTTATTTTACAGGCGATGAGGAAAATGCTGGTTATCCGAGAGAAGTATCTCGTGGTGATTTTATTGAAAGAGCAAAACAGCACGATATTGCTTTGGGCTTTGAAGGGGCTGGAGGATTACAAACTGTTGCAACAGCCAGACGAGGTGCAAGTGGTTGGCGCTTAGAAGTGGAGGGAAAACAAGGTCATTCATCGGGTGTATTTGGTGCCGCAGGTTATGGCTCCATTTATGAAGCAGCACGAATCATCAATGAGTTTCGTGAACAATTGAGTCATGAACAATATTTAACGTTTAATCCCGGTTTATTTGTGGGAGGTTCGGAAGTTAACTACAACGATGAAACACAGGCCGGAACTGTTTCCGGAAAAACGAATATTATTTCACCCAAAACGGTTGTTATCGGCGATTTACGGTTTTTGAGCGAAGAACAAAAAGAAAAAGCAAGAGAGGCAATGAGGCAAATTGTTGCCAAAAATCTTTCTGGTTCCAAAGCTACTATCAGTTTTATGGACGGCATTCCTTCTATGCCGCCAACTCAAGGAAATGAAGCGTTAGTAAAACTAATAAGTGACGCAAGTATATCATTGGGGTATGGTGAAGTAAAGGCTGGAAATCCGGGATCAAGAGGAGCGGGTGATATTTCTTATGTAGCGCAGTATCTCGATTGTGTTGATGGATTGGGAGCATCGGGCCGTGGCGCACATGCCCCTGGCGAAATAATTAATCTTTACGAATACCCAAAATTGATTAAAAGAGCCGCTTTAGTTATTTACAGACTAACTAGATAAACATTAAAAAAATTATGGTCCTACATATTTTCATAACCGGTGGAACTTTTGACAAAGAGTATAATGAAAAAAATGGTCAGCTTTTTTTTAAAGACACTCACCTCAATGAATTACTAGAGATGGGACGCAATCATATTCCGGTTGTAGTAAAAACCTTAATGATGATTGATAGTTTAGAAATGACAGATGAAAAACGGGCGTTAATTGTAGAGCACTGCAATATTTGCGAAGGCAATCGAATTGTTATTACACACGGTACAGATACAATGGTAACAACCGCACAAAAAATAGCAGAAACAATAAAAAATAAAACTATTGTTCTTACGGGGGCAATGATTCCAATAAAATTCGGCAGTAGCGATGGCCTTTTTAATTTAGGCAGTGCCCTAGCCTTTGCCCAATCACTTCCACAGGGGGTTTACATTGCTATGAATGGCCGATATTTTAACTGGAACAATGTGCAAAAAAATAAAGAAAAAGGAACATTTGAAGAAATTGTTAAATAGTTTTTTGCATCAAATCTTGTAATCCCAATTCTGGTCGTTTCCCTTTTATCTTTCCAAAGTATTGAATTATTTTTTTAAAATCGTCCTCTTGACTTTCCGATGTATAAAATGGATCTGAGATAGTAAGTCGTTTATGTTCATAATCCAGCCCCATCATTATTATTGGAACGGCAGCTTTTTGGGCCATATAGTAAAAACCAGATTTTAGCTTATCCACTTTTCTTCTGGTTCCCTCTGGTGAAAGCCCAATCAATAATTCATCAGTTGAATTAAATTTTGCAACCACTTGATCTACAAGTCCGGTTTTGCTGGATCGATTTACTGGCGTGCCGCCTAGCCAACGAAATAAAAACCCGAATGGACCTTTGAATAATTCTTCTTTTCCTAAAAATTTCGCATTCTTCATTCCAAGTGCTGTTCGAAAAAAAATACCAATGAAGAAATCCCAGGCGCTGGTATGCGGTCCTGCAATAACAATTGCTTTTTTAATATGATGAGGAAATTTATTTTCTGCCCTCCATCCCATCAAAAACAAAATAATCCTACAAAATAATTTCATAATAAAAATTAGAATCCTCTTTTCTCCAATTCAGGATATTTTATTCCAAGTTGTTCGAGATAGGTTTTATATTTTGAAGGATCGTAATAATGTTTTTTTAATTCAGGCCGAAATTTTTCCATTATCCCTTTGTTTAAATGTATAGCGGGCATTGTAGTTGATTCTACAAATGGAATATATTTTACTTCTTTAGTTTGTACGTTTTTAAAATAATCCCAAGCGTCGGCAATAATAGTTGTGTCTGTTAGCATATCCAATAAAGTAGTGGATAAAACTTTAGCTCCGGCTATCACTCCTTTATGAGCAATAGGTGTTGCCATTGCAATTGCGTCTGCCCAATTATGACCAGGAGTTCCAGGGATATTTGAAGGGAAACGCAATACTACAGTTGGGATATTCCATCCAATATCGGCAATGTCATCGCTACCCGCTCCCCACGAAAACAGTACGGGACCATTTAGTGTATCTAGCTTTGTGGCCAAGCCATTTATAGATCTTCCCAATTGATCTTTCTTGGGAGCATTAACCAATTTTTGAACAGCTCTTGCCAGTTGTTGATCAGATGAATCCCAAATTGGAAGGCCAGTTGTTTGAATATTTTTATACATTGCTTGAGCAATGGATTTGTTAAAATGCCCTGGCCATGCGGTTCCTAACAAACGATGAGATACTTTTGTACCTGTCATATCTGCAACAGAAGTAGCAATTTTTATTGCATCGTCGTACATAGCTTTGATATCTTCATACGTTCGCTCTCTTAGATAATACCAAACTGCAGCTCGAGATGGAACAACATTGGGTTGGTCGCCACCATCTGTTATTACATAATGTGATCTTTGTGTAGGCTTCAAATGTTCTCGTTTAAAATTCCATGTTACATTCATAAGTTCTACTGCATCTAAAGCACTTTTTCCGCGCCACGGTGCACCCGCTGAATGAGCTGAACTTCCTTCGAATGTAAATTCAACAGACACTAAACCGTTATTCCCCGAATCGCCCCAAGATGCTCCCAAATTATTTCCCACATGGGTGAAAATACAAGCATCGGCATTTTTAAAATAACCGTCACGGATATACCAAGCCTTTGTTCCAACTAATTCTTCTGCAACGCCTGGCCAAATCATAAGTGTTCCTGAAAGATGTTCTCTTTCCATTATTTTTTTTACTTCAATGGCTGAAAGTATTACCAATGGCAATCCGGAATTATGGCCCTCGCCATGCCCTGGAGCGCCTTCTACAATGGGCTCTTTGTAGGCTACACCTGGTTTTTGTGATGCTTTTGGAATACAATCAACATCGCTACCCAGTGCAATAAAAGGTTTTCCGCTTCCCCATTTGGCAAGCCACGCAGTGGTAACTCCAGAAATTCCACGCTCAATTGTAAAACCATTTTGCTCTAAAATGTTAATGAGATAATTAGATGTTTCAGTTTCTTGAAAACCGAGTTCAGCAAAACTAAATACCATATCAACCATTTCTTGTGCCATCTTTTGCTTTTGATCTACGGCTGTAATTATTTCTTTTTTAAGAATTGATGTTTTTGATATTGTACTTGATTGTTTTTGAGCAGCAGCATTAAAACAAAATAGCATTACAGCAGTGTTTAATATACAAATAATTGTTAGTCGCATTGTATAGTTTTTAGGATGTTAAATATAATTGAATTGCAATAAGAAATAATAGATATCCACATTTAATCACAAAGTTGTCAATTATATATAAAATAGAAGTATGTATAATTGTTATTATACCAACTTTATATTTATTTTACATAAGCTTAATAATTATATAAAAAAGAAAAGTAAAGTTTTTCATGCAAAATAGCCCAGTAAGAAAAAATATTTTTCAAAAGGAACAGTATCTCATCTGGGTTCTTGCGCCTAAAATTGAAACCGAAGATCCCAATCTTCAATATTATTATGACTTTGAACAGGGCATTGCTGAATTTTCAAAAGCCTTTACAGAGTTGGATCTTCACTGGAAATGGCAATATGTTACGCTTCATAATTTCAAATTTATTATTGATCAAATTATAACTGAAACAAAAGAACAAACGCCTATTATTTTTAATTTATGTGATGGCGATGAAGTAAATGGCGCACCCGGTTTATCGGTAGTGAAGTATTTAGAAAAAAAGAAAGTCATTTATACAGGGGCCAGAGAAACTTATTATTATTTAACTACCTCTAAAATCACCATGAAGCGGGCATTTGATAAAAAAAATATTGCGTCTGCTTCTTGGCTACCCATTGAACATCCTAATCAAAGTACAGATGGATTTTGTAAATCAATTGGCGTACCGTTAATTGTTAAGCCGGCTGTGTCGGGTGGTAGCATGGGATTGGGAATTAAAAATGTAGTGAATGATGACGAAGGAGTTAAAAATATTGTAGCGGAACTTTATAAAGGATACCATGGTTGGGACTTTACATTCGGGGGATTGGTGGCTGAAAAATTTATTGCCGGTCCAGAGTTTACCAGTTTTATTGTTGGTTCATTTGATAAGCCCGATAAAATAATTGTTTATCAACCTGTAGAAAGAATTTTTAATAATAAACTTCCCGAGCAAGAAAAATTTTTATCTTTTGACAGATTATGGGATACCTATGAAGACGAGAAACCCCTAGGTGGCGACAACTATGAAAATCTATATAATTATTATAGTCCATCTGAAACAATTACAGAGGCTGTCAAGCTATTAAGCATTAAAGCTTTTTGTGCGGTGGAAGGAACCGGTTACGGACGAATAGATATTCGAATGGATAAGGAAACGGGAAAGCTTTATGTGCTGGAGGTAAATGCCCAATGCGGATTGAGCGAAGATGAAAATTATACTTCCATTGGTGCCATGGTTAGATTAGGAAAGCATAGTTACAGCGATATGATTAAAGATATTATTGAAAATGCCATTGCTATGGAAAGAAAAGCGGCATCATCTACCAAAAGAAAAGTTGTCAAAAAAACAACCAAGCACAAAAAAGTTTCATTTTTACCCTAAACAAATTGCATGAAAGTTTGTGTATTACAACCGGATTACTCTCCGTCAAAAGTAGATTATCAATATTACGATCCGGAGAGAAACTTAACTCACTTATTGCCCGAAGCAGAAATAGATCACGTATTAATAAATAAACTTACAACGTACAAACAATTAAAGGAATTAAAGCAAAAAGGCTATGATTGCTTTGTGAATTTATGCGAAGGATATCCAGATTGGGAGGTGCCCGGTTACGATATTTACTTTAATGCTGAATTACTAAATCTTCCCATTACGGGTCCTGGTACAAAACTATATGATGTTCCAAAGCGTGTGATGAAATATGTTGCCTATTGCGAAGGGATAAGAATTCCAGCGTATGCTATTATTAATTCAAAAGAAGAACTTTTTTCTGCAACAGCACATTTAAATTATCCGTTGTTTGTAAAGCCCGAGCACGCTGGTGATAGTTTAGGTGTTGATGATCTTTCATTGGTTCACAATAAAGAGGAGCTAGAAAAAAAATGTGCATCTATTCTTGACGAATATGATTCAATACTGATCGAAGAATATATTGCTGGAAGAGAGTTTACGGTATTAGTGGTTGCTGATCCTGAAGATGAAAAAAATTGTATTGCTTTAATGCCGGTTGAATATGTTTTTCCGAAAGGAAAAGAATTCAAAACCTATGCGCTTAAAACGTCTGAACTACATCCCGATTGTAATTTTCCCTGCAACGATAAAAATCTTGATAAACAATTAAGAGATGCTGCCAAGAAAATTTTTCTTGGCTTTGGAGGTGTTGGTTATGCGCGCATGGATTTTAGGGTAAATGAAAAAAACGAAATTTATTTTTTAGAAATCAATTTTACGTGTTCGGTTTTTTATAAGGACGGATACGAAGGCTCAGCTGATTTTATTTTAAAATTTGATGGTATAGGCCAAACGGGGTTCTTAAAGCATATTATTAAAGAGGCGATGGCCCACCATCAGCGGAAACAAAAATGTTATGATGTAAAAGGGAATGCCATTGCGGGCTTTGGTATTTATGCAAATCGTTCAATACCATACGGCGGAATTATTTTTAATGGCGAAGAAAAACCACAACGGTTAATAACAAAACGCAATGTCTTGCAAAATTGGAATAAAGGGGAACAAGAACATTTTCGTCGATATGCTTATCCTATCAGCAAAGAGGTTTTTATAATTTGGGATAACGATCCATCAGAGTGGGCGCCTCAAAATCATAGTTGCGAAGCAAATTGTATGTACGATGGGTTAAATGTTATTTCGGTTCGAGATATAAAAAAAGACGAAGAGCTTACTTTGGATTATGCACTCTTTCTCGATAAAAGTATGGAGCCCTTTCATTGCAATTGTGGATCGCCAAACTGTCGAGGATTAATAATAGGAATGCCCAATAATTCCATTACCCAACGCGAGCAATTATTAAAAACACGAAAAGAGGTTCGGGAAAACAATAGTAATTAATTCGATAGATTTTTTATGAAAACTATTCGCCTTATTATAAAAGGGAAAGTTCAAGGTGTTTTTTTTAGAGCAACCGCTAAAGCAGAGGCTGACCAAATTGGAATTACGGGCTTTGTGAAAAATCGAAACGATAATTCAGTTGAAATAATTGCATCGGGGAGTGATCAAAATTTAGAGCAATTTATTGCATGGGCAAAAAAAGGAAGTCCCACATCAATTGTTGAAAAAATAAGTATTGAGGAAATATCGGAAGAGATTTTTTCTTCATTCAGTATTTTAAAATAAATTATTGGTTGTTGCCTCCACTGCAATTACCTCGAGTAGATTAGAACAGTTGAAAAAATAATTTTGGCTACATTTGAAGGAATTGACTTTTTTACAATAATCGAAAAATAACGATGGCGCTCTATAGATCAATAATTACTGGAACGGGTTCTTATATACCAACTGAAATAAAAACCAACAGAGATTTTACTGTTCATGATTTTTATGGGGAAGATAATTGTCGAATTGATACACCGCCACAGGAAGTTGTTGAAAAATTTAAACAAATAACCGGTATTGAAGAAAGGCGATATGCAACTACCGATTTAAACGCATCTGATATTGCTACGATTGCTGCAAAAAAAGCCATTGAAAATAGTGGCGTTGATCCAGAAACAATTGATCAATTAATTTTTGCACATAATTTTGGTAATGTGCTGAAGCATACAATTCAGTGCGATGCGGTGCCATCACTCGCTTCTAGAGTAAAACATAGTTTAGGAATAAAAAATCCTAATTGTATTGCCTACGATATTTTGTTTGGTTGTCCGGGTTGGTTACAAGGGGTGATTCAAGCGGATGCTTTTTTCAAAGCAGGCATTGCTAAAAAAGCACTTGTGATTGGAGCTGAAACATTGAGTCGTGTAATAGATGTTTATGACAGAGATAGTATGATATTCAGCGATGGCGCCGGTGCAACAGTTATTGAATTCAAAGAAACGGAAGAAGGTGGAGCAGGCGTATTAGCGTCCAGTGTTCAATCCCATTGCGCCAATGAAGCTTTTTATATTTATATGGGAAAATCTAATTTCCCAGAAAGCGATCCCCGCGTTCGGTATATAAAAATGAAAGGGCGAAAGGTTTTTGAATACGCCATGAAACATGTAGCAGAAGCTATGAAAAATTGTTTGGACAAATGTGGCATGACTATTACTGATGTTAAAAAAATCTTTATTCATCAAGCAAATGAAAAAATGGACGAAGGAATTATGCGTGTGCTTTATAAACTTTACGGCATTAAAAATATTCCCAGCGATATTTTACCCATGAGTATTCATTGGCTAGGAAATAGTTCTGTGGCCACCATTCCCACTTTATACGATTTAGTGGTGCGCGGTAAAGATGAAAATCATGAAATAAACACAGGCGATGTTATCTTATTTGCATCGGTAGGTGCCGGCATGAATATTAACGCGGCTTGTTATCGCGTGTAACCAAGCAAATTTATTTTTACTTAAAATATTTCATACCTTACTGTAATGAGACAGATGATTATTTTATTGCTATTAGTGAATTCAAAACTAATGGCGCAGCCGATAGATGTAATTTTCAAAAGCAATACTACTATTGTAGAGAATGAAAAAAATAGATTTCGACAATCCGACGCAATTCAAAAAACTTTCGCCTCCTCAAATTTTGAAGTAACCTATTATCGCTGTAATTGGAAAATTGATCCGGCTATTCGTTTCATTACCGGAAATATTACAGCCCATTTTATTACCAATACAAACACCAGCACAATTAGTTTTGATCTTTCGTCACAACTAACCGTAGATAGTATTTATTACCGCGGTGTTCGCATAAATTTTTCTCATACGGCTCCGGCTATCCTGCAACTCTTTTTCCCTAATTCAATCGCCAACGGAGTAAAAGATTCTACAACTATTTTTTATAAAGGCGTTCCCGCCAACTCGGGTTTTGGTTCTTTTATTCAAGCAACACATGCCGGCGTACCCGTGCTGTGGACGCTTTCAGAGCCTTACGGTGCAAAAGATTGGTGGCCTTGTAGAAATGGATTGGACGATAAAGCTGACTCAATTGACATCATTGTTTCCTGTCCTTCGGCCTACAAAACTTCATCAAATGGACTTTTAAAAAATGAAACAGATAATGGCATCACCCGAACGGCGTATTATAGTCACCGTTATCCGATAGCCACTTATTTAATTGCGTTTGCAGTAACGAATTACACCGTATTAAAT
>SCVJ01000125.1 GCA_004322425.1 Chitinophagaceae bacterium
TACATGACCGCCGGAGAGTACGACGACGGCACCCTCGGTGAGGTCTTCATCAAGATGAGCAAGCAGGGCTCGACCCTGGCGGGCGTCATGGACGCCTTCTCGGTGTCGATCTCGATCGGCCTGCAGTACGGCGTGCCGCTGGAGGCGTTCGTCTCCAAGTACATCAACATGCGGTTCGACCCGGCCGGCATGACCGACGACGCCGACATCCGGATCGCTCAGTCGGTGATGGACTACCTCTTCCGTCGGCTGGCGTTGGACTACCTGCCGCTCGAGAAGCGCACTGAGCTCGGCATCTTCAGCGCCGAGGAGCGCGCGGCTGCGGTCGCCACCGGTTCCTACGGCGGCTCCTCGGACTCGCCGTCGGAGGTCGACGTCGAGGGTCTGGCGCAGGGGGTGCCGGTGTCGTCGGCGGCTCCTGGTCCGGTCGCGGCTGTCGCTCCGGCGCCGGCTCAGGTCGGCTCGTCGACCGAGCTGCTCGAGGCGATGCAGGGGATCGGGGCGGACGCTCCGCTCTGCATGACCTGCGGGACGAAGATGCGACCGGCGGGCAGCTGCTACGTGTGCGAGGGGTGCGGGAGCACCAGCGGTTGCAGCTGATCGACGCAGGATGAACGAGGGGTCGAGCCGAGCTCGGCCCCTCGTTCCGTCTGCCTACTCCGCCGGCCAGGTCTGCGGTCTTCCGGAGCGCAGCCAGAGCGCGAGCAGCGGGTCGACCACGCGGTAGCCGCTGCGGGCCGTGCGCTCCGGGACGACTTCGCCGCGGTCGGCCAGGGCGCGTACGGCGGTGCGGTTCGAGCCGCTGCGGCCTCCCGGTGCGTCGCCGGCGTACAGGCCGGAGACGCCCTCGGCGATGCGGGTCAGCACGCGACGCTGCCCGACGACCAAGGTGGTCCACGTGCCCTCGAACTCGCGCAGCTGCTCGGTCATCACCTGGGTCAGCGCCTCGGCGAAGGTCGCCTCGTCGGCAGCCGTCCCGGCGGGCGTGAGCTCCCACAACCCGTGCGCCAGCAGCACTGTCCGCTGCGGATGCCCGTCGGCGAGCTCCAGCAGCGGCGCCAGCGCGGTTCCGGGATCGCGTGAGGTGTCGGTGAAGCGTCGTACGACGAAGTTGGCCGCGGCCTCCGGGTCGAGCCGGGGCAGCTCCAGCTCGCGGGCCTGGGCGTAGAAGGCGCGGCGTCGGTCACCGAACAGCTCGCGCATCATGCCGACGTGCGAGCCGGCGAAGACGTAGCTCGCAGCGTCGCCGTGGTGCTGGATCTCGGCGCGGATGAGCGCATCCACCTCGTCCTGGGTGGCGAGCACGCTCTGGAACTCGTCGAAGACCACCAGCGTGCGCCGACCATGCCGCTCGTGCAGCCGGCGCGGCAGGTCGAGACGGTCCTGCAGCGCGGCGGCGCCCGGGCGGAGCGACACCCCCGCGCTGATCGGACCGGCGCCCACCTCCACCGACTGCAGCGTGCGCCGGACGCC
>SCVJ01000079.1 GCA_004322425.1 Chitinophagaceae bacterium
GACGTTCGTGGCGGACGACGACGCGCGTACGGCCATGGCGTTCTGGAACCTCGGCAGCCTCAACCGCGCCACCTGGTCCGCGGTCGCCGTCGCGGGGCCGTGCGTCGTCGTCGGGCTGCTCGTCGCGGCCGTGCACACCCGCACCCTCGACCTGCTGTCGCTCGGCGAGCGCACGGCACGTCACCTCGGCGTCGACGTCGAGCGGGCGCGCTGGAGCCTGGTCGCAGCAGCCGCGCTGCTCACCGCCGCGGGCGTCGCCTTCGCGGGCATCATCGCCTTCGTCGGCCTGGTCGTCCCACACCTCATCCGCCTCGCCACCGGCCCTTCTCATCGGGTCGTGGTGCCGGGCAGCGCCCTCGGCGGCGCGCTCGTCCTGGTGCTCGCCGACCTGCTGGCCCGCACCGCCGTGGCCTACCAGGAGCTGCCGCTCGGTGTGCTCACGGCGGCAGTCGGCGGGCCGTTCTTCTTCTGGCTGCTCCGCCGCACCCGGGCTCGGTCAGGGGGCTGGGCATGACGCTGCGGCTGGTCGGCGCGACCGTCCGCCGCGGGAGGCGCACGGTCCTCGACCGCGTCGACCTCGACGTGCGCCCCGGCGAGCTGCTGGCCGTGCTCGGGCCCAACGGCGCCGGGAAGTCCACCGCCCTCGCGGCCCTGTCCGGAGATCTCCGGCTCGTCGGCGGCAGGGCCGAGCTGGACAGCCGGCCGCTGACTGTCTGGGGCACACGGGATCTCGCCCGCCGGCGGGCCGTGCTGCTGCAGTCCGGCGGCGTGGCGTTCCCCTTCTCGGTTCTCGACGTCGTCCGGATGGGGCGCACGCCGTGGCGCGGCACGTCCGCCGAGGTCGGCGACGACGACGCGGTCGAGCGGGCGCTGGCTGTGATGGAGCTCGACGGCTTCGGGCACCGCCCGGTCACGTCGCTGAGCGGCGGCGAGCAGGCCCGCGTCGCGCTCGCGCGCACCCTCGCGCAGGAGACGGAGATCCTGCTGCTGGACGAGCCGACCGCGGCCCTGGACCTGCATCACGCCGAGACCGCGCTCCAGCACCTGCGCGCGCTCGCCGCGTCGGGTCGGGCCGTCGTCGCGGTGCTGCACGACCTCGACCTGGCATCCGCCTACGCCGACCGGGTGGTGCTCGTCGCCGGTGGCCGGCTCGTCGCCGACGGCCCACCGGGCACCGCCCTGGACCCGACGCTGCTGAGCGACGCCTACGGCCACCCCGTCGAGGTGGTCCGGCACCCGAGGTCGGGTCGGTCGGTCGTGCTCCCGCTGCGCTAGGGCTCCAGGAAGAACGGCGCGGCGTACGCGATGCCGGTTCCGGAGGAGGCGTACTCCGACGGCGCGCGGCCGTCCGCGGGCTGCGTCGGGTCGGTGAGCCGAAGGACGACCCAGCGACCGTCCTCGACGTCGATCGGGGCCTCGAAGGAGATCAGCTCGCCGTCGGCGGGGTAGGCGATCCGCTCGGTGTGCACGATCCGCGGGGCCGGCGAGCCGGTCATCAGCACCTGCACGTCGAGCGGCTGGCCCACGAACTCGACGCCGCGGTCGACGTCG
>SCVJ01000262.1 GCA_004322425.1 Chitinophagaceae bacterium
CCCCCGCTTCGCCTTCGAGAAGTTCCCCGGTGCCGACCACACCCTCACCACCACGATGAAGTCGGTCGGCGAGGCGATGGCGATCGGCCGCTCCTTCGTCGAGGCGCTGCAGAAGGCGATGCGGAGCCTGGAGGCGACGCCGTCGCAGTTCTGGCTCGACGCCGACCCGGAGGGCACCGCCGAGGACGCGCTCGAGGCGGCACGCACCCCGCACGACATGCGGCTGCTCACCGTCGAGCGCGCGCTGCGCCTGGGCGCCACGCCGCAGCAGGTCTACGACGCCACCGGCATCGACCCGTGGTTCGTCGACCAGCTGCTCAGCCTGGTCGAGCTGCGCCAGAAGCTCGCGGACGCCCCCGACCTCGACGCCGACCTGCTCCGCCTCGCGAAGCGGATGGGCTGCAGCGACAAGCAGATCGCCGCCGTCCGCGGGCTGACCGAGGTCGACGTCCGGCAGCGCCGCTACGACCTGGGCGTGCGCCCGGTCTACAAGACGGTCGACACCTGCGCCGCCGAGTTCGCGGCCGAGACGCCCTACCACTACTCGTCCTACGACGAGGAGTCCGAGGTCGCGCCGAGCAGCAAGCGCAAGGTGCTCATCCTGGGCAGCGGGCCGAACCGCATCGGGCAGGGCATCGAGTTCGACTACGCCTGCGTGCACGCGTCCTTCGCGCTCAGCGACGCCGGCTTCGAGACCGTGATGGTCAACTGCAACCCCGAGACCGTCTCGACCGACTACGACACCAGCGACCGGCTCTACTTCGAGCCGCTCACCGTCGAGGACGTCCTCGAGGTCGTCGCTGCCGAGCAGGAGTCGGCGCGCGCCGGCGGCGGCGAGCTGGTCGGCGTCATCGTGCAGCTCGGCGGCCAGACGCCGCTGCGCCTGGCGCAGGAGCTCAAGGACTGCGGCGTCCCGATCGTCGGCACCAGCCCCGAGGCGATCCACCTGGCCGAGGAGCGCGGCGCGTTCGGTGACGTGCTGGCGGCTGTCGGCCTGCCTGCCCCGAAGTACGGCATGGCCCGGTCCTACGACGAGGCCAAGTCGATCGCCGAGCACGTCGGCTACCCCGTCCTCGTCCGGCCGTCGTACGTCCTCGGCGGTCGCGGGATGGAGATCGTCTACAGCGACGACATGCTGGTCGACTACGTCAGCCGCTCCACCCACATCGGGCCCGACGCGCCGGTGCTGGTCGACCGCTTCCTCGAGGACGCGGTGGAGATCGACGTCGACGCGCTCTACGACGGCCAGGACCTCTTCCTCGCCGGGATCATGGAGCACATCGAGGAGGCCGGCATCCACTCCGGCGACTC
>SCVJ01000139.1 GCA_004322425.1 Chitinophagaceae bacterium
TGTCTGTTCGCCGCGCTCTGCTATGCCGAGATGGCCGGGCAGGTTCCGCTTTCGGGCGGCGCCTACAATTTCGCAGAGAGCGCGTTTGGCCGGCGGATGGCCTGGCTGGTCGGCTGGGCGATCATCGGCGAGTACACCTTTGCTGCCGGAGCCATCGCCATCAGCTGGTCGGGCTATGTCCAGTCGGTCATCGGCGACTTCGGGATCGTCCTGCCAGAAGCGATCGCGCGAAGTCCGTTCGGCTTCGACGGCTCGCGCTTCACCGAAACCGGTGCGGTGATCAACCTGCCGGCGGTGCTGATCATGATCGCCATCACCGCCTCGCACCTGTTCGGCCTCCGCGAGTCCGTCCGTTTCAACACGTTCACGGTCTTCGTGAAGCTGAGCGCGGTCCTCCTGTTCATCATCGCGGGATTGGCGCTCGCCAACGCCGCGAACTGGAGCCCGTTCATTCCGCCGACCGAAGTCCGTGCCGATGGAAGCACTGCGTTCGGCCTTCCAGGGATCGCGGCAGGGGCGGCGATGGTGTTCTTTGCCTATCTCGGCTTCGACGGCCTGACTACGGCCGCGCAGGAAACGCGCAATGCCCAGCGCGCGGTGCCTCTGGCGCTGCTGGCGACGCTGGCGATTTCGACCGTTCTCTACATCCTGGTCGCGCTGGCGATGACCGGCCTTGCCGATTATCGCACCTTGGGAACCGACGCCCCGATCGTGACCGCGCTTGCCGCAGGGGGGAGCGGCATAGCCTGGCTCAAGACCTATGTCGGGATCGCCGTCTCGATCGGGCTGTGGGCCGGACTGTGGCCCTGCGTGTTCGCCATGTCTCGCCTGTTCTGGCGGATGTCGCACGACGGCTTCCTCTCCCGGTCGCTCGGCACGCTGTCGCCGCGCGCCGTCCCCGCACGCGGGGTGGTGGTCGCGGGAATCGTGACCACGCTGCTCTCCGCCTTCGCCCCGATCGCACTGCTGGGTGAGCTGATCTCGACCGGCACGCTGATCGCCTTCGCGGTCGTCTGCGCGGGCACGATTCGCCTGCGCCTGGTCCAGCCGACCCG
>SCVJ01000263.1 GCA_004322425.1 Chitinophagaceae bacterium
AGATATCGCCGCCGACATTGGTCACGGCGTCGGGCGCGCGGGCGACATGTATGCCGCATTCGGTCTTTTCGGAACCCGCCCAGCGGCCGGCGCGCACATCTTCGCCCTCTTCCACCGGCTTGGTGCAGGGCCAGCAGCCGATCGAGGGGAAGCCCTGGGCCACCAGGGGATGGGCCGGCAGGTCGTGCTGGGCCATGTAGGCGTCCAGCTCGGTCTTGCCCCAGTTGGCCAGGGGATTGAACTTCACCTGGCCGTCGGCCTGCTCCACCACCGGCAGGGACAGGCGGTCGCCGCCGTGGAAACGCTTGCGCCCGGTGATCCAGGCGTCGAAGTCCTTCAGGGCGCTGTCGAGGGGGATCACCTTGCGGATATTGCAGCAGGCGTCGGTGTCGGTCTGCCAGAGGTTGGCCTTGGGATCGACGGTGGCCAGGTCGGTATAGAGCGGCCGCAGGTCGCGCACATCGGTCAGGCCCAGCTTGGCGGCCAGGTTGCGGCGGTAGTCCAGGGTCTGGCCAAACAGCATGCCGGTGTCGAGGAACATGATCGGCATGTCCGGCTTGATCCTGGAGACCATGTGCAGCAGCACCGCGGACTCCGCCCCGAAGGAGGAGACCAGGGCCAGCTTGTCGCCGAAGGTCTCGACGGCCGATTCCAGCACCGTGGCCGGATGGGCGTGGCGCAGCTCGGCGTCGAGGCGCAGGGCGATCTGCGGGCGTTCCAGTTGATCAAAGGCCATGCTCAGGACTCCGCGCGCTCGGTGAAGGCCGGGGTGCGGCCGTCGGCGGCGCGTTGATAGACGTGACGATGACGATTGGCGGCGTGGGCCCATTGCTCGGGGGTCGAGCCGTCGGCGGGTTCGAAGGAGTCGCAGCCGCAGCGAGTGAGGAAATTGGCCTCCTCGCGCAGCACCTCGCCCACGGCGCGGATCTCGCCCTTGAAGCCGAAGCGCTCGCGCAGCAGGTGGGCCGAGGAGAAGCCCCGGCCGTCGCGGTATTTCGGGAAGGCGACGGCCACCACCGACAGCTTGGGCAGGTCGTAGGCGAGCGCCTCGACCTCCTCGTCCGGCTCGATGCGGACCCCCACGGCGCGGCCCTGGGAGATCAGGGCGTCGCCCTCGGCGGAGAACCGGGTGAGCGAGATGATCACGTCGCCCTGGGGCAGGCCCTGGTCGTCGGCGACATAGGTGAAGGGGTCGTCGGCGGAAACGAAGCGGCCGTCGATGATCCTAATGAGCTTCGGCATAGACAGCCTCCTTGAAGGGGGCGACGCCCGTGCGGCGGAAGGTGTCGAGGAAGCGCTCGCCCTCGGCGCGCTCGCGCAGATAGACCTCGACGATGGTGTCGATGGCGTCGGTGACGCGGTCGGC
>SCVJ01000095.1 GCA_004322425.1 Chitinophagaceae bacterium
CGACGTGGCCCTGCACATCACCGGCGCGCCGGGGCAGTCGGAGCTCCTCGACCTGCCCTGGGACGTGCCGGTCGAGCAGTGGTCGGCGCAGTGGCTGGTCGGGCTGCCGCGCGGGGTGTCCCGGCACGTCGTCCGCTTCGTGCGGGTGAACGACGAGGTCTACGCGGTGAAGGAGATCGGCCGCCACGTCGCGAGGCGGGAGTACGAGGTGCTGCGCTCGATGGAGCGCGCGCGGGTTCCGGCGGTGCAGGCCGTCGGCATCGTGGACGGCCGGGTCGCACCGGACGGCACGGCCTTGGAGACAGCGCTCGTGACCCGGCACCTGCAGTTCTCCCTGCCCTACCGGGCGCTGTTCTCCGGGACGCTGCGACCCGAGACCGCGGACCGGCTGCTGGACGCCCTGGCGGTGCTGCTCGTGAGGCTGCACCTCGCGGGCTTCTACTGGGGCGACTGCTCGCTCTCGAACACGCTGTTCCGTCGCGACGCCGGCTCCTTCGCCGCCTACCTCGTCGACGCGGAGACGGCCGAGCAGCAGGTCCGGCTCAGCGACGGGCAGCGCACGTACGACCTCGACCTCGCCCGCACCAACATCATCGGCGAGCTGATGGACCTGCAGGCCGGCGGTCTGATGGACGAGACCACCGATGCCGTGCGCATCGGCGACACGCTCGTCGGCCGGTACACGCAGCTGTGGGCGATGCTGACCGAGCCGGACGTCTTCCGCAGGGGCGAGCGCTTCCGCGTCGACACCCGCATCCGGAACCTGAACGAGCTGGGCTTCGACGTGGCCGAGCTCGAGATCGACACCGGTCTGGAGGGCGACCGGGTCCTCGTGCAGCCCAAGGTCGTCGACGCCGGGCACCACGCTCGGCGGCTGCTGCGCCTGACCGGTCTTGACGCCCAGGAGAACCAGGCCAGGCGCCTCCTCAACGACCTGGACGCCTTCGCTGCTGCCGGCCGGCGCGAGGAGCCCGAGGAGCTCGTGGCCTACCAGTGGCTCACCGAGGTCTTCCGCCCGGTGGTGCAGGCCGTGCCGCGCGACCTGTGCGGCAAGCTCGAGCCGGCCGAGGTCTTCCACGAGGTCCTCGAGCACCGCTGGTTCCTGTCCGAGCAGGCGGGCCGCGACGTCGGCACGGCGGCCGCCGTGCGCAGCTACGTCGCCAACGTGCTGCCGCAGAAGCCGGACGAGAAGGCCGTGCTGACGACGATGCCGCCGGGTACGCCCTCGTCGTGAGCAGCCTCCCCCCGCTGGGTCTCGGGACAGCCACGTCCGCCTACCAGGTCGAGGGCGCGGTCCGGGCCGACGGCCGAGGGCGGTCGGTGTGGGACGTGTTCACGGAGCGCCCGGGCGCGGTCAAGGACGGCTCCGACGGCTCGGTCGCCTGCGACAGCTACGCGCGCGTCGCCGACGACCTCGCGCTGCTGGTCGAGCTCGGCGTCACGGCCTACCGCTTCTCCGTCGCCTGGCCGCGGGTCCAGCCGGCAGGACGTGGCCAGGTGGAGCAGCGCGGGCTGGACCACTACGACGCGATGGTCGACGGGCTGCTCGCCCGCGGCATCCGGCCCTTCCCCACGCTCTACCACTGG
>SCVJ01000264.1 GCA_004322425.1 Chitinophagaceae bacterium
CGCGCGAGCTGTCGATGCCGCTGTCGGCAGCGACAGCCGGAGCCGGCTCGTCCTCGGGCTCGGGCTCGTCCTCGGCCTCGGGCTCGTCCGCGGACTCGGGCTCGTCCTCGGGCTCGTCCTCGGCCTCGTCCGCGCCGTCACCTGGGGGTGCGTCCACGTCCGCCGCAAGCGCGTCGCCGGAGGCGTCCTGGGGCTCGTCGGCCCCGGCCTCCGTGTCGTCGTCGGCCTCCGCGTCGGCCTGGGCCGCGGGCTCGTCCGGCGTCGGCTCGTCCGCAGCCGGCTCGGGCTCCCCCTCCGCAGCCGGTTCCGGCTCGGGCTCGGTGGCCGGCTCGGGCTCCGCAGCCGAGGGCTCGGCCGGCGCCTGCGGCTCCGGTGCGACGTCGGCCGCCGGAGCCTCCGCCGACGTCGCCTCGACTGGGGCCGCAGCGGGAGCGGCGGCCGCGGGCGCCGGCTCCAGGTCGGCGAGACCGGCCATGGCGCTGATCCCCGTACGCGATCCACGGCGGCGGCGCAGCAGCGCCTCGGCCAGCGCGAGCACCGCCTCGTCGACGTGAGCGCTGATCCGGCGCTCGCTGTCGGCGGTGGCGGCGCGGACCTTCTCGGTGAGACCGGTCTGCACGCTGGTGGTGACGCTGTCGGACACCTGCTCGACGAGCGTCTCGGCGACCCGGTGCAGCACGAGGTCGGCGACGCGGGGGGCGAGCTCGTCCACGAGCCGGTCGGTCACCTGCTGGCCGACGGCCGTGGCAACGCTGTCGGTGCTCGGGTAGCCGATCTCGCCGACCCGGTTGCCGACGTCCTCGACGTCCTCGCGGAGGGTGGCGACGCTGAGCACCAGCGACGGCAGCGCGCTGTCCTCGCGCAGCTCGGTCACCGACGCGCGCACCGCGCTGACGTCGTCCCGCACCGATGCGAGCTCGTCCACGCGAGAGGCGACCCGCGCCAGGTCGCCGGCGAGCGCCGGCACTCCACCGGCGGCCTCGCCCACGGTGACCAGCCGGTCCGCGACGGCGGCCAGCCGGCCCTCGAGCGCGTCCAGCTTGCTGTCCAGCGCACCCAGCCGGTCCACGACCGGCCCGGCGGCGGCGAGCTCCTCCAGCCGGGCGTGCAACGGGGCGAGCGCCGCCTCGAAGGCCTCGGGGGTGAGCGTCGGGCGGGCAGCCAGGCCCTCGAGCCGGTCCATCCGCTCGCTGACGGCAGCGACCAGGGAGTCGCGGTAGCGGATCACGTCGCCGGTGGTGGCGAGCCCCTCGAGCCGCGAGGCCAGGCCCTCGATCTCGGGCCGCAGCGCCTCGACGGCACCGGTGCGGGCGGTGAGGTCGGCCAGTCCGTTGCGGATCTCGCCGAGCGGGCCGAGCCGGTCGTGCAGGC
>SCVJ01000265.1 GCA_004322425.1 Chitinophagaceae bacterium
GGCGGCTCCGCCGGAGCGCTGGACGCCACGCACCCGGGGCGGTTGCGCCACCTGCGCCTGACACGCCGGTCGGCACTGCCCTGGGCTGCTGCGCTCGTGCACCCCGTCGCCGGCGGCCTGGCCGCCGCAGCGCAGGTCGTCGCTGCTCCGCGCCGGCTGTCGTCCCTGCCCCCGGCAGAGGCACGGCGGCTCACCGCGGCGGGGCAGTGGTCGGCGTTCACGGCGACCGGCCGCTACGCCGTGCGCCCGGCCCTGCCGCTGACCCTGGCGGCACTGGCAGTCAGCCGTCGCGCGAGGCGGCTGGGCCCGCTGCTGGGTGTGGCCTACGTTGCCGGCTCCCCGTGGCGCTCCGGTCCGGTGCGGGGGCTGCCGGCTCGGGCGGTGGTCGGGACGGCGGACGACCTCGCCTACTCGGCGGGCGTCTGGGAGAGCGCGCTGCGCACGCGGCGCTGGCGCGTGCTCGTGCCGGGAGGTCAGTCGACCGGTCGGTAGCCGGCGCACATGATGCGCAGCCAGCCGATCCGGCCGTCCCGCGGGGAGAGGTAGGCCTGCTGCTCCACCAGGTGCGGTCCGTCGGCGTTGCTCACCCGCAGCCGGTAGCCCACGCGCTCACGGTCGGCGAAGGCGTCGGTCTCGAGCGCCTCCAGCGCCTCGATGCGGTCGTCCTCGCCGAACCAGGCCCGGAGCGCGCCGAGAACGTCCTCCGGTCCGGCGGCGTCCCAGACCCGGCCAGGGGTCATCGCGCGGAAGTCGAGCTCGGGGTGGAGGAGCCGGCGCAGCGCGTCGTGGTCCTTGGCGGCGACCGCGAGCGCGAACTGCTCGCCGAGTGGAGGCATCACGGGCGCAGTGTCCCAGACCTGGTCGTGGACCGCGACGGCATCGTGCTCGCGGTGAACGACAGCCTGCTCCAGCTCCTCGGACACCGTCGCGAGGACGGGCGGACGGCGAGCTCGTGCCGGTCGACGTGATGCTCGTCCCGCTTCCCAGCGCGGGCGAGGGCTGAGTGCCGGCACCGGGTGTGAGCCGCTGCAGGCAGGGACCAACGTCCCGGTTGCAGGCCGCAGAGGTCCCGC
>SCVJ01000039.1 GCA_004322425.1 Chitinophagaceae bacterium
GATCCGCTGTTCGTTCAATTTCTTTTAGCGAAGGCCTACCTCGTGTCGATTTTTTTTCTACACTTTTTATTTTGGTGGTTTCAGCTAAGTTTTCAATAGGCTCTGTTTGACCTTCTGCAGCTTCTTTTGCCGGCTCGGCAGACGGAATACCTTTTTCATCTTCAAGTGAAAAGTCGAAACTGATTTGTGAAAGTGATTTTTCCATAAATGAAACTGTACATAAAGGTAGTAACATTGAACAGAATCAATTTGCAACGAAAGTTCAATGTGGAAAAAATTGCATAACATGAAACTATCAATCAAGACTTTGGTTTGTGGCAGCAGCTTTTTTCAGGAGTTGGTCAAATTGACCTGGCGATAAATCGTTATAGAAAAAATAAATCGGATCCAATTTGTTTCCGTATTTAATAACTTCATAATGGCAATGCGGACCCGTACTTTTACCGGAACTCCCAACCCATCCAATTACTTCTCCGCGGTTTATTTTTTGTCCCGCCCTAGCTTTTACTCGATACATATGGCCGTACAAAGTTTTATAACCATAGCCATGATTAATGATAACATGTTTTCCGTAGCCATCTCCTTTATTACCTGCTACCTCAATTGTTCCGTTTGCTGTGGCGTAAATAGGAGTTCCAGAAGGTGCTGTGAAATCTAAACCGGGATGAAGTTTTACTGTTTTATAAATGGGATCAATACGATAGCCAAATCCCGAAGCAATTCTTTTCAAATTTTTATTACTTATTGGTTGAATGGCAGGAGTTGCTGCCAACAATTGTTCTTTGTTCTTAATTAAATTCTCTATTTCTGAAAATGAGACATTTTGTGCAAGAATCCGATTACTCAAAGAGTTTAGTGAGTTGTTAAGCGAACTGATAAGTTCTGTTTGTCCCATTGCTTCCACAACAGCTATTTGTTTTTCTTTTTCTTTTGCTTGAGCCCGTGCACTGTCAGGAATTGGATTTGCTTCAAAGATGGATCGATACACTTCGTTATCGGTTTTTTCCAAATCGGTCATTTGTAATGTCAGTTTTTCCAGCTTGTTATTCAATTCAAGAAAACCGTCTTTCAGTTTTTCATTTTCATTTCGAAGTATTTTTTCGTTGGGCGAGTCAACAAATCGAAAAGCTAAAAAAGAAATTATACCGGCCGTAACTAGTGCAGCTGTAATAAATCCAAAAATGCGAAGTAGGGTAACACGAAAAGGTGTTTCCAGTTTTTCGTAACGCAACGAATGTGTGTTATAAAAATATTTTATTTTTTTCATGACAGCACTTTAAGAATCCTTTTTCTGGCTATTAGTTTTCGTTGTTACTTATTACCTTTACCACTTGTGTACGCTTGCCTTTAGCGACAAGCATTACAAACAAATATACCCTTATAAAAAGAAAATAATAGCATTTTATATGATGACTGCTTCGGAAATTCGAAAAAAATTTATTGATTTTTTTGCAGCCAAAGAGCATGCTGTTGTACCATCGGCTCCCCTCGTTATTAAAAACGATCCCACATTGATGTTCACCAATGCGGGAATGAACCAATTCAAAGATTATTTTTTAGGCAACAAACCGATTGTTCAAAAAAGAATTGTTGATACACAAAAATGTTTACGCGTAAGTGGAAAGCACAATGACTTAGAAGAAGTTGGTGTGGACACGTATCATCATACTATGTTTGAAATGTTGGGTAATTGGAGTTTTGGTGATTATTTTAAAAAAGAAGCCATCGCGTGGAGCTGGGAATTGCTGACAAAAGAATTTAAAATTGATACAGATCGAATTTATGTAACCATTTTTGAAGGCGATAAAAAAGAAAATCTACCAAAAGATGAGGAAGCTTTTTCAGAATGGAAAAAGCATATAGCAATTGATAGAATATTATTGGGAAATAAAAAAGATAATTTTTGGGAGATGGGTGATACAGGTCCTTGTGGCCCTTGTACAGAAATTCATGTGGATTGCAGAACTGATGATGAAAGAAAAAATACAGACGGAAAAAATCTAATCAACAATGATCATCCGCAAGTAATTGAAATTTGGAATAATGTATTTATTCAGTTCAATCGCCAAAAAGACGGAAAATTAACTCCACTTTCAGCTGTGCACGTTGACACAGGAATGGGATTAGAAAGATTGGTACGTGTATTGCAGAAAAAAAATTCTAACTACGATACGGATATTTTTTCTGGTACAATTGCTGCGACTGAAAAGATTACGGGAAAAAAATATGAAGCAAATGACACAAAGCAAGCCATTGCTTTCCGCGTGTTAGCCGATCATATTCGCGCTATTGGATTTACGATTGCAGATGGTCAACTTCCTTCCAATACTGGAGCTGGTTATGTGATACGGAGAATTCTTCGTCGCGCCATTCGCTATTATTATTCTCATCTTGATTACAAACAACCCTTGTTATTTCAGTTACTACCTGTAATTGCTAATCAATTTGAAAACGTATTTCCAGAATTACAAAAGCAAATTGATTTTATTTCCAAAGTAGTTCATGAAGAGGAGGAAGCATTTTTAAGAACATTAGAAAAAGGATTGAAAAGGATTGCTGATGTTATCGATAGCGCAACCTCAAAAACTATTTCTGGAAAAGACGCTTTTGAATTGTACGATACATACGGATTCCCGATTGACTTAACCCGATTAATTGCAACAGAAAATAATTTTGCGATAAATGAAAAAGAATTTGAAGGAGAAATGTTGCAGCAAAGACAACGTAGCCGAGCAGCCACAGTTGTTGATGCAGATGAATGGATGACAATTGATGCAACAAAGAGCAACAAATTTATTGGCTATCAAAATTTAGAATCAACTTCTAAAGTTATTAAGTATCGGAAAATAAAAACTAAAGGCAAAGAGTCATTTCAGTTTGTTTTAGATCAAACTCCATTTTATGCCGAAAGTGGCGGTCAGATTGGCGATACTGGTTGGTTAAACTTTGGAAATGAAAAGATTGAAGTAACGAATACCAAAAAAGAAAATGAACTTATTATTCATTTTGCAGATTCAATGCCTGCAGAAATTAGCGAAACTGTTTTGGCAACTGTTGATGCAGCAAAACGAAGGGAAATCGCAATTCACCACACCGCAACACATTTAGTACATGCTGCTTTAAGAAAAATTTTAGGAATTCACGTAGAGCAAAAAGGATCTTTAGTTACAGAGAAAATTCTTCGTTTTGATTTTTCTCACTTCTCTAAACTGAACAAAGAGGAAATTACTAAAATTGAAAAGCAAGTAAACGAAAAAATAAGACAAAATATTTCAGTAGTTATAAAAGAGTGTTCGAAAGATGAAGCAATGAAAATGGGAGCCATGGCATTATTTGGCGAGAAATACGGCGATGTGGTGAGAGTAGTTATTATTGATCCTAATTATTCAGTTGAACTTTGTGGTGGCACACATGTGGGCAGCACGGGTGAACTCGGCTATTTTTCTATCATACACGAAACCGCCGTTGCGGCTGGAGTTCGACGAATAGAAGCTGTTTGTGGTAGCGCGGCAGAAAAGTACATTCTTGAAATTAAAACCGAGTTTGAAAACATAAAAAGTCAGTTCAAGAATCCGAAAAATATTTTAAATGCCATTGAAAATACACTGAGCGAAAACAATGATTTGAAAAAGCAATTAGAGCAAGTGGAAAAGAAAGAAGTGTTGAACATACAAGGTGAATTGTTAAAAAAAGTTAGCAAAGTAAACGGTATCAATTTTATTGGAGAATGCATCACGCTTAATAATTCAGAATCACTTAAGAAATTATCCATTGAACTACAAAAGAATGTTGTTGAATCTGTAATTGTATTGTGCGCTGTTATTAATTCAAAGCCTTTTGTCAGTATTAGTATTTCCGAAAAAATTGTTTTAGAAAAAAAGGTTGACGCTAATAAATGGATAAAAGAAATTATTGCACCCCTAATTGATGGCGGTGGCGGCGGACAAAAAACATTGGCAACTGCAGGCGGGCAGGACGTTTCGCAAATCAACCAAGTATTAACCGCTATCAAAAACGAATTAGCTAAGGTTTAACATTTAGTAATCAGCAACTACGTATAGATAAGTATAAATTTGAAAAAATAAAAATTTTAGTATGAAAAAAAATTATGCATTCATCATTTTGTTTATGATGACTTTCTCAACTGCAACTATTGTACAAGCACAAGAGGAAAGGCGCGAAAATAAAATCATTGTCAACAAGGACGGCAAGCAGACAACAATTACAATTATTAGTGATAGCATATTTGTAAATGAAAATGTAATAAAAGTTATCGGCCATGATTTGTTGGCTACAGAGGGTGTTGGAAAAATGAATAAAGAAGAAAAAGCAATATTAGGAGTGATGACAAGTAAAGACGAAAAGGGAGCATTAATAGTAGAGGTTCTTAAAAATTCTTCAGCCGAAAAAGCAGGATTAAAAGAAGGTGATATTATAACTCAGATTGATGGAGTAAAAATTGCAACACCTGAAAACCTAGTTGCATTTATTGAAAAAAAGCAACCTAGTTCTAAAATATCAGTAAGTTATTTACAGAAAGGAATAACATCTACGCAAACAGAAGTAGAACTTGGAAAAAAGGTAATTGTTACTTCTACCAAAGTTGTTGAAGGCCCATTATCTTTTAAAACACCATCCATGATTCAAGGAGGCGAAAAGGAATTGAAGATATTTCAAGAACTATTTCCTCAAATGGATCATATTTTTCAAGGTAATCAGCCTAAACTCGGAATATCTGTACAGGACACAGAAAATGTAGAAGGAGTAAAAGTATTGGATGTTGACGATGACACTCCTGCAGAAAAATCGGGGATTAAAGAAGACGATATTATTACTCATGTGAATGGTATGAAAATAAATTCTACTCTTGAAATTGCAAAGTTGCTTAGGGAAAATAGAAACAATGCTTCGTTGAAATTAACAGTAAACAGAAAAGGTACTACACTTCCTGTAGAAATAAAGATATCGCCAAGATTAAGAACAATAGATTTATAAATTAATTTTTTAAATGACAAGGCCATGCTATAATAATAGCGTGGCTTTTTCATGAAAATCTAGTAGTTTAATTTACTACTTTTACAGGCTCTAATTCATCAACGAACTACTCTATGCAACGACTGATTTGTTTGGTTTCATTTACGATTATTTTGTTTGGTTGTTCTGAAAAAAAGAATGATCGGTTTATTGTATCCGGTAAAATAAAGAATTCGAATTCAAAGACTGTCTACCTTGAAGAAACAGCAATGACGAGTATGCAGCGACTAATTAAAGATTCTACCGTAGTTGGAAGCGGTGGAGAATTTCTTTTAAAAACAACTACACTCGAAGAAGGAATTTATAATTTAAGGATGGGCGGAGAATCCGTTCCATTTGCTTCATTAATAAGCGACGCCAAAAAAATCGTTGTTAATGTTGATTTTCAAAATGGACAAGATTTATATACTGTGGAGGGGTCCGACGCAAGTAAAACACTGAGAGATTTTTTATTTACTTCTGGCTCAATGATTAGAAATATTTATGGCGAAAATCTAAAAATAGATAGTTTGGCTGGTTCCAATAAAGAAAAAAAATACATAGACTCAATTATTTTAGAAAAAGAAAATAGTACGAAACAGCTTAAGAAATATACACGTCAATTAATAACACATTCAAAAAGCGCCGCCCTTTCGATGTTTCTATTAGCAACTTATCAAGGCGTAGCAAGAAATCCAAATTTTAGTATTGAAGCGTTCGGCATCGAAGAACTTCAAATAGTATTGGCAGATCTTATTAAAAAATTTCCTGAACAATCTGCAATTGTAACGGTTAAAAATTCTATTGATGAACAGAGTAATAAAAGCGGCTGGATTGGAAAATTAGCACCGGAAATTTCATTACCCGATACAGAAGGAAATGAAATAAAACTGAGTTCGTTTAGGGGTAAATATGTTTTGGTAGATTTTTGGGCAAGCTGGTGCGGCCCTTGTCGAACCGAAAATCCTAATGTTGTGGAGGCTTACAAAGAATTTAAAAATAAAAATTTTACCATTTTAGGAGTATCGCTTGATAAAAATAAAGCAGCATGGATAAAAGCAATTGTGCAAGACCAATTGAACTGGAAGCACATAAGCGATCTTAAAATGTGGGGCAGTGAAGTAGTTTCACTTTATCACATTGAAGGAATTCCATTTAATGTTTTAGTAGATCCCGAAGGAATTATAATTGCCGAAAATCTAAGAGGCGGCCAATTAAAATTGGCACTTGCGAAAGCATTAAAATAAAAAAGACACTAAATTTTCTTAGGTTTCGATAAAGAAATTAACAACGCGGGTAATAATACAAGGTTGGTAATAGTTGCTGTAATTAAAGTTAGAGAAGTAAGCCAACCCAAAGACTGCGTACCAACAAAACTGCTAAAGCAAAAAATAGCGAAACCAACAATCAATACAGAAGAAGTATACAAAATACTGATGCCCGTACCGTGAATAGTTTCTATTACAGTTTGTTTTATTTCAAAATTATTTTTATTCAATTCTTGTTTATAATTAATTAAAAAACGAATTGTAATATCAATTGCAATTCCTAATGCTACACTGAAAATCAAAACAGTGGAAGGTTTAATTCGAACTCCCATCCATCCCATAACACCGGCAGTTATAATCAATGGAATAATGTTTGGGATTAATGAGCAAAGCAATATTCGTCCCGAACGAAATAAATAGAGCATACAAAGTGAAATCAATGCAAATGCCCAAAGTACACTCTCCTTTAAACCATTAATGATAAACCGACTACCCTCTACAAAAGTTACACTGGATCCTGTTAGCACTATATCGTATTTATTTTTATCAAACAATTCATCTGCTCTTTGTTGAATGCTATCGAGCAACAACGGCAGTCTATGACTTCCAACGTCTGCCATATTCACACTAATTCTTGCTTTTTGTTTTTCATCGTCCATAAATGAAGAAACCAATCTTGAAAATGAATTTGATTGAACAGCAGTATCTTTTTTAAAATTTAGATACGGTTGTAAAGCGGGTAAATCATACTCAGATGGAACTGTGTATTGCAATGAATCTCCTTCAAAAAAAGCTTGCTTAGCAAATTTTAATCCTTCGGTAATATTTAAAGGTTTGCCAATGGTGGGCTGCTCAGAAAGATATTGCGAAAGCGAATCAATGCGAAGAAGATTTTTTCTGTTGCGACTAATTCCATATTTTTTTTTGGTATCAATAATAATTTCTAAAGGCATTACGCCGCTAAAATGAGTTTCAAAAAACTTAAGATCCGTATATATTTTATCTGTTTTTGGAAGATCATCAACAATAAAGGCTTCATTTTTTAATCGAAACATGCCAGCAATTCCGAAGACAACAATAACAATGGTGGCACTATAGATTATTTTTCTATGATTTAACGACCAAAGTTCTAGTCTATCCAACCAACGATTAAGCCGAGGGTTGTCAAGGTATTTTGTATGCCGACTTTTGGGCGTTGGTAAAAAACTAAGAATACCGGGAATGAGAATTAACGAAATGAAAAATAAAATCATAATGTTGATGCCGGCTACAACACCAAACTCTTTTAATATTTCACTTTTTGTCAACGCAAAAACAGCAAAACCAATGGCGGCGGCAATGTTACAGAACAAAGTAACAATACCCATTCGAGCAATCATTGTAATTAATGCTTGTTTTTTATCACCGGTTTCATTAAAGGAAGTGTGAAATTTATTTAAAAAATAAATGCAATTGGGAATTCCAATGACTACAATTAGCGGCGGAATTAATGCAGTTAACAATGTGATTTTATATCCCAATAAAACCATTGTTCCTAAACTAAAGGTTACACCGATGACAACTACTAAAAGAGATAATAACATCGCACTAAAAGATCTAAAAAAAATAAGTAGAATTAGTGCAGACAGAAAGACCGAGGCTGCTAAAAACCATTGCATTTCATCAGCAATTCTTTTAGCAATAACAGTGCGAATTAGTGGAAGTCCACTCAAGTGAATTTCTAGATTATTGTTTTTTCCAAAAGCATTAGCTAGTTCTGAAATAGCATTTACAGCATCAATTCTTTTTGAAGTTTGTAGCAGTTCTTTATTAATTCGAATGCCAGTTAGCCAGGCTTTTGTTTCGGGATTATATAAAAGATTTTTATAAAAGGGCAGGTTTAGAAACACATTCTTGCAACTGTCAATTTCACTTTGAGACATTTCCGATTCTCTAAAGATTAAAGCAGAGGTTAGTTTTTCCGTTTCCTGATTTTTAATAAGATTGATTGCAGTCGTTATAGCAACAACATCTTCAACGCCTTCACTTTTTCTAATATTTTGTGTAAACGAATTATAATTATTAAATAAATGTTTTTCGAACAAATGATTGGTTTCAAACCCAATGACTAGTAAGTTTCCATCCTCTCCAAATTGTGTTTTAAAATCTTGGTAAGCTTTATATTTTGGATGATCAGTAGGAATGGCTCTAGAAAATTCATAGCTCAATTGCACTTTTTGAGCATGATAAGCCATAAATAACGTGGCAAATGCAACTAGCAGCAACAGTGGAATTCGATAGTTTAAAATAAAGCGACCGATTTTTATCCACATAGTAATTTTGTTAATGAATAAGTTGCAAAGAAACAGAAAATAGAGCGAAACATTTTTTCAAGCTTTGATGTTCATTTTACTGAAGATTAATATTTTTGAGTGTGAGATTACGCTTCTTTATAATTCCGATTTCAGTTATTGCAGAGATATTGTTTGTTAGCTATGCTCAACAACCGCTGCAACCCATTGGACTATGGCGAGAGCATCTGCCTTATAAATCAGCAATTGATTTAACTGCTGGCGATGGTAGTATATTCTGCGCCACTCCATATAGTGTATTCGCTATTAACATAAATGATAATAGTACAAAGAGGATGAGTCGATTAACCGGATTGAGCGAAACCGGTATCAGCGCTATTGCTTATAATACTATCAATAACAAATTACTGATAGCTTACAATAATTCTGATCTTGATATTGTTTTTAGAAATGACATTTTTAATATATCTGAATATAAGAGAAGCCCAATAATCGGCGATAAAAAAGTAAATCGCATTTTTTCATTTAATCAAAATTTTTATCTTTCTACGGGGATGGGAATTATTGTTATTGACGGAGAAAAATATGAAGTAAAAGATAGTTGGTTTATTGGATCAAATGGAAATAAAGTAAATGTTAATGGATGCACAGCAGATGCTACTAATTTTTATGCTGCAACAGTTGAAGGGCTTAAAAAAATAGGGCTATCAAATTCTAATCCGGCTAACTATATAAACTGGCAACTTGTGAGTGGCACCAATGGGTTGCCCATTGGGGGGTGTAGCGATGTGATTCTTTTCCAAAATAAAATTATTGTCCAGAAGAATGACTCCTTGTTTATTAAAAACAATAATGATTGGAATTTGTTCTTTACAGAATCAGGATGGCAAATTCAAAATATTTATTCTGCAACTGATAAAATAATAATTAGTCACAGAAGGAGTGATGGAAGTGCCAAAATAACTTCATTAAATAATGATGGAACTATTTTTCGCGTAGTGCAGCAACCCAATTTAATTTCAAAGGTGAAAAATGCGATTTTATTAAATAATGAATATTGGGTGGCCGACAGTGTATATGGGTTGACGAAATTTATGTCTTCTAATTTCGAAAACTATCAGCTCAATTCCCCTCTTTCTATTGCAACAGGGGAAATAGTAATCCACAATAATAAATTTTTTGCAGCAGGCGGTTCAATTGACATTAATTGGCAAAAGCAAAATAATAAAAATGGCGTTTATACATTTTCGGAAGGGCAATGGATTAATTATACCAAACTTCAGTCATCTCAATTTGATTCGTTGCAAGACATTATTTCAATAGCCGTGGATCCAAGAGATGAAACAGTTTGGGCTGGTTCGTATGGAGGAGGGTTAGCGCATATCAAAAGCAATAATACTATTGAAGTATTCAAACAAAATTCCACACTTCAGGAAACTCCATTTGATGTTGGCAGCTATAGAGTTTCAGGCTTGGCATTCGATCGCAATAATAATTTATGGATTAGTAATTATGGTGCAACAAAACAATTAAGTGTCCGAAAATCGGATGGGTCTTGGAAAGGAATTTCAATTCCTTTTTTTCTTCGAGAAAATGCCACAGCACAAATAGTAATTGATGAGGAAAATCAAAAGTGGATTGTATCTCCACTTGGAAACGGGTTAATCTGTTTTAATGATGCCAATTCAATTGACAATTTGGGAGATGATCAATGGAAATATTATAGAAGTGGACAGGGACAAGGAAGCTTGCCATCGAATAATGTACTTTGTATCGCTAAAGATAAAAATGGATTTATCTGGATTGGAACCGATGATGGCATTGGCGTAATTCAATGTACTCAAAATATTTTTACATCTCAGGGATGTGATGCAATTCGGCCCGTAGTAAAACAAAATGGTTTCAATTCTTATTTATTTAAAGGGGAAGAAGTTAACAGTATTGCAATTGATGGAGCCGATAGAAAATGGGTTGCAACAAAAAAGGGAGTATGGCTGATAAGTGCCGATGGAGAAAAAGTTCATTACCGATTTACGCAAGAAAATAGTTCTTTATTGAGCAATGACGTAAAAAAAATAGCAATCGATGGAAAAACGGGAGAAGTTTATTTTGCAACAACCAATGGAATTTGTTCTTTTCGTAGCACAGCTACAGAAAGTGGAATTGAAAATAAAAACATTTTAATTTTTCCAAATCCTGTGCCTCCCAATTTTAATGGTTTAATCGCTATTCGTGGTGTCACTAACAATGCCATTGTAAAAATTACTGAAATGGATGGAAGATTAGTTTATCAAACACGGGCATTTGGTGGACAAGCGATTTGGGATGGTAAGGATTATAAAGGAAGAAAAATTTCAAGTGGTATATATTTAGTATTAATCAGCGATGAAAAAGGTCAAACAAAACAATCTTCAAAAATTATTTTTATCAGTAAATAATACTTGTAGTGCCGGATAAATTATATAAAACAAAAGGGATTGTTCTTCGTATTGTAAAATACGGAGAGACAAGCTTGATTGTTTCCATCTTTACTGAAACCTTTGGATTGCAATCATATTTAATAAATGGGGTTCGCAGTTCCAGTAAAAAAGGGAGTGGTCGAGCTAACTTATTTCAACCTTCTGCAATACTGGAGCTAATTGTTTATCATAACGAATTAAAACATTTGCAGCGAATTAAAGAATTCAAGTGGAGTTTTTTATACCAGCAAATTTTAACGAATGTTCCCAAAAATGCTGTTGCTCTTTTTATGGTTGAATTATTGACTAAGAGTCTTAAACAACCAGAAGCGCATGCCGATCTTTTTCATTTTTGTGAGGATGCGCTAGTTCATTTAGATGAAAGCAGTGATTCTGTAATGGCAAATTTTCCATTATTTTTTTCATTACATCTCACAACTTTTTTAGGATTTCGAATGGAAGATGATTATTCAGAACAAAAACAATTTTTTGATTTAAAGGCCGGAGAATTTGTGTCAGAACAACCAACTCATTCACAATTTTTATCGGGCAAGCAAGCAAGTAGTACTTCGGAATTATTAAAAGTAATGCAACCGTTTGAATTAGAAGGGATAAAACTCAATCATAATTTTCGTCGTGAACTTTTATTTGCTTTTGAAACATTTTATAAGTTACACATTCCCGATTTTGGCACATTAAAATCGTTGCCTGTGTTGAGAGATATTCTAGAGTAATTTTTTGGAATTAGTTAAATCGGGATTAATAAATACCACTCCTGGCTTTTTCCCTTTTTCAAAACTACCAAGTTCGTTCTCCCACTGAAGGGCTTTGGCGCCGTTGCTGGTAGCCCATTTCAAAATAGTTTCAAGGGGGATTGTTGGGAAATTTGTATGAATAGTTTTCATTTCTTTTGTAATATTTAACTGCCAATTACTGCTATAACTATCAGTTCCTAAAACAATATTGCAATCGTTTTTTATAAAATTTAGCAATTGAGGTATTGTATTTTCAATATAAAGATTTGCATTAACACAAAAACAATAAACCAATTTTAATCCGTTTGTAGTAGCAAAATTGTTTGCCCAAATAATATCTTCTTCTGGAATGTACGTATTGTGAATTAAGAAAATAGTTTGATTGTTGTTGAAATAAGGAAGATAAGATCGAATACTACTTTTCCCCGTTATTGGAAAGGGAGATTCATTTATGTGAAAAAGCTTGAACAATTTCAAATAATCTCCACCGCCAGTTTTAAAGAGTTCATCTTCGGCTGGATGTTCTTGGTTGTGAATGGAGATAATTTTATTTTTTGTAAGCTCATTTAGCAATTGAAACGATTTTGTAGAAACGCTATACGGCGCATGCGGAACCAACGAGGTTCGATGATCTACTCCTAATTGTTGGGCAATTTTTTTGTAATGCAAAATATTTTCTTCAGCTTTTTCATCCGTAAAACTTAAAACCTCTACAAAGTTTTGCCATCTAATTTTACTTTTTCTTTTTACAGCTTCCGTATCCGAAGTATTACTTATATCGCCCACAGCTACTGTTCCATTTTCCAACATTTCTTTTTCAGCCTTGCTAATTTCTTGTTGAATAAAGCTGGAATCAAAATTTCGTTTTGTAACTACTTCACACAAAAAATTTATTAATCCTGTATGTGGGGGAATTACATTTTTAAGGTGGCTTAGTTCTAAGTGGCAATGACAATTTATTAAGCCAGGAGATAAAATTCCTTTGAACAATTGGATATTATCACCGGCTTCAGATTCTTGAATAATGTCAATAATCTTTCCCTTATAATCAGTTATTAAAACCATTCGAGGATCTAAAAACTGGTAACCATCAAATAGGCTATCTGCTTTGAACTTTCTATATTCCATGCTTTGATTTCTTTTAACTTTGCGCCCTTACTTCTTTTAACGGGGGTATAAAAATAAAGCATTGCAATGGTAGACAAGCTAGAGGCCATAAGAGCCAGATTTGACCAGTTGGGAATTGCATTAACCAATCCTGAAATTGTTGGCAATAATAAAAGATTTGCAGAAACAAGCAAAGAATACAGAAGCTTGGAAAAAATAGTAGTGGCTTACAACGATTACAAAAAAATAATTGAAGATATTGCTTTGTACACCGAAGCATTACAAGGAAATGATGAAGAATTAAGAGAGTTGGCCAAAGCAGAACTACCCGGTTCGGAAGTACAAAAAGAAAAAATGGAGTCAGCTATTCGGCAAATGCTTATTCCAAAAGATCCGCAAGATGATAAGAATGCTATTATAGAAATTAGAGCAGGAACTGGAGGAGATGAAGCCAGTATTTTTGCCGGCGATTTATTAAGAATGTATATACGCTACTGCGAAAGACGAGGTTTCAAAACAACTATTTTAAGCGAAAGTGAAGGGAGTGCAGGTGGTTACAAAGAAGTTCAATTAGAAGTGATTGGCGATGAAGTGTACGGGATATTAAAATTTGAAAGTGGTGTACACCGAGTACAACGAGTACCGGCAACAGAGGGAAGTGGTCGTGTTCACACATCAGCAGCAACGGTGGCTGTTATGCCCGAAGCCGAAGAGCTGGATTTTGAATTGAGAGAAAGTGATGTAAAAATGGAAACTTCGCGAAGTGGTGGAGCGGGTGGCCAAAATGTAAACAAAGTGGAAACCAAGGTAATGCTCACTCACTTACCAACGGGAACTGTTATCATTTGCCAAACTGAAAGAAGCCAGCTTGGTAATCGTGAAAAAGCAATGCAAATGATGAGAACTAAACTGTATGAAGCACAGGTTAGAAAACAAGAAGATGAAATTTCTCGCCATCGAAAAAGTTTAGTAAGCACCGGCGACAGGAGTGCTAAAATAAGAACCTACAATTACCCACAGGCAAGAGTTACTGATCATCGCATCAATATTACCTCTTATAACCTTCCGGCAATACTGAACGGTGATATTCAGGAGTTTATTGATGCGTTACAATTTGCTGAAAATTCTGAAAAGTTGACCAAACAGGACTAAATCAAGGTCAAAGGGCTTGGCTCCCAAAATCAGCAGGGGCTTAATTGTCACAACGAAGCAATATCAATTTCACAAACATTTCTACTCACTTATCAATTCTTTAAACTTTTATTAACAATAAGTGTCACACTATTGGTTGTAAATTTGCGTTTAAGAGATAATTAGTTCTTTTTACAATAAAGTCGATTTTCTCATAAGCAGTTAGTTTTGGTTTGAACCCCTGTTTCTACAGGGGTTTCTTTATTTTGTAAGTTTCTGTTTTGCAATAACTACTGCCAGTAAACAACCAATAACGTCCGCTACAATATCTCCCAACTCAAATGATCGTTGTGGTATTAAAAAATGCTGAACCAACTCAAGTAAAACTCCATAAGCAACTCCCAAAATTGCAAACCAATAAAAGGCTATTGGTTTTTTGCTATGAAAATCGGCCCAACAAAATAAGTAAACCAAAACAGTAAAAAGGATTATGTGAACCCATTTATCGAACCAAATATCATTTAACCATTCGATTGAAAATTTCGAAGGAAGATTACTGCCGGGGATGCACAATAAGAAAGTAATAAATAGCAGCCAGAGGTTAGCCGGTAAAAAACTGATTTTACGATTTTTCAAAAAAGAAAGTTTATAAATAAAGATAAATGAATGAAAATAAAAAAGCGGATGCAATTAATCATCCGCAGTTATTTAATATAACATTATTTTTTAAGCAACTAGTGATTCGTATGCCGAAGCATCCATTAGCGCTTCAACTTCCGCTGGATTATCAACAATCATTTTTATCATCCAACCTTCTCCGTATGAATCAGTATTAACCAACTCGGGCGCATTTGCAAGTGCGTGATTCAGTTCCGTTACAGTTCCATTTACAGGAAGATATAAATCAGAAACAGTTTTAACAGCTTCCACCGTTCCAAAAATAGCTCCGGCAGTTAATGCTTTTCCAATGGTTTCAACTTCTACATAAACAATGTCGCCCAATTCTCTTTGAGCAAAAGTAGTAATGCCAATTGTGGCAATATTACCTTCCAATTTTATCCATTCGTGTTCTTTAGTGTAACGAAGATTTGCAGGAAAATTCATATTAAAATATTGAGTTGCAAAGATGACGAAATCAAAGTAATTCTTTCAAAAATAAATTCATTTTCTCTTTAGCATTTTTATTGAAATGATTCTAATGTCCTCTAAGGGGCGATCTCTATCCGTGCCTTTACTAGTTGGAGTGGCTGCAATAGTATTTACTACTTCCATTCCTATTATTACTTCACCAAATACGGTATAATTTTGGTCTAATTGTGGCGTACCACCAATAGTTTTGTAATATTCTCTGTGGGCTGCAGATAATTTTCTTCCATTTAATCGAACTCTTTCAACGGAATCAAGCCCTTCATCAGTAAAAAGTTTTCCTTGCACAATATAAAATTGGCTGCCGCTACTTTCTTTTTTGGGATTAACATTATCGCCCATTCGAGCAGCCGCTACAACTCCTTTTTTATGAAAAAGTTCGGGGCTAAATTCAGCAGGAATTGTATAACTCGGTCCTCCATTTCCTAAGGGCTTTCCTTTTTCTGCGGCTTTGCTATTGGGATCGCCGGATTGAATCATAAAATTTTGAATAACCCGATGAAACAAAACACTATCGTAAAAACCATTTTTGGCCAGCTTTAAAAAATTATCGCGATGAAGCGGAGTTGCATCCGATAGTCGAATGACAATATTGCCCAAGCTTGTCTGTAGCTCGATATCTTTTTTACGGTCTCTTTTTTTTACCACTACTTCGTTTTGAGCAAAGCTGCTAGCTATAATAAATAAACCGAAAAGTAGTAAGTAATATTTTTTCATAGATTAAAAATCATGTTGTTGAAAATATAAAAGAATATGGTCTTTCAAAAAATTTTCCTGCTCAATTGCATTCATGTTGGGCATTGATTTTAATGGTCGAAAGTGCGGCCATCCTTCATTGTCAGTTTTTTCAAATTCAAAATAACCACTGGGTTCCAGCAAACTACAAATAGCTATATGAATCAAATCTTGTTTTTGTTCTTTGGTAAATTTCCCTTTTATCTTCCCAAATTTTTGAACACCAATAAGAAACAGTATCGATTCCAAATCTGGTTTTTTCCCAAATCGTTCTACCAATTTTGCTTCAATATTCCACCAGCGTTGTTGTAAATCATCGTTCGGTTGCATGTGAGCAAAGATACGCGACAGCATTTTGCTTCTTCGTTCTCCTTTATCTTTGTTGCAAATTTTTTTAGATGTTGCAGGTATCGTTTATAAGAAACAATAGCGAGTTAGTAAAGCAACGACTTGCTGTAAAAAATTTTAAAGACATTCACCTTGTAGATGAAATTCTAGTTTGTGATGACGAACGCAAAAAACTACAACTTGAATTTGATATCACACAAGCAAAAGTGAATGTAGCATCAAAAGAAATCGGAACACTGATTGCCAAAGGAGAAAAGGATAAAGTAGAAATTGCCAAACAACAAGTTGCTGGATTAAAAGAAACTCTTCAACCAATTTCAGAAAAATTGGCGGTAATTGAAAAGTTGTTGAACGAATCGTTAGTAAAACTTCCCAATCTTCCTTCCGAATTAGTGCCAAAAGGAACTACTCCTACAGATAATATAATCGTTAAAGAAGGAGGAGACATCTGTAAACTGTATTCATCCGCCGTTCCGCATTGGGATCTTATAAAAAAATATGATCTAGTAGATTTTGAAACAGGTGCAAAAATTACAGGTAGTGGCTTTGCTTTATACAAAGGGAAAGGTGCAAAATTGCAGCGAGCCTTAATTCAATATTTTTTAGATTATAATATAAATGCGGGTTATACCGAATATTTGCCGCCTTTTATGGTTAATGAAGCCAGCGCTTATGGAACGGGGCAGCTACCCGACAAAGAAGGACAGATGTATTTTATGCCAGCCGACAATTTTTATATGATTCCGACTGCGGAAGTACCCTTAACCAATATTTACCGCGATGAAATTTTGAAAGAAGAATCACTTCCGATAAAAATGACGGCTTACACACCTTGTTTTAGAAGAGAGGCGGGCAGTTTTGGAAAAGATGTTCGCGGACTAAACAGAGTTCATCAGTTTGACAAGGTTGAACTTGTTCAAATTGTTCATCCCGACAAAAGCTATACAGTACTTGACGAAATGGTAGAGCATGTTGAGCAGTTATTAAAAAGCGTGAATCTTCGTTATCGAATCTTAAAACTTTGTGGGGGTGATATGAGTTTTGCTTCCGCACTAACATACGATTTTGAAGTGTACAGTGCCGCACAAGAAAAATGGTTGGAAGTAAGTTCCGTTTCAAACTTTGAAACTTTTCAAACCAACCGAATGAAAATAAGATTCAAAAATGAAAACGGAAAAATGCAATTAGCGCACACCTTAAATGGCAGTTCATTGGCCTTGCCGCGAATAATGGCTTGTCTATTAGAGAACAATCAATCTCCAAATGGAATTGCACTTCCCGAGATACTGCACCCTTATTTTGGGAGCAACATTATTTCTTAATATATTCACTAGTAATTTAAGATTATAACTCAAACCATTAACTATGAAAGGGAGAATACTCATTTCACTTTTCTGTTTTTTTATAACTTCTTTCCGACTTTTAGCACAGCCATCCATTAGCTCATTTTCGCCCTCAACAGCCGTACCCGCTACACTTATTACGATTACCGGAACAGGATTTTCGAATACAACTTCGGTAACCTTTGGTGGCTATGACGCTTTAACTTTTAGTATTATTAGTGCTACAGAAATTCGGGCTTATGTAGGGCCCGGTGGAGGAACAGGTAATATAACTGTTACAAATAATTTAGGTTCTGGAAGCATGAATGGGTTTACTTTTACTCACGGCTGCTTTAATGGTGGTCGCCCTTCGGCGGCCGAACAAGGCTATTACACTTGTATGTGCCCGTGTGTATTTTTTGGGGACACTTACTCAACTGAACCAACTGATCAATATAGATGCGAGTTATTAGATCCGGGTGAGAGTTTAGCTCCGAATGTGGGAAGTTTTACTCCTGCTACGGCATCGGCAGGCAATGTTGTTTCCATATTGGGAAGTAATTTTATAGATGCTTCAAGTGTCAGTTTTGGTGGTATTTCTGCTACCTCTTTTAGCAAAACAGTAGTGTCTTATGCGGCGGCATCATCATATGCGACCGCAACAGCTTTTATTAGAATTGATGCCGTTGTCCCCGCTAATGCAGTTAGTGGTTCAGTAGCCGTTAGTAATCCGTGTGGTACAGGATCTAAAACAGGGTTTGTTTTTGCAGCTGTTTTACCCATTAAATTGACAAATTTTAATGTTACACGAGAACAGCAATCGTCCATACTAAAATGGGAAACAGTCAGTGAATCCAATAGCAGTTATTTTACCGTTGAGCACAGTGCTGACGGTCTCCAATGGAAAAAGATTGATTCAGTAAGGGCTGCAGGCTTTAGTAGTTCAGTTCGCTCCTATTCTTTCATTCACCGCAACACGTTAATCGGTTTAAATTTTTATAGACTTAAATTAGTGGACAGCGACGGAAGTTTTATTTATAGTCCTGTTCGAAAACTTTATCACTCTATTTTCGCAAATGATATTAAACTGAAAGAAAATAATATTCGAAATAACCAACTAATGTTTTATTTGGAGCAGAGTGCTTATGTAACAATTTACAATGCCAGTGGGCAGCAAATTTTTTCAAAAAGTTTTGAAAGGGGAAATCAAACTATTGAAACGTCAAACTGGCAAAAAGGATATTATCTTTTAGCCATGAAAGACGTGGTATTGAAATTTGCTATTCAGTAAATCAATTAATTTCTTTTGAATTGTAGAATTACTATCAGGGTTGTGCCAAACTATTTCGAGGGCCTCCCACCACAAATACGGCTTGCATTCTTGTTTTTTGTCCGGCGCTAAACATATACATGCAGGCATCATCGGTATAATCCATATAATTCATCGTCATTTCAATAGGCGTTCCTGAACAAGTACTATAATGCGGATAGGACGGGCATCCGAAATTATAGGTGTTGTGCAGCGGTGTATCGCCAACAAAATCGTTACCACAGTTTGTATCGCCCCAAATATGTCGCAAATTTAAGTAATGCCCCACTTCGTGAGTGGCTGTTCTTCCTTTATTAAATGGAGCTGCGGCTGTTCCAACATTTCCGGTTGCATTATCATCCAAAACAATTCCATCTGTTGCAGGGTTTCCGCCAGGAAATTGAGCATAACCCAAAATTCCACCACCAAGATTACAAACCCAAATATTAAGTTTTGTCGATGGACTTGTGGGATTAAT
>SCVJ01000040.1 GCA_004322425.1 Chitinophagaceae bacterium
GGCCCTTTTACTTACTAACCCATTAAATTCTGGCACTAAATTACAATTCTGGCGGAATTTTCAAAATAATTTTTTTTGTTAATTAATAAAGAGTGATTTCTAAAATGGAGAGCCAAATTAATGTAAGTTATTAAGAGTCAATAAATTACTAAAGAATTAATCTAATTTTTAAAGCGAAACTGGTGTTTTTTAAATGCGACAAATAAAAAATAGCAGCAAATGTCATTAAGGCCTTTCCGACTGACAAAAAAATTGATTTTTTGTATTACCAGCAATTTGGAATTAATTTTGTTATAGACGCCTAAACACAACTTAAAACTCCTACTATGACACCTTCAATTATGCTTGTTTCCATCCTGTTCATTGTTATTAGTCTATTGGTTTCGATGATTCTCAAGAAAAAATTTGCCAAATATGCCAAGGTAATGCTTGCCAATGGAATGACGGGAAAACAAGTAGCTGAAAAAATGCTGCGCGAAAACGGGATTTACGATGTACAAGTAATTTCTTCAGAAGGATTTTTATCTGATCATTATAATCCGCTTAATAAAACAGTAAACTTAAGTCCAGATGTCTTTTCGGGCAGTAGCGTATCAGCAGCTGCAGTGGCGGCACACGAATGTGGGCATGCCGTACAACACGCAACCGATTATAATTGGTTGACCTTGCGCAGCCGTTTGGTACCGATTGTACAAAAGAGCTCAGGGCTAGTAAATATTGTATTAATAATAGGGGTAATATTGGCGGCATCCGGAAATACATCATTATTACTTATTGGAATAGGTCTGATGGCAGTTACGGTTGTGTTTTCATTGGTTACGTTGCCTGTAGAATTTGATGCAAGTCGCCGGGCTTTAGCTTGGCTAGATAGAACAAATATTACCAATTTTGAAGAATACCCAATGGCCAAAGATGCTCTTACTTGGGCAGCTACTACTTATGTTGTTGCCGCCTTGGCAGCCGTAGTTACTTTATTTCAATATATAATGATATATATGGGCAGCAGGGACAGAAGTTAAAAAGTAAGTGTATAATTATCTTTTAACCAAAGCAGCTAAATTTAAATTCTCCTTGTCTTTTTTTTAACAAATATTTGGATTTTAATATACATACCCTATATTTGGATTCTAAATTCAATCACAAAACTTTTAAAAAATGAGAAAACGACTGCTATTGCTTGCAGGAATTTTTGTTCTGCTTGCTAACACGGTTATGGCTCAAACCGTTGAAGTGTCCGGCAGGGTTACCGACGAAAAAGGTGACGCTATTGCTGGAGTTTCTGTAACTGAAAAAGGTACACGTGTTGGTACAACAACCAATGCTACTGGTGCTTTTAAATTACAAGTAAAAAAAGATGCCACATTAGTTCTTACAAGTATTGGATACACTCGTAGGGAAGTTTCATCAAACAACGCAGCCACTGTTAGTATGGCCGCTGCATCAGAAGAAATTTCTGAAGTAGTTGTAACTTCATTGGGTATCAAGCGCGAGAAAAAAGCACTTGGTTATGCAGTAGCAACAGTAGATAAAAAAGCATTGGAGCAACGTCCGGAATCGGATGTTATTCGTTTGCTAAGTGGTAAAGCACCCGGCGTTGACGTTTTGGGTACCAGCGGTATTTCCGGTAGTGGTACACAAATTCTAATCCGTGGAGTAAGCACCATTTCTGGTAACTCTACACCATTGTTTATTGTTGATGGAGTTCCTTTTGACGCATCTACAAACAATCAATCAAACTTTACTTACGGTAATATTACCTCTAGCCGTTTTTTAGATCTTGATCCTAACAGCATTGAGAGTATCAGTGTATTGAAAGGATTGAGCGCCACTACACTTTATGGTGAGTTGGGAAGAAATGGTGTGGTTTTAGTAACTACAAAAAATAGTTCTACTCGAAAGGCAAATAAAAAAATGGAGGTTACTGCTACACAGTCCATTTTCATAAACGAAGTAGCTAACTTACCAGAATATCAGCAACATTACGGCGGTGGTTTTGACCAAAGCTTAGGGTTGGCATTCTTTAGTAATTGGGGTGCTTATATTACAGATCCAGCACCGTTGGTGAATCACCCTTACGATCGTGGTGTTTTTGGCGTTCAAGACCACGCTCTAGATTTTTCTTTCCCTCAATTTACAGGCGCAAAATATGAATACAAGGCATATAATAGTGTTGAGCGTTTTTTCCGCAAAGGAGTTGTAAAAACTACTTCTGTAGGAATGTCTTCTTCTGGAAGTCAAGGTAATTTCAGCGCGAATTATACTTATATGGATGATGAAGGATTTACTCCCGGTAACAGAGTTTATAAAAATAACTTTGGTATGGGTGGAACTGCAAAGTTGAGTAATAATTTTACTTTCAGTGGTACTTTCAATTTTGCTCAAACAAACTTTAGAAGCCCTCCTACGGCTACCAGTTATGGTAGTGGTGCTGGCGCTCCTTCTGTTTTTGGCGACTTAATATATACACCTGTGAGTGTGGACATGATTGGCTTACCTTGGGAAAGCCCTTTAACGAAGGGTAGTACTTATTACAGAAGCGGTAATGATATTCAGCATCCAATTTGGACAACCAAAAATGCTACAAACGGTCAAAGCGTAAATCGTATCTACGGAAACATGCAAATGAAATATGACATTAGTGATAATACTAGTATTTCATACCGCGTGGGTTACGATAATTATAGTGAGTATAGCAGTGCTCAAGCAAATAAAGGGGGTGTAGATGGTGGAAGCCAGTACACGCTTGGTTTTTACAGAACAGTTGATGGGCATAGTTCTATTTGGGATCACACGTTGATTGCCAACTGGAATCCTAAATTAAATTCAAATTGGAATTTGAATTTAGATGCCGGTGTTAACTCTCAAGAAAGACAATATAACCAACAAGGTATGAAGAGTACACAGCAGTTGGTTTTTGGTTTGTTTGATCATGACAACTTTATTGTTCATGAAAATGCAAGCGAAGATGGTGGGGGTTTGGACTACAAGAGCCAGACTCAAACTATTGGAACTTTTGCACAAGCTATGTTTGGATATAATGAATATTTATACTTTACAGTAGGTGGAAGAAATAGTATTTCTTCTAACTTAGAAAAAGATAATCGTTCTCTTTTCTATCCAGGTGGTAGTGTTTCGTTTATCCCAACTTCAGCGTTGGAGAGTTTGAAAGGAAGCAAAATGGTTAACTACTTGAAAATTCGTGCAGGATATTCTACCAGTGCAAACTTTGGTAGCCCGTACAGTACAAGACCTAACCTTTCTATTGCAACAAACGTGTTTGTTGATAGAGTTGGAACAGTAATTAACGTTAATAGTATAAGCAACCGTTTGGCAAACCCAGATTTGAAACCCGAGTTAATGGGAGAAATTGAATTGGGTATTGAAGGTAAATTCATTAACAACAGAGTTAATGTTGACCTTACTTTTTATAGAAGACTTTCTAAAGATCAGATTTTGAATCGCGATCTTGATCCTGCAACTGGATTTTCAGTTACACAGATTAATGCCGGTGATGTTCAAAATAAAGGAATTGAACTTGCATTAGGATATAATGTAATAAGAAGCAAAAACCTTAGATGGCAGGTGGATGCAAACTTTACAGTAAACCGTAGTTTGGTTTCCAATCTTCCAGCAGATGTGAAGCAAATTGTTATTGACGGATTTACTAACCAAGGATTGTTTGCCATGAACGGCCAACCTCTTGGTGTTATTCAAGCTTCTTATGCTACAAGAGAAGCTAAAACTGGACAGCGTATTGTAGATGGTAATGGAGACTATGTTGCCTCTACCGATATTGGAATTATTGGTGATCCTACACCTGATTTCAAACTTTCCGGTATCAGTACTCTTAGCTGGAAAGAATTCAGTTTCCGCATGCAATGGGATTGGACACAAGGTGGAGATATGATGTCTATTACAGCTGCAACCCTTACTGGTCGTGGTTTAACTAAAGACGTTGATTTCGACAGAAAACTTCCTTTGATTCTTCCTGGTGTATATGCAGATGGTACTCCAAACACAACACAAATAAGTGCAAGCCGTGCTTACTTTAATAATATAAGCGGATATTTTGGTGCTAACGACTTATCTGTTTTTGATGCAACTTGTATCAGATTGCGCGAAGCGTCAATATCCTATAATTTACCTGATGCTATGTTGAAAAAGCTGCCTTTTGGTTCAGCATCTTTCACAGTTTCTGGTCAAAATTTATGGTACAATGCACCCAATTTCCCTAAGTACACAAGATTCGATCCTGAAACATCAAGTCTTGCTGCTAATAGTAGCGTACGTGGTTTGGAATTCTTAACAGGTCCTAGTTCTCGCCGTATTGGTGTGAGTTTAAGACTGTCCTTCTAACCTAATAAAACAAAGAGATATGAAACAAATTCGAAAAACACTAATTGCACTTGTCGCTGCTGCCGGTTTATTAACTGGCTGTCAAAAAGTAGACGATAAGTTTGAAGGGATGATGGACAGTCCAAACTCCCCTAATCCGGCTTCTGCCGATGCGGATCTATATATGAGCCGTGTTCAGCTAAGTTTTGCCGGTTTCTTTAATACAGCTTCTAGTTATGGAATGCAAGTAACTCGTCAGGTTGTTATGTACGGGCCTACTTATTCTAACGCTTATGTACCCCAAGACTTTGATGGAATTTGGAGTACTGCTTACACACAAATAAATAAGCACGTAAATGCATTGATTCCCATTGCAACCAGTCAGAAAAAGTTTGTGAATGTAGGAATGGCAAAAATTATGAAAGCTTATACCATGATGACGATGGTAGATATGTTTGGTAATGTACCTTACAGCGAAGCTAACTTGGGAGATGGTAATACAAACCCTAAGGTAGATGCCGGTAAGGATGTTTATGCCGCTTCCATTACTTTGTTAGACGAAGCCATTGCAGTACTTACTCCTGTTCCTGGTTCTTATCCAGGTGTTCAGGATTTGTATTATGGTGCTAGCAATGCTACAGGAAAGGCAAAATGGATTACACTTGCTAAAACACTGAAGCTAAGAGCCTACATGACAACTCGCTTGGTTGATAACACGGCGTCTGCTAAGATTGCTGCTTTATTAACTGAAAATGATTTGATTGACACTCCGGCTGAAGATTTTGAATTCAAATATTCTACAAAGCAAGCTGCTCCTAATAGTCGTCATCCTCGTTATAATTCTAATTATACTTCAACTGGAAGTGCTGGAGATTATATGGGAACACATTTTATGTGGGCATTGGCTAGAGATCCTCTAAAAGGAAGTTTCACAAACAATCCATTAACTGCTCAAGGCGATCCTCGTGCACGTTATTATATCTATCGTCAGCGTATCAACTATGCCGATGTTAACGTAAACTCAGCTTCTTGTGCTTATGCTCCAAAACCAGCGCATTATACCGCAGATATGCCGTATTGTTTGATTGGTTCTGGTTTCTGGGGTCGTGATCATGGTGATGGAAGTGGTATTCCGCCTGATGGTCCTACTCGTTCCACTGTAGGTATTTATCCTTTTGGTGGAGATTTTGACCGCAACCAAGGTACTTCTGTTAGTTTAAACAAAGGTGGTCAAGGTGCAGGAATTCAACCCATTTGGTCTTCATTCTTTACAGACTTCTTAAAAGCGGAAGCTAAGTTAGCCCTAGGATTAGGTGCTGGTGCAGCAGATGCATGTGTTGCTAATGGTATCAGAGGTTCCTTTACTAAAGTAATGGGATTTGCCGCATCAATTGGTGCTGCTACTGCAATTGATCCTGCTTATGTTCCAACACAAGTTCAACTTGATGCTTATGTTGCAAAAGTTATGGGTATTTATGCCGCTGCAACTACTGATGCTGAAAGAATGGACGTGATTATGAAAGAATACTATCTTGCCCTTTGGGGTAATGGTGTTGATACTTATAATAATTACAGAAGAACCGGTAAACCAAGCAATTTACAATATACAATTTTAGCCTCACCCGGATCTTTCATCCGTTCTCATTTTTATCCATCAGTTCACGTAAACTTGAATCAGAATGCCGCACAAAAGCCAGGTGTTGCAGTTCAAGTATATTGGGACAATAATCCAGCAGGGTTTATTAAATAATAAAATTAAAACGTAATAAAATGAAAAGAATATTATCGTTCATCTTAATAATCGCTGTTGTAGCCAACATAAGCTCTTGCCGAAAGAAAGAGTTAGCAGGAATTTCTTCCTACGAGCAGTTGGGTATTGGCGCTTATGTAACATTAAGTAAGACAACCAATTTGATTATCGATTATGCAAACCTTAACACTACTACAGTAAGTATTACTGTAAAAGAATACGGTAAGCCACTTGATAAAATAAAAATTTATGTTACTGCTGGAGCAGCTACTGCAAACAGAAGTACATGGAAATTGGTAAAAGAAGTTGCTTACCCAACTCCTAATACCGATATTGATTTAAATGTAAAAGCAACTGAAATTGCAGCTGCTTTAGGTATTCCACCTACTTCATTAGTAACTGGTCAAAGTTATACACTGTACAATCAGCTAATAACTAAAGACGGTGGTGTTTGGGATCTTTCAAACACACTTGGTGAATTCTCCGGAAACCCCAATTACAATATGGCCCTAACTTGGACAACTGTAGTGGTTTGTCCTTATTTGCCGGCTTCTATTGGTGGAGTGGGAAATACGGTTAAATTTCGTGTACTACAAGACGATTGGGCAGATTATTCTCCCGGTGATTTAGTTGATGTAACCGTTGGCGCAACTGGTGTTACTTTCCCTATGATGTGGTTAACTGCACCGGCAAGGCCTGTTGTGGTTGCTGTTGCTGCTGCTACTGGTGCTGCTACTGTTGCCGACCAAAACTATGGTGATTATCTTAATTACGGCATTACCAATATTTTCTGTAAGTCAAGTGGTACTAATAACTGGTTATTCTCTTGTACGGGTACAATTACCCTTACGTTGAACCACCACGTTGGAACTACTAACTACGGAACGTATTTATTTAGATTAATAAAAGTTTAAGACGAAGACTAAGACTAACTGCAAAAGAAAAACCCCTCAATTGAGGGGTTTTTTGATTTTAGAACAGTAAATTTTTTTATGAATTATAGTTTTATTTCTTCATCATGGCCATCAAAAAAATGAAACTCGGTCAGGTGATAATTGGTGTCCAATCGCAGCAATAATTTTTTCTTAAACTTCTTTTTCCATTTCGAGAAAATAGACCACAACCAACCCTTCGTTAGATAAGCATGAACAATTGGATGAACAGCAAGTGTAAGATTATTGTGTTGGTGAGTGAAAAGATAAGAAAGATTTTTTTCCATCTCATCTTCCAAGATAAGCGTAGAAGAAATTTTTCCGGTACCGCTGCAACTCGGGCATTGCTCTTGCGTATTAATATTCATTTCCGGCTTCATTCGTTGACGCGTAATTTGCAATAATCCAAATTTTGAAATTGGTAAAAGCGTGTGTCTTGCTCTATCCGATTGCATGTACGCCTCCATAGCTTCTGCTAGCTTTCTTTTATTGTCAGGAAGCTTCATATCAATAAAATCAATGACGATAATTCCTCCAATATCGCGTAGCCGTAATTGCCTTGCAATTTCTTCAGCTGCTTCTAAATTTGTTTCAAATGCATTTTGTTCTTGATTATTGCTAATGCTTTTATAGCCGCTATTCACATCTATCACGTGCATCGCTTCGGTATGTTCAATAATCAAATAAGCGCCACTATTGAGATTTATTGTTTTACCAAAAGAAGCTTTTACTTGTTTGGTGATACCAAAAGAATCGAAAATGGGAGAATCGCTTTGATAGAAAGTAACAATCTCAGTTTTGTCGGGTGCAATTCGTTGAATATAAGTTTTTGCATCTTGATAAATTCCTCGATCGTTAACAACAATCTTATTAAAATCTGCATTGAGTAAATCGCGAAGAATACTGGTAGTTTTAGTTTGCTCGCTTAAAATTTTACTGGGCGGTACAGCACCTTTTAAATTCGTTTGAATATTTTTCCATGTTTCCGAAAGAGCAATAATATCCTCGTGTAATTCCGCAGTTTTTTTCCCTTCGGCTGCGGTGCGAATAATTACTCCGAAATTTTTAGGCTTGATAGCTTCCACAATTTTTTGCAATCTTTTTCTTTCTTCGGAAGAATGGATTTTTTTGGAAACAGCCACAATATTATTAAATGGAGTGAGTACCACAAATCTTCCCGGTAAGGAAAGTTCGCAACTGAGGCGGGGACCTTTTGCCGAAATGGGTTCTTTTAAAATCTGAACCAAAATATTGGGCTTTCCGGGAAGTACTTCATTTATTTTCCCAGTTTTTACAATATCTGCTTCATTATGAAATTTCGCAAAATCAGGTATTCCATCATCAGTATAGTTAATGGAAGCGTGAGTAAATTTTAGTAACGATTTGGCGTAAGGGCTCAAATCCGTATAATGCAAAAACGCATCTTTTTCAAACCCAACATCTACAAATGCTGCGTTTAAACCGGGGATTAATTTTTTCACTTTTCCGAGATAAAAATCTCCTACAGAAAAGCGAGCATCACTTCTTTCATCGTGAAGTTCTACTAGTTTTTTGTCTTCCAGCAGTGCTAATTCCACTCCCTGTGGGACGACATTGATAATAAGTTCTTTGTTCAAAATAAATAGGCTTTGTGCCTACTGTAGTAAAAGCAGAAATAGAAGCAGCAGCCGTATGGAAAATATAATAGGTTGCAGAAAGTGATTTTCAGAAAGTATAAATGAAAATCCAATACGGATGCAATTCGACACTGCTCCCTTATTAATAGGGAGCAGTGTCGAAAATATTATTTGCCCTTTTTCTTATGACGGTTTAGTCTAAGTCTTTTTTTACGCTTGTGCGTAGCCATTTTACCGCGTTTTCTTTTTTTACCAGAAGGCATTTTAAATTTTTTAAATCAGTTTATAAAATAAGTTTACTTGCTAAGATCTGCAATACGATTTTCGATATCGGCCAAAACATCAGGATTATTAACCAAGGCTGCCGCTTTTCGATACCATTTTATGGCAGCAGTTTTATCGGATTTCCTTTCATACACTTCTGCTAACATAACAATAGCCTCAAGGTTAGTTGGTTGCAATTGAGCAACATTACCAAACCTTATAATTGCTTTATCGTACTGTCCTGAAATTACCGATCCGTGCCCCAATATCAGTTGAGCAAAAACATTTGTACTATCTTTTTCTACTACTTTTAGTATTTTTTGAATACCCTCCATGGGGTTTTCGGAAATTTCACCAAAAATAAAACAAGCACCAAGCCCAACTTGGGAGGAATCGTTTTCAGCATTTATCTTCAAAGACCTTTCAAACAAATCTTTGGCCTGTAAGGCCTTCCACTGTTTCAGCTGGTGGTTTTCTTCGCCACGCAGGTTGTCCAAAATCAAATGGGCAGCAAAGGTGAGGCTTTTTTCGGAATTTTCCAACCTGGCAGCTTCGGCTTCATACCAAGCGTATGGTTCAAAGATTCGAGCCGAATCCTTCCAAAAATGAGCAAGCTGGTGATAAACCGCGAGTTGCTGCTTTTTTACATCGCCTCTGGTTATAGATAATTCCAAAGTGCTCAACCAATTATTTTGCTCCGGTTGCAATTTTTCTTTTGCATGAAAAAGGATGGAGTCGATACTTAGCTCGTAGGGAATTTTTTGGGTTACGACATTTGTTTTTGAAGGAATAGAAGGAGTGGTTTTGACAAGAAAAAATAAAATAACAATTGCTACAATTGCTGTTAATACTACAATCCATTGAGATTTTTGCACAGAGAAATTTTGTGCAAAGTTAAATTAATAAAATGAAAATAAGGGAAAGTTAAAGTTAAAACATCTACTCATTTCCAGGCCCTGAGTCGGGTTTAGGAGCAACTAACTTTTTTACTTCAGCTACAAATTCTTTAGACGGCTTGAATGATGGGATATAATGTGCGGGAATATGAACGGCAACATTTTTTTTGATATTTCGTCCTATTTTGGCAGCTCTTTTTTTTGTAATAAAACTACCGAATCCTCTGATATAAATATTTTCACCACTTATAATTGTACTTTTTACTTCTTTAAACATGGTTTCCAAAGTGAGTAACACATCGACTTTTGGGATACCGGTTTTTTCAGAAATCTGATTGACTAAATCGGCTTTTCGCATAAAGAATAATTTTTAAAGCAGTTATTTTGATACAATGTATGACAAAAAAGGGTGATATTCAACAGTATAGAAAAATAATTTTTTAAAAGATGATCATTAATTCTAAAACGTTTTCAAAATTCAGGTCGTTGTTATTGCGGTGGAATAAGGAAAAAAATAGGCGGCAAATGCCTTGGAAGGGGGAAAAAGATCCGTACAAAATTTGGTTGAGTGAAATCATCTTGCAACAAACCCGAGTAGAACAGGGGATGAGTTATTATCAAAAATTCGTTCAGCAATTTCCTGTTATTCAGCAGTTGGCAAGGGTAAGCGATAAAAAAGTATTTAAGCTTTGGGAAGGGCTTGGATATTATACTCGTTGTAAAAATTTGTTGGAAACTGCGCGGTTTATTTCGAAAAATAAAAAAGGAGTTTTTCCAAACACTTATGAAGAAATTCTACAATTGAAGGGTGTAGGAACTTATACAGCCGCGGCAATAGCTTCCTTTGCATACAATCTTCCACATGCTGTTTTAGATGGCAATGTATTTCGCGTGTTGGCAAGAGTTTTTGGAATTGGCAAAGAAATAGACTCTACCGAAGGGAAAAAATATTTCAACCAAATTGCACAAGAGTTACTTGATAAAAAGAATCCAGGTAATTACAACCAAGCATTAATGGATTTTGGAGCAATAGTGTGTAAGCCCATTGCGCCATTGTGCTTAGTTTGCCCATTTCAAAAACATTGTATGGCGTATATCAATAATGCCGTTTCTAAACTTCCGAACAAGGGAAAGAAATTGAAAATAAAAACTCGTTGGTTTTATTTTCTCGCCTTAAAATATAAAAACAAATTTTATATACGGCAACGAGTCGAAAAAGATATTTGGAGAAATTTGTTCGAATTTAATTTAATTGAAAAAGCCAAGGAAAATTCAACTGCACAGATAATAAATACGGCAAAGAGAAATGAGATCATAGAAAAAGGATTTTATGACGTTGAGCTCGTTTCTCCAAAACAACATCAACAATTATCACATCAAAAGATTTATGGTAGGCTTATAAAAATTAAGCTACTCAAACCATTACTTACAAAAGAAATGATACTTGTTTCAAAAAAGCAATTGACTCAATACGCGTTTCCAAAATTCATCAATGATTATTTAAAGCAGTTGCAGTAACTAAACTAAATTTGTATTGCAATGAAGACCAACTTCCAAATTAAAAATAAATTTTATTTACTCTTCCTTATTCCCCTTGTGAGCATCAATGCGTGTAATACTAACTATACTGTTGATAAAAAACGAGGTTATTTTAAGATTGATTTTCCTGATAAAAAGTACCAAACATTTAATCCGCCGGGATATCCTTATAGTTTTGAATATCCAACTTATGCGGTAATAACTAAGGACACTACTTTTTTTGGATCTGCTACCGAAAATCCATGGTGGATCAATATTGATTTTCCACAATTTTCCGGAAGAGTGTTTTTAAGTTATAAAGAAATCAAAAAAAATAGTTTAGACAGTTTGATTTCCGATGCTTTCATTATGAGTTATAAACAACATACTTCCAAAGCATCTTCTATTGAGGCAACTCCAATAAAAACTCAGAATAAAATAGAAGGAATTTATTTTGCACTAGCTGGGAATACAGCCACCGCCAATCAATTTTTTGTTACAGATTCTGTTAAACATTTTCTTCGTGGAGCACTTTACTTTAATGCTATTCCCAATGAAGATTCGTTAGGTGTCGTCAACGAATTTTTAAAAAAAGATCTAAAACATCTCATTGAAACACTTCGTTGGCAATAGAACGTGAATCCAATATTTCAGATAAGTTGAATGGCAAAGATTCTTAATTCATAAATTTGCAAAAAAATTGACGTGATCATAATAGACAATAAATTGATTAGTGATGATGTGGTGGAGAAGCAATTTGTATGCGATTTGGCAAAATGCAAAGGAGGTTGTTGCGAGGAAGGAGATGCAGGCGCACCTTTAGCGGAAGACGAATTGGAAATCATTGTGGAAATGTTTGAACAAGTAAAAGAAAATTTATCAGAAGCTTCATTAAAGGAAATCGAACGAAAAGGAAAATATGTGTATCATAAAGAGTTTGGTTGGGTAACTCCCACATTGGGCAATGATTCAGAAATCTGCGTATATGGAATTAGAGAGGAAAGCGGCATTATTAAGTGTGCTTTTGAGCAAGCTTATAACAAAGGCTTAATTCCTTG
>SCVJ01000140.1 GCA_004322425.1 Chitinophagaceae bacterium
ACACGACGCTGGAGAAGATGGCCGGGCTGGCGACGCTCCAGGACGGCGGGCGGGTCACCGCCGCGGTCGCCTCGCAGCTCACCGACGGCGCCGCCGCGCTGCTGGTCGCCTCGGCGGAGGCGGTGCGGGTGCACGGGCTGACCCCGCGCGCCCGCATCCACCACCTGTCGGTCCGCGGCGACGACCCGGTGCTGATGCTCACCGCGCCGATCCCGGCCACCGCGCATGCGCTGAAGAAGACCGGGATGTCGCTGGACGACATCGACCTGGTCGAGATCAACGAGGCGTTCGCCTCCGTCGTGCTCGCCTGGCAGCGCGAGACCGGTGCGGACCTCGCGAAGGTCAACGTCAACGGCGGCGGGATCGCGCTCGGGCACCCGCTCGGCGCGACCGGCGCGCGGCTGATGACGACGCTGCTGCACGAGCTCGAGCGCACCGGCGGCCGCTTCGGGCTGCAGACGATGTGCGAGGGCGGTGGCCAGGCCAACGTCACGATCATCGAGCGCCTCGGTTGAGCCTCCGGACGGTCGTCTGGGGAACCGGGAACCTCGGTCGCGCGGCCGTCCGCGCCGTCCAGGCGCACCCCGGGCTGGAACTGGCTGCCGTGCTCACGTCGACACCGGCGAAGGTCGGCCGGGACGCCGGTGACATCTCCGACGTCGAGCCGCTCGGCGTCGTGCTCACCGATGACGTCGAGGGGGTGCTCGGGGCCCGACCGGACGCCGTCGTCTACGCCGCCTCCGGGGACCTGCGCCCCGACGACGCGGCCGCCGACATCCGGAGAGCGCTGGCCGCCGGCGCTGTCGTCGTGACACCGTCGCTCTACGCGATGTACGACCCGCGGTCGGCGCCCGCAGAGCTGCGCGACCCGCTCGAGAAGGCCTGCGCAGAAGGTGGTTCCGCGCTGCTGGTCTCGGGGATCGACCCAGGCTGGGCCAACGACGTCCTGCCGGTGCTGCTCTCCGGGCTCGCCGGGACGCTCGACCAGGTGCGCTGCCAGGAGCTCTTCGACTACTCCACCTACGACCAGCCCGACGCGGTGCGGGGGTCGGTCGGCATGGGCGGCCCGATGGACCAGGTGCCGCTGATGGTGCTGCCCGGCGTGCCGACGATGATCTGGGGCGGCCAGGTGCGGCTCGTGGCGCGTGCGCTCGGGATCGAGCTGGACGAGGTCGTCGAGCGGGTCGAGC
>SCVJ01000109.1 GCA_004322425.1 Chitinophagaceae bacterium
AGACGTTTGTATACTCGCTCGCCGTTGACTACCGCCTGTGCGGCCCCGCCGGTCCAGAGTCCGTTAGAGAATCCTTTCCCCTCGCTTTCTGTCGCGCCAACAATCTCAATCTGCTCAGGGCAGTACTTGTCGAGGAACGAGATGGGGACGCCCATGACACCGGCGTAGTCGGAAGGGATCGCCTTCGTCTGTGGCACCTCGATGGCGTCGTAGTTGTCGTAGCGCTGGTACTCTCCCAGCGCCTCCATCTTCCTGTTGTAGCGTAGGTTGTCCTTCGTGGTCATCAGTGTCAAAGGCTCATGGCGGCGACCATGGTCTAGGTTCGTGAACCAGACGACGTTCCTGAACTTCACCAGACCGGTATCCGACTGATACTCCTTGAAAGATTCCGCGCCAGGAGCTGCGAAACACGCGTTGCCGCCAGAAAACCCGTTCCCTAACCACATCTCGTTATTCTTGATCAGTGGGAACACCTCCCTGTAGGTGATCGCGTTCATGCTCCCGATGATGAGGAACTTCTTGTCAGCTCCAACCACCCAAGCCAGGAACTCCCGGAACAACGAGAACGGCGGGTTGGTCACCACGATGTCCGCTTCGGCCAGCAACGCACGAGCCTCCGCGCTGCGGAAATCGCCGTCGCCCTGAAGCCACTCCCACTCCAGATCGTGGAAATTCGTCCTGCCACCCGGCAGCAAGGTGAACACCTTGCCCCGCTTCCCCTCCTTGTCATAAGAGGTGGAAATCAGCTTCTTGATGCCGAACGCCTCGAACCTCTGCGCGAAGAGTTTCGTGAAGTTCGACCACTCCGGATCGTCGCAGGGCAACAACACCGTCTTGCCCCGAAAGACATCGGGGTCGAAATCCAGATACGCCATCACCTCCTTCTCGATATCAACGAACTGAGTGTAAAACTCGTCGTTCTTGGCAGCTTTGGCCGCGTTCAGGTTATTGTTCAAAGGTCTCACACCACCCGCATCCGGCGCAGACGAGGGGTGGCTTGTGCTGGGACTTAAAGCAACCACAGAGGCAGATGGCGGACCTGACCACACGGCCCCTGGAAGCGGGCATCTTCCCCCGGTGGAAGCCTGCCAGCCGAGAGCCCGACCGGATCAGCTCGCGCCCACACCCGCAGATGCAGTGCACCAGTCCTTGGTTGGTGAACTCGGCGATCTCCGCCATGACTTTCGCCGGTAGAGGCTTCGCCGCGCCGTACTCGTAGAGCGCCATCAGCGGCTCATGATCCAGTCGAGCCCATCCTCTGACACGAGGACCATGGCGTCGAACCGTTTGTCCGCGTGCCCCGTCTCGTCGTAGTACTCCACGAGACAGGTGAACTGCCGGACCGCCTTGTCTTGCAAGATGCAGTTGACCCCGGTCACAGAGGTGGACGCGCCCTCGTTCTCCCAGTTCTTCCGGATCGAAGCGCCGAGGCTAGTCTCCAGCTCATCCCTGGAGGTGAGGAACGTCGTCGGTGCCGGAGTCGGTGGTGGTGGTGGCTCGCTGTCGCCGCCCGAGACAAGCGCCAGTACGGCGGCCGTCGCGACGAGCAACATGATCAAGGCAACCCAGAGCCTGAACTTCATGGTCGGTCCTTCCATTTCGAGATGGCGCTAGCGGCTGACCACGTCAGGGCCCCGAAGGCGAACCCCAGGATAGTGGAGGTCAGGGGCGCCGAAGCGCCCAGTATCAAAACGAGCCAGTTCATTTCAGTCTCCCGCATCCGATAACAGACAGGCGATAATCACAACGGCCGTGAATGAGAGGTTGACCCCCAGGGCCAGCCAGAGCACTATCAAGCGTCCTCATCCCATAAGGTGAGCTGCTCCCAGACCACTTCTGTTTCGTCCTCGAAATCCCACTGGGGATCGTGCTTGTGGAAGAAGTCCATCGCGAGTACCCGTTTCTACTGGTCGGCGCCCAGGCCGAAAGCCTCGACCGCCGTCTTCGGTGGCTTACGGGCAGTGGCGAAACCATTGCCCGTCGGCTCGACCACCGGCTGTCGCACCTCACCAGCGATTCCGGCGCCCTTCGGCTTCGGGGTGATCTTGAACTTGAGGAGCTTCGGGGCCGACCAGGACTTCTTCGCGGCTTCGCCGTCCCCGATGTACTTCACCGCGAAAAGGTCGCCGGGGTAGAGGTCATCGGCACCAGCGGCCCTGATGCCCGCAAGGAACGCCTTGCGCTGCTCGCCCCACCACTTCACGTACGCCGTGCGCTTGCCGTCGTCTTCCTTACCGTCGTCGTCGGGACCCTCGTCCAGGTCCGTTTGCAACAGGACCAGAACCTGCTGCTTCGGGTTGTCGTCCTCCCAGAACTCGAGCTTGCCGTCGTCGTCTCGCTTCTGGCGTAGCTCGGCGCTGATCACGGTGCCGCGCAGGGTGTCGCCGATCTTGGGCAGCTTTCCTGTTCTGGCGCCGGAACCACTTGCTGCGATGGCGTCTTTGATGCTCATCTGAATCTCCTTAGTAATTGCTGAAAGGCTTCATTTTGACGAAGTCATACCGGACCGCCCTGGTCGTACCGGCCCCGAGAACCATGGTCGCCCTCCAGGTACCGGAGACGGTCTGGTACAACTTCTTCGAGTAGTTGCCCCTGGCATCCGTGTGGGCAAATCCTCGGTAGCGGTACTTCTTCTGGCCGGACACCCGGAAGGAGAACTCGATGGTGACATCCCGGCTCCGCGCCGACGAATCCAAGGCCCGCCCCTTGAGAACGGTCGGGTAATCCCAGATCGCAGGCTCAGGGCCAGCGTCGAAGGTGAATCTCGTCGCGGCCTGGGTGGGTGTCGCGGTGACGAAAAGGCCACCGAACGCCATGACCAGTGCCAGGGCCAGCTTTCTCAACGCCTGCTCCTTCGGTTACCGGTAGCCGATGTGGCTACCGCAGTTCACGGGCGTGACCTTGGTCTTTCGGGGGCGGCATCCGTTAATGCTGAATGCCAGCACCTTGGGGGCCGTCCATCTGGGATTCGCCATCTCGGCGTCCCGGACGTACTTGGCGGCGAAAGCGGTGCCGGGGTAGAGGTCGTCGACGTCGGCGGCCCTCATCGTCTCCTTGAGGGCCTTGAACTGCTGACCCCAGCAGTTGACGGTGACCGTCCGGCCGCCGTCGAGGATGACCCGGATCACCCGCTTCTCGGTGTTGTAGGGGTCGGCCACCGGATCCAGGGGCGGGTAGATCTCCGCGTTGACAACGGTTCCCCGGATGACGTCCCCGGGCTGGGTGAAGATGCTCATCGGATGCTCCTGTCTGGGTGGCTCGTTAATGACAACATTACCCGTCGCTATAGCCTGTTGTCAACCGGATCGCCTATGACGTCCGTTCGGCGGACGTCATCAGGGCCTGAAGGGCGCTCGCGACCAGCGCGGCGGCCTCGTCGAGATCTTTCTGTGCCACTTCCAGTGCGTCTGTGTCCATGGGCGGAATGGTACGTGGGTCTACAGACTTGCGCAACGTCGCGTAGGGCCTATGATTTGGGAATGGGAAAAAACAAGGAGTGGCTGACCAAGGCGGAGGCCGCCGAGCGGCTCGGCGTGCACCCGGCCACCCTCGATCGGTGGCGTCGCGAGGGCAGGATCACCCGCTACACCACCCCCGGGGTCCAGAACGCGCGCTTCAGGCTGAGCGAGATCGATGCCCTCTTCATCCCAGACGCTCTCACCAAGGAGGAATCTTGACCGAGATGGTGCCCCGCTCCACGTCCCCCTTGAGGGACGCGACGGCCAGCCTGGAGTCCACCGACGTCGACGCCGTCTACGTCGCCTACGCCGCCGCCCTCGACGATGCCCGTGACGCCGCCCGCGAAGCCTTCGTTGACTTCCTCGACACCCTCAACGCCGCCCGCGACGCCGCCCGCGACGCCCTCAACGCCGCCCGCGAAGCCGCCAAGGAGAAGCCCTCTTTATCCCCGACGAACCGAGTTGAGACTCATTGAGGTGCCCCCCCCAGTCTTGGGGTGGTGTCGAGGACGAGCCTAGTCGGCGCAAAAGGTTGCATCAACCCTGCAAAAGGCGTATGGTGGCACCACCACCTGAGGAGGAGAAATGGACACCCCGAAGCAAGTCTGGTTCACCCGAGCCGAGGCGGCGGAGTACCTGCGCGTGACAACGGCGACGCTAGACAACTGGGTGCGCGATGGGCGCATCCCCAAGCACAAAGTGATGGGTCTACAGTCCGTCAGGTTCCGGGTCGGCGACCTGGACGCGCTGTTCGCCCCGGCGCCCGATGAGTGAGGGGTGCCGGACGCGCCACATAAGCACGATCGGGACTCAAGGAAAGGGTATCAGGCTGATGCCTAAGAAAACTCGTCTGACCGCTCAACGCCACGATGAGATTGCCTCTGAACTTTATGAAATGAGGGTTCAGCTTATTTCCTTGTCCGTGGAGGTGTTCAACGCCTACCCCTCCGCGGGCCCGGAGTCGAAATTCGGCAAGGCGTTGTCGAAGGCTCTGGGACACCTGGACATGGCGCGGAGCTATGGCGAAGAAGCTCTGTACCGGGATGCGCCAGATGGAGACCCGTATCGGAGCCCCTTCACGTATTACCGGGCCCAGACATAGAACAACCCCCACCCTCTGCCCGGAGAGTGGGGGCCAACGTTCACCTACTCGCGCTAAGGAGTGTACCAGAGATGTTCGAACCCGAAGGCTGTCCCGCGCAGCTAAAAGATTTTCTGTGGATACCCATCTCGGCTGAGACAAAGGCCCCTAGGGTCCAGTTCCGGGGAGGGGTCGTCAAACCGTGGGCCGCTCGCCCGGGTGACGGCTTCGGTGTCATCACGGGGCCGACGCCGATGACAGACCAGTGGTGCTGGGGGGTGGACCTGGACGTCGGCGACGGAGGCGCGTTCGTCACCGGCGGCCAGGGGTGGGTGGACCTTGACGGGTACATCGACTCGCACGACGAGTGCGACTGGGACGACCTGGAGACCTTCACTACGAGGACGGGGAGTGGGGGTATGCACCTGTGGTTCCTCCTGACGGCGGAGCAGGGCTGGGTGCGCGGCGGAGCCGGTCACATACCTGAACTAGGGCCTCACGTCGATGCCCGTGGGGGACGGCTGGTGAACGACGCCGTCGCGGGGACGGGCTATCTGAAGGCTCCTCCCAGTGGGGGCTATTCGGTGGTCGAGGACGCACCCATCGTCATCGCCCCCGACTGGCTGTACGACCTGGTGGCCTGGGCGCCCCGGGCGGCACGGCCAGCGCGTGCGACACGACGGAACGCTTCGCCGCCACGCTCGGCTCTAGCCGCCGCCCTAGCCAGTGGTGAGGGCGGGGATCCGATGGGCCGGGGGCGGGCTTATGTCGACAAGGCTGTGGCGGGGATGACCGCCGAGCTGGACGCTCTCTGGGACAAGGAGACGGGGTGGCATGACGGCGCCCTGTCGGTGACGGCGAGCCTCGCCGGGCTGCTGGAGAACGACACGCTCCTTGACCTCGGGCTGGTCGGCGAGGACTGGGCCTGGAGCGTTATGGAGCGGTGGTCCGAGCTCATGGACGATGGGCAGGACTTTTACGGCCGTCACCTCGAGCCCGCCTTCCTGGGGAAGCTGGGTAACGCCGATCCCGCTCAGCTGCCGGAGAGTCTTGAGGACGCTCTGCTGAGCGAGCCGCCCCCAAAAGACGAAGGGGACGGGAGAGGCACTGAAACCCGCTCCGTGCCCCTCAACCTCCCGGACGAGTTCTGGGATGCCCGCCCAGCCCTCAAGCACATCCGTGCGGCGGCGCACGCGCAGATGGCCAGTCCGGACGCCGTCCTGGGGGTCGTGCTCGCCCGGGTGGCCTCGTTCCTGGATCCCAGCGTCACCGCTGACATCGGGTTCGGCCCGGCGTCACTCAACACGCTGGTCTGCCCGGTCGGTGGCTCCGGCGCCGGTAAGTCGTCGGCCTACGGGATCGGTAGACGACTCACCCCCGCCCCGTATTGGCTCAGCGAGAACGGTTACCCGGACGGGGTGGGTCTCGGGTCAGGGGAAGGGCTGATTGAGCTGTACATGGGCACCTCCGTCCAGAGCGGTGAGGAGAGCGGCGAGGAGAGCGTTTACGCGGACAACGCGGAGAATCGGCGGCTCGGGCGAGCGGGGGAACTCAGACCAACGGCGGGCGAGAAGGTCAGGGTCCAGGTGCGCCGTAACGCCTCGGTGTTCCTGGACGAAGGGGCGGCCCTCATCTCTCAGGCCGGGCGGAGCGGATCGACCATAGGCGCCACCCTGCGCACAGCCTGGTCCGGGGAGACCTTGGGGCAGGCCAACGCCCGTGCGGAGACCACCCGGCACATCAGAGCCAACCACTACTCGTTGGGCGCCGTCATCGGCTTCCAGCCGTCCACCATCGCTCCATTGCTATCGGACGCCGAGGCGAACGCGGGGACCCCGCAGCGCCTGCTGCTGCTCGCCGCCGCCGATCCAAGCATTCCCCGGCGGCCAGCCTCGGTCCGGGAGCGGCCCGGGGAGATGGATCTGTCCGGCCTGACGACCGGAGGGCGACTCGACCTCCCGCTGAAGGATCTGACCCTGACCATGCCGGACTCGGT
>SCVJ01000041.1 GCA_004322425.1 Chitinophagaceae bacterium
GGTGTGTTTGCACCATCAAATCCGTAGAAAGTAAGAAGGTCGCGAATTTCCATTTCTACTAATTCAATTAGTTCTGGATCTTCCACCAAATCAACCTTATTCATAAACACAACAATTTTTGGAACGCCAACTTGACGAGCCAAAAGGATATGTTCTTTCGTTTGTGGCATCGGACCATCCGTAGCAGCCACTACCAATATTGCACCATCCATTTGTGCTGCACCGGTAATCATGTTTTTCACATAGTCAGCGTGACCTGGACAGTCAACGTGAGCATAGTGTCTATTTGCTGTTTGGTATTCAACGTGTGCTGTGTTGATGGTAATACCACGCTCTTTTTCTTCAGGAGCGGCATCAATTTCATCATATTTTTTTGCTGTTGCTAATCCTTTTGAAGCAAGATGCGAAGTAATAGCAGCAGTTAAGGTGGTTTTACCATGGTCAATATGTCCAATGGTTCCAACGTTTACGTGGGGTTTGTCCCTTTTAAAAGTCTCTTTTGACATTGTTATCCGTTTTAGATTGTTTTTACAAATTTAATTTATCAAACTATTGGCATCTTTTTTTGATTCAATCCGTTGCCAAATTATTTATATACCCTTCTATTTTTATCCTTTCATCCTTTTTTGAGCCGTTGATGAGAATCGAACTCACGACCTCTTCCTTACCAAGGAAGTGCTCTACCACTGAGCTACAATGGCTGCTAAAGTACTGTGAGCTTTCCCACCTTCTTCTCTATAAAGAACTTTTCTTTCTTCAAAAAATCCTACTTCCTAAAATTCCAAAACTAGCTTCCGCAATCTATTTAAACAAGAGCGGGAGACGAGGCTCGAACTCGCCACCTATAGCTTGGAAGGCTATCGCTCTACCAAATGAGCTACTCCCGCTGCTAACTATTTTTCAAAAAAAAGAACTTCTGTTTCTGTGGGCAGAGCAGGGTTCGAACCTGCGTACTCGTGAGAGAACAGATTTACAGTCTGTCGCCTTTAACCGCTCGGCCATCTGCCCATTTGTTTTCTGAGCCACTTGTCGGAATCGAACCAACGACCTACTGATTACAAATCAGTTGCTCTACCAGCTGAGCTAAAGTGGCATAATAAAATTCTGCCAGACTTCCAGCATCTCCGGCCTTAAAAGCTATAAAGAACTAACCCCTAAATTCTTAAGGGAGGCAAAGGTAAGGGAAATTGATAATTGGAAAAATTTTACGCCGCTTTTTTGTAAACAAAATTTACAAAAATAATTTCAATAAAATTTGTAAGAATTTAGGCAGCCTTTTTCTCTTTGTCTTTTTTTATTTGAATTAAAAGAGATTCAAATGCATCATCGAAAGAATCTTCAAATGATTTAGTACTTGTTTTTGAAAAAAAATTATGTCGCGGTGCATATACCCTTATCTCAGCAATCTTATCTTTTATGTGGTGCACTATGTTGTCAAGTTTTAAAAAGACATCAACTTTTACAATGCGATCGTTTAGAGTATTTAATTTTTGGATTTTCTTATTTACATAGTCTACCAGTTTTACATCGGCTGTAAAATGTACTGATTGAATGTTTACATGCATAAGATTAATATTTAAAAGTGAAACGATAAAAAAAGAATTTTATTTCAATGGAATTTTACTACCTGTTCCTTATGAAGGTACGTTGAATAAAATTTTATTCAAAATATTTTTTTCTTGGATAGTCTTCCAATTTTAAGCTTTGGGATGAGCTTTTTTATACACTTCTTTTAATTTTTCAATTGTATTATGCGTGTACACTTGTGTGCTGGCTAGGCTTGAATGGCCAAGCAGATCTTTTACCGCACTCAAATTTGCACCGTTGTTCAGTAAATGAGTAGCAAAAGTATGACGCAAAACATGGGGACTTTTCTTATCTAAAGTCCTAATATTTTGTGAAAGTATTTTGTTAACTAAAATATACGCATACTTGGGATACAGTTTTTTTCCATTTTCTCTAACCAATAATTCACTATTAGAATTTTTAAACTGTTTTCTTTTCAATTGCTCATACTCTTTCATCATTGTTAATATTTCCAGCGAAACTGGTAATATTCTTTCCTTGTTTCCTTTCCCTAATATTTTGATTTGTTTTTTGGAATAATCAATTTGATTTTCTTTTAGATTGATTAATTCAGTGAGTCGCATTCCAGTAGCATAAAAAAGTTTAATCAGCAATTTTGTGTTTAAAGTTTCCCAGCTTTCAGTACTAAATTCAAGGGCTTCCATAAGATTCTTGATATCCAATTCTTTAATAAAAACAGGAAGTCTTTTTTCCATTTTAGGAACAATAATTTTTCCCATTGGAGAAGATTTTACAACACCTGTTTTCAATTGATATTTGTACCAAGATTTGAGTGTAGATATTTTACGATTCATAGTCCTGCTCGAAACTTTTAATTCCTTAAGACTTACTAGCCAACTCCGAATAAAGCTGTGTGTGATTTCTTTAAAATTAATTTCGCCATATTTTTTTTCAAGAAAGTCAAAAAACTGAATCAAATCGTCTTGATATGCCCTAACGGTATGGCTTGAATATCTTTTTTCAAACTTCAAATAATCAACAAATAATTGAATTTCAGGGCGAAGCATATTATAAAAAAAAGATGACTACAAAGCTATAAAACTCTGTAGTCATCTCAATAAGTTAAAGTAAATTATTTACTTAAATCTCAATCTTTCCGATGGCAATATTTTGCTTGTAAACTGCCTTTAAAACTTCACCCCTTCTTTTGATAGAGGGCTTGATAAATGCTTGACGAGCACGCAACTGCAGTAACGTTTTAGATTTCTCAAATTTCTTTTTATACTTTCTGAGTGCCTTGTCTATATTTTCGCAGTCTTTTGAATCAATAATTAGCATAGTAGATGATACCTCCTTTGGTATTTTTTTTAAGGCTGCAAAGATAGGGAGAAGAAATTTAAATCAAAAAGAAAATCAAAATTCGTTTGCTTATATCAACCCGATTACTTTGATTCCCCAAAAAGCTTGTAATTATAAACAAATTCCAATTCCGTACACTTTACTTCGGGTAATGGATCTTTAGTAGGAACAAACCGAAACTTTTGACTTAGTTCAAAAAAAGAAATAGATTTATTTATTGGAAAAATTTCAATAAAATTACTCAGAACTAACTTAGATGTATCGGTTTGATAGATCCAATGTAATCCTTCTTTAAAACCCATTTCAAATATTTTTACACCATTAAATTGTTTGGAAATATTTTTTACACAAACAGCGCTATTGACTTTTGAATAATTATTTACATCCACTAAACTTGACTTTGAAATTTCACTCGCCATTCTATAGTCGTAACTATTACTATATGTATAGTAACAGTGAAATAGCATTAGTAAAATAAAACAACTCAATTTGAGCGTGTTGTTTACATTCCCTTTTAAGAATAAATAGCCAACTGTCAAACACCAAAAAACGGATGGTAAATAGAGAAATCGTTCTGATTCGGTATCATGCGTATCTATGCCTAAAGAAATATAGGGCATTAGAGAAATTAAAAAACAAAAAGACAAGAATATAAAAAGTAAATTTTGTTTAAAGCGCCGCATCAGAACAATTGCCATTATAGCAACAACTATAATTATAATACTATAATATAGTACAAATAGTTGGGTAGAATCCATGGGCGGAAGAAAGCTTCTTGCAATTAGCCGATTATAATTAAGAAAAAGTTCCCTAAAATTAAACTCAGATAAATAATGAGTCTCATAACTATCCATCATTCTTCCCACAATAAAATAGCGAATACCTAAAAACAAAACAAATGAACTCCAGTAAAACAATAGTGCAATGATTTCTTTTCGTTTATTGTCTTTATTTATCCTAATCTCCATTAATGTAATAAGTAAAATGATTAATGGACTTATCCAAATACTTTCATAAGTAAAAAGTCCTACTTGAAAACATAAAATCGAAATAACTAAATTGTATTTATGTTCATTTTTTTTAATGAAATAAATAATTGAAGTAAGAAAAAATGCAACACATAATGACGCCGCTTTTCCAAGAATCCACAAAATAGCTTCTGAATGAAAAGCATAGATAAGAAATAGGCTGGCTACAAGAACAGCTCCCGTTTTTGCTTGAACCTTTTCAAAACCGCCATATCGAAAAAGCAACAACTTGCTTAATTTGTAAAAAAGAAAAGTACAACTCAAATGAATCAACAATGCTGTAAAGTGGTAGCCAGTTGGATTTTTTCCAAAAAGCAAAAATTCAAGATGTAGTAAAAATTCGTGGACAGGTCTCACCAAATGGGTTTGAAAATAAATCCCCTTTTCACTTAATGGAATATGGATAAAATCATCATTTAAAAAATAAAGTCCAAAAGGTTGATATAAATAAAGAGTAAAAAAACAACTCAAAACAAGTAAAGTATAAACTGTAGTTTTTGATGCAAACATTTTATTTATATTAACATCATTACACTTTTTTCCCCTTCATTGCTTTTCCAATGGCTTCATCCATCACTCGTTCCGCAAAAGGTGTGGAAATTGAATTTAATTTTTCTATTGCTGAATGAATCTCATCTTTATTTCCTGTTTCAATTAATTTTTCTAATTCAGTAATAGCTTGTTGAGTTACTTGTATTTCTTCTTCTGAAAGAATCTTATTATTTTTTGAAATAAAATTCACGGTAACATCAACGATTTGCCTTGCCTCAGTTTTAGCCTCCACCAATGCTCTAGTTTGTATATCTTCTTTAGCATTTTCAATAGCATCTTTAAGCATTTTTTCTACTGCTTCATCCGTCAATCCGTATTGAGGTTTTACTTCAATAGTTTGCTCTACCCCACTTCTTAGCTCCTTTGCATTAACATTTAAAATCCCATCGGAATTTATTAAAAATAAAATTTCAATTTTGGGTAACCCTGCTGGCATTGCCGGAATATTTGTTAAACTAAATTCAGCCAACTTGCGATTGTCTTTTACTAAATCTCTTTCCCCTTGAAAAACAGAAATAATGATGCCCGATTGCCCGTCTTTTTGTGTTGTGTATTGTCTGCTTGCTTTTGTTGGAATTTTTGAATTTCTTGGAATTAAAACATCCATTAACCCTCCCATCGTTTCAATTCCAAGTGAAAGTGGTGTGATATCCAATAATAAAAAATCTTTATTATTTCCGGCTAAAATATCGGCTTGAATTGCTGCGCCTAAAGCAACTACCTCATCGGGATTTAGATTATCGTGAATGGGTTTTCCAAAAAATTTCTCTACTTGATTTTTTACGAATGGAATTCTGGTTGATCCACCCACCATAATAATTTCATCCATCTCGTTTTTCTCCATTCCTGCGTCCAATAAAGCATTTTTACAACTCGCAATTGTTTTTTCAATGAAAGGATGAATTAATTTTTCAAACTCAGATTTTGATAAACTTATATTTAATTCTTTCAATTTTCCATCAAAGACTTCCTGTGTACTTAAATATTTTTTTGCTTCTTCCGCTTTTAAACGAAATTCTTGCGACAACGACTTATTGTTTTTTAATTCATCTGCAGAGACATTTAATTGCTGCATCCAATAATTAACAATGGCATGATCAAAATCATCACCACCAAGATATGTATCTCCGTTTGTTGAAAGCACTTCAAAAATTCCACCGCTAATGCTAAGAATTGAAACATCAAAAGTGCCACCACCAAGATCGTAAACAGCAATAGTTTTATTTACATCGGATTTTAGTCCAAAACCATAAGCCAGACTTGCAGCGGTAGGTTCGTTGACAATTCGAAGAACATCCAATCCTGCCAATTTTCCAGCATCCCTGGTTGCTTGACGTTGCGAATCGTTAAAATAAGCAGGAACAGTAATAACCGCTTTTGTTACACTTGTTTTTAAAATATGCTCGGCTCGCTGCTTTAACTCTTTTAAAATAAATGAAGACAATTCTATTGGTGAATAAAATTTTTCTCCAACTTGAATTTTAACAAGTGAATCACTATTATCATCAATTATTTTGTAGGTATAAAATGAAGCTTTCTCTTGAATATCTCGGTAGGATTTACCCATCAATCTTTTTACTGAAAAAATAGTATTCTGTGGCTCAGTTAAGAGAAAAGGAATTGCTTCATCGCCAACGGATATTTGATGGGCATTCCCAAAATGAATTACAGAAGGGACTAAAGCATTGCCAGAAAATTCTTTAAGGACTACTGGATTTCTATCTTGAGGATGTATGATAGCAATTAAACTATTGGTTGTTCCTAAATCAATACCAACAATCATTTCCTTTTGTTGCAAACTTCCCGTAGAAATATTAATTCCAATTTTAGCCATTAGTTTCTCTTAAAAACTGTAAAGTTAATAATTATAAAGACGGAGCAATTTAAGATTTTTGAAAACTAATTAATCGCGAAGAACTTAACGCATCAAGTACATTTTCCCATATCCTTTATTAAAATATTTGTCTGTTACATCGCCATCTGCTTTGTATTGATCCAATGATTTTCCATTGAGGTTGGTTACAACTCTATATAAATAAACTCCATTGGCTAATTTTTGTCCATACTGATCCGTTCCGTCCCATTTGAATTCTGTGATGTTTCTACCAATATGTAAAAAACCAAGTTCTTCTTTTGTAATTTCTCTAACTATTTTACCAGTAATTGTAAGAATTTGAATCTTTATGTTTTGTGGCACTTCATTTCCTGTTAATGTAAAAACGAATGCTGTGGCCGTTGTAAATGGATTGGGATAATTTAGCATGTTTGAAATCATCGCTTTGTTGATGATTTGAAATCCTACTTTATAATCAAGTGTGCCAGCCTCATTACCACTTCTATCTTTTCCGGAAACAATTAATTCATAGTCTCCATCAATCAAAAAATTAGGACGAAATTCAATTCGTGCTGTATTGTCACTATTGGGTGCATTTCCTGCAGCAATAAATTTTAATGTGTCATTATTTCTAAAATAAAATGGACGAATAACGCCATTTGGATATTGAACACGAAGTCGAATACCAGCTGTATCATTTAACACTAACCATTTAGCTTCATCTTTCAGTTGAATAATAATACTAGGTTTTGCAGAAACAATATCGCGATGTAGAATATGTACGCCGTCAAAAGTAACATCCATTAAAGGATGAGTTTTATCGGGCTTAACATAGAAATTTTTGAAAATAAAATTATTAAACAATGCTTGCTCGGGTTGATCATTGTCTGGATTTACATTTACAAACAATGTATTTAAACCCGTAAATGATACTGTTGGTACAGCATACTTTATATGTACCGTATCGTTTGTAATCAAGGGCTTGAATCTTTTTAGCGGAATAATATTTGTAACATTATTTTTATCAACAACAGTCATCTTTACTTTCAAACTATCAAAACTAGTCTCGCTTATATTTTTAAATGCTAATTTAAAATCCAAGGGTTCGCCAACTTCCAACGTGTCTTTAAATTGAAAAAGCAGATTTGGTGCAACGGCTCCTTCTGGAACTGGCACATAATTTACTCTCCAATATTTTAACTGATAAGGTGTAAGATGAATGGAATCAATATTGCGCATTCTTAATCTCAAAAATGGATATTGAGCAGCATTAATAAATGAAATATCCTGATCCTGTTGAGTAAGATTCAGATTACTCAATAAAGTTGTTTCAATACCTCCAATAGTTATTCCAATTACATCCACAGTTGGGGCATCACCAGGAATAATATCAGCCACACCTCTCCATTTCAATTGTCTCCATTGTTTTGCTTTGCCAAAAATTGGGGAGGTCATAAATCCTAAAGAGTCGGGAGTAGTACAATTGGCTGATAAAATAATTCTGTCATAAATTCCATCTGTATATTGATATTGCGGCACAAACCCATTACTTCCTTTTTTATACACCATCGCCCAAGCTCTCGGTTTGTAAATTGAATCTAATTGCGAAAATCCGGCTGTTTTTAGTTTATGATACAAGGAATTATTTGCACCATAAATAGCCGTATCAGATTTCCAAGTAGCAGCAAATGAATTATTATAATCATAATCAAAACTTCTTACTACAACATAACTTCCAATTGGAATTGTGTCCATAAAATCCATCATCAATTTTCTACTCGCTGGATTCATATAAGAAAATTCAAAATTATAATTTCTACTGGGCGCACAACTTGCACTAGCACTTCCATAAAGAAAAAGACTACTGCCATTTGCATCAACATTTTTCCAGGGTTTAAAGTTGGTTGAATCAAACACATTAAAAATTAACGATTTCCCCAAACAAGCACTTTTAATATTCATTACTCCATTTACCGTAATAGAAAAATCTGAATCAAAAGTTCCACCTGTTGGCCACATAGTATTTCTAATAAACAAATTATTTATAACTGGATTAAATTTCCACAATCGCGAGATTGAATCTAGATACATTCGTTGGGGAACTATTTTTGTTTGTTGAAAAAAATGAGATTGATTAAATCCTACATCACTATTGGCTAAGTACACAAATGAAACCGTATTCCATTTTACTGCTGAACCTTGACTGTCCAACGCTGCTACGCGCCAATAATAAACTGTACTATCTACAAATAGTATTCCAGGAGTAAATTCAATTAGCCCACCAATCGAATTAACGGTTTGCGTTCGCTTAAATGGAGAATTAAAAAATTCAGTGGTGTCAAACTCCATCCTATACTGCTTTTGTGCACTAAATGGATTCGCCGTTGAAACAATGAGTTTTTCATTTTGCTTGTTTACAATAGCAAAATTTACAGGCCAAATAGGTCTCGCTTCATCTTCAAAAATGTAGACTTCTTTTGTTATACTATTATTGGTTTCGTATAATTCGTCCACGGCATTATTAGCATCAATGGTGATAATAATTTTATTCAATCCTTTGTCGGTTGTGGGATTGATTGGTAAGAAAAGTGTTAAGGAATCTATGTATCGAATTCCTGCAATGGAATCTTTAAAAACAGTAGTTACTACTCCATTCGGAAGTTGACGTTTTACTTCCACTGCTATTTCTTTGTTAATAGCCTTACCCATATTGAGGAACTTTGCATTCACAGTAAAGCCTGTTTCAGCTATCGAAACAAAACTGGGTGAAACTTTTACCAATTGATCTTCTATTACATAATCTGGTTTTATATGAGAATTGAGTTTGATTGCCGGATCGCCTTGTAACGTATTTTGCTCAGTTAAAAATCGAGCAAAAAAATCATTCGGTGCTGTTTGATTCAAAACTTGAATAACAGATTCTTTAATTACTTCACCAAAGCTTTTGTTATAGTGTGTAACCGATTCCGCAGTATAAGTTCTTGTATTATAAAGATCGAGATAGTTTACAATACCTAAATGCGAACTTGCTAAAAATGCAATACTTCCTCGTTCATTGGCAAGGACAAATTTTTCAGAAAGGGTTTCTTGAGTAAAAAACCGAGCCGGATTGAAATTAAAAAAATCACCCGCATTACATCCCATCACAATAAATATGGGATACTTACCTTGATTGTTATATTGATTGGGGTTATCCAAATTAAAGTCGAGTGTGGTTGCCGATGAATGTCCAAAATAAGTAAGCTGGCTAATGCCTTCTTCAAATAACATATTCAATTGCTGGTTTGCAATTTGCTGTACAGCTTCAGTAGATGTTTTGCTAAATGTGTGCACGTTGGCCCCAAATAAAGTATCTATGATGATACGCCTATGCCTTGCCAAAAAAGTATCTAATTGAACTTGCAGAAAAGGATCATTGGCTCCAACAACATGTACAATATTTTTCATCCATGCTTTATCCTGAATAAATGGTGAAGAAGTTTGTTGTGCGGTTTCATATTGCTGCACTTTTGTAATGTAGATAGAAAGTTCACTAGCATTTATAACTGACAATCGTCCAATGGGTGTAATTGGAATTTGTGTTGATGGGTTTGAACTTAAAAGAATATCTGAAGCTGGCCAACCAAAAGTTGGAATAAGATTTAATTTTTCAACATCGGGATTGGTTTCATGCAAACGATATTGATCATAAACAATTCCGTGGCCAATCAAAAAAACAAATTTGGGAGTAACAGAAAAATTAGATCTCGCCCATCGTAAAAAATTTCGAACAGACAATGGATGTTTTTTTATTCCAAATGCAAACTGATCTACTAGCTCATCAATTTCATAAATTTTTGAATTATAGCCACCACCCGCAATGGTTGCACGATAAGCGCGATACTGTTCAACAGGATTCACTCCACCCACTCCATTAAATAATGTTGGATGTGAAATAATGAGATAGTCTCCCTGATTATTTGTTAAAGAAAAATTTTTAAAATTTCGAGTACTGAAATTATTGATGGAAGAAACATTGGTAACATCCAAACTAAAAAGTATGAGTTGACGAGGAGTGACAGAAGGCTCAAGTGCAAATTTCAACAATGAAGGATTAGAAATATTTCCTGTATATCTTTTTTTATTTGTAACGTCGTACAAAATGGGAGCTATTGTACCGTAATTGAAATTGCTGATTTCTAAATAATTTCCCGCTGTATTTGCAGGTAATGAAAATTCAAAATTTTTAGCTGCACCAAAGTTGAAAATTCGAGGATAACTAAGTTCGTATTGTGCTACCACCATTCGATCCGTCATCACCAAACTTTGATTGGCAATTTCAATGGTGGCTGTTCCTGAGCTTAAAAGTGATAATGGAATATTAGGAACTGTAATTTTTACAAAATCCAAATAATCCAATTGTTGCCCCCATATACTATCTGTATTTAGTTTGACACGAAACCTTCTTGGATTTAGCGCATTACCGCTAATATTCATTGAAAAAGTAGCGGCGGGTCCACTAGCAAATAAATAAACTGAATGCGAGCTGGTTAAATTTTGTCCTGCATTAATATCAGCAGCAACCCAGCCTTCTGCTTTATCATAGGAAGATGAATAAACTCTTTGCCCAGCATCTGCAAAAAACCCGGGATTAATATGATGCTTGAAATAATTTCCTTCTTTGTGTATAAAATAGGGTTCGGGCGATAACACATTTCCTGAAACATTATTGCTAGTATTTAGTATTCGTAAGTTGGGTGCCGTAGTATTTATTGTTAAAAAAAAAGCTGCAGTGTCTGTTTGCAAACTATGCTTGTTACTTAATTGAAAACTTGCATCTCGATATAATTGATTATCTGGTTTGCCATCATTATTCTCTCCCCAAAATTCAAGAAACCCACTACTGCCCAATGGGCCAGAAGAAACAGAAGTATAAAGTGCTACTTGCTGTCCATTTCTCCACAACTGAAAATGTTCGGCTGCAGTATTTCCCAATCCAATTGAAGCTAGTGCTGGTTGCACAATTTGATAAACTCCGGTAACCCCAATTTTAAATTTGAAATATGTTTTATTATAATCAATCCACTCGTTATTGAATGATTGTGCCTCTCCATTTATGGTGAAATTAAGTACACATAAAAAAACTGCAATTCGTTTCATAAACTTTGTCAAGCCAAATTATTATTTCTTTTTTCCTCCTTCATCAAAATCAAATTTCAAAGAAAAAACATGTGTAAAAAGTGGATTGGACTGATTAGCCAAATTTGCAAAAGCATAATCTATAACTACATTAGCTATTTTAAATCCTACTCCAGCACTGGGCTGAAAAATCCAAACTACTTTTTGATTCAATGTGTCCTCGTCAGCTAATGCTCGTTGAAAATTGTTGATTCCTGCCCGAATAAAAAATATATTATTCACATTACACTCCAATCCCAATTTGGGATCTGCACTTAACGGATTGGATCGAAATAAAGTATTACGTTTCCCGTCGAAAGTGAGGTCTACATTTGTTTCTGCCAATAAACTTATTTTACTATTAATGTCAAAATTTCGAGCAACGCCTAAAATTAATCGGGGTGCTGTAAGTTCAGTTGACTTTACGGGTATTTCATTATTGGTTAAATATAAAATTTGCTTCTCTCGTTCTGTAAATGAAAACGACCAAGTATTAAATGTGGTGGTGATATCTCGTCCCGCAATTCCGAACTGCCAATTATCTTTTATTATTTGCACACCTGCATCCAAACCAAAACCCCATGCATTTGCAAATTTTCCCACATTCCGATGAATGATTTTTGCGTTGATGCCAAAACGAATATTTTTCTGATCGTCTTGTTTTAATTGTTGAGCTATCGAAAAAATAAACGCATAATCCGCTGATGAAAATGATTGGATATTATTATAGTTGATAGATCCATCGGGTTCAACTAAAAATAATGTGTTCATAATATCATCAACAGCAAATCGAAGGGCTGATAATCCGATAGTTCGTTTCCCGTCAATATCGGGCAAAACATAACTTGCATAATCGTACTTGCCAATGCCTGCAAAATATTCTGCATGCATAATATTTAAACTTTGTTGACCCTTAACTGCTGCTAACCCCGCAGGATTCCAATAACCTGCAGCTCCATCATTAACCGATGCTACCTGAGCACTTCCCATGGAAATGCCTCTTGCCCCTGCACCGATATTGAGAAATTCATTTGAATATTTTCTGAATTGAGTAAGCCCTGCACTACATAAGAATGTTAATAGAAAGATGAGAAAGCTAACTTGCTTTTTCATAGATAGTTTTTAATAAAGTGGTACAGGTTCAATGGCTAACAAAATTAATCAATTCAGCTGCAAAAAACTATCGAATTTGAAAATGATTCTTATTCGAAAAGAAGTACTGTTCCGCGTTGCGAACATTTGCCTTATTTTTATACCAAATTATAATTTCAATGGATCTTGTTAAAGAATTAATGTGGCGAGGGATGATTCAAGACATCATGCCCGGAACGGAAGAAAAATTGAATAAAGAAATAACAACTGGTTATATTGGATTTGATCCAACTGCCGACTCTTTACATATTGGAAGCCTTGTACCTATTTTATTATTAGTTCATTTACAAAAAGCCGGACATAAACCGATAGCGCTTGTTGGCGGTGCCACAGGAATGGTAGGTGATCCCAGTGGAAAATCAGAAGAAAGAAATTTACTAAGCGAAGAAGTATTAGAAAAAAATCTTCAAGGAATAAAAAAACAGCTTGAAAAATTTCTTGACTTTAATACCAGCAAAACCAATGCCGCAGAAATAGTTAACAATTATGATTGGTTTAAAAATTTCAACTTTCTACATTTCATTCGTGATGTAGGGAAACATATTACGGTAAATTATATGATGGCAAAAGATAGCGTGAAGAATAGGATTGAAGGAGAGACTGGAATGAGTTTTGCAGAATTTTCTTACCAATTAATTCAAGGTTATGATTTTTACTGGTTGTTTCAAAACAAAAACTGTACTCTTCAAATGGGTGGAAGTGATCAGTGGGGAAACATAGTTACTGGTACGGAATTGATTCGCAAAAAAGCGAATGGTACTGCTTATGCATTTACGTGTCCGCTCATCACTAAAACAGATGGAGGTAAATTTGGTAAAACTGAAAAAGGAAATATTTGGTTGGATGCAACCAGAACTTCTCCCTATCAATTTTATCAATTTTGGTTAAATGCTAGTGATGATGACGCAAGCAAATGGATAAAAATTTTTACATTTCTTCCTCAAGTAGAAATTGATCAGCTACTACTTGAACATCAATCAGATTTATCGAAAAGAATTTTGCAGAAAAGATTGGCGGCAGAAATCACTGCTTTTGTTCATAGTAAAAAAGAACTTGACGATGCATTAGAAACAACTTTAAAACTTTTCTCTAGTCAAGAAAAAAATATTGAAAATTTTTCTGTTGAAGAATTGGAATCCCTGGAAGGTATTGTTCAATCTCATTTTTCAAAAGCAATTATTACAAACGGAATTGACGTTGTTTCCTTTTTAGCAGATACAAATATTTTCACAAGCAAAGGAGAAGCAAGAAAAATGATTCAAGCAGGAGGCGTAAGTATCAATAGAAAAAAAATTGAGGAACTCGCTACAAAAATTGATGCTACTTATTTATTGCATCATAAATATCTGCTGGTGCAAAAGGGTAAGAAAAATTATTATCTGGTTACCGCTAATTAAAAATTAACTTTTAGCAAAACTCTCAATTCCCTCAACTAATACATCTAAATTTTTTGTAGTTGTGTACACATTTGGTGTAACACGAATTCCATGAAGCCCCTCCCAGTTAATAGCTACAGTATGTACTTTATATTTATCTAACAAGTAGCTATCTAACTCTTCTGGCTTCCTTCCTTCAATTCCTACAAAGCCAATCGCACAACCCCATTGTGGAAGTAACGAGGTTTGTAATTTTACCTTCGGAATATTTTTTACTTTTTCCATCCAGTAGTTTTTCAAATAATGAAGTCTTTTCTCTTTTCTTTCACTCCCAATCATTTCATGAAATTCAACTGCTTTGCTAATGGCTTGCTCAATAAAAAATGGTCTTGTTCCCAACGCTTCAAACTTTCGAATGTCGTCTTTCAACGGATTATCCGTAGCAAACATGGGGTAAATATTTTTTATTTTTTCTTTTCTAACATACAGCAAACCGCTGCCAATTGGGGCATACAACCATTTATGCAAACTGGCTGCAAAATAATCAGCATCTAAATCTGGAATTTTAAAATCAAAATGGGCAAAGCTATGAGCTCCATCCACAATGACTTCTAAACCTCTTTTATGCGCTTCGTTGGCTATTTTTTTTACTGGTAAAATTTGTCCGTTCCAATTAATAATATGTGTAATGTGAACTACTTTTGTTTTGGAAGTCATTGCATTTACATACTTACTTACAAAATAATTTTCTTCTTCGTTAGGTATTTCTAAATCAACCCAAATAAGTTTTATGCCATCCCTCATTTCTCTTTGTTTCCAAGCATTTATCATATTAGGATAGTCGTATTTGCAAACAACTATTTCATCGCCTCTATTCAACTGTAATCCAAAAATTACCGTTTCCAATCCTTCCGAAGAATTTCGATTAATGGCAATTTCATCAGGCAAACACCCTGCCACTTTTGCAAGATTTTTTCTCAATGGCTCTCTTCCCTGATCAAGAATCCGCCACATATAATAGCTGGGAGCTTCGTTGCTGTAATCATAATAACGCTTCATTGCCTCTTGCACCGATTTGGGTGCTGGTGAAACTCCACCATTATTTAAATTGATGATGCCCGCAGATACCGTAAATGATTGTTGAACATAATACCAAAATTCTTCTTCCGTTGCCAACTGCGATGGAGACAAAGTTTCAGCATCCATCAAGGCTCCGTGTAAATTTTTTGCCCACAAAGGTTGTGTTAGAGAAGATAGAAATGCAATTGCGGATAAAGCGCCAGCTTTATTAAAAAATGAGCGTCGATTAAAGTATGCCATATTGTAAATTATTGATTTTTAAATGTACAAAAAAAAAGCTTCCTTTCTCGAAAACAACTGTTTCGATTTTATTTCCCAAATTTGATTAATGAAAAAGCAAAAATTCGTTCTTCTGTTTACGGTTTTCATCGATATGGTTTGTTTCACTATGCTATTCCCTGTACTTCCTTATTATGTAAAAGAATTACAGCTACCCGATGTTTTTGTAGGTATTTGCGTGGCCATTTTTGCATTGATGAATTTTTTTTGTAACCCTTTATGGGGCGGCATGAGTGATAGAAAAGGACGAAAACCCGTTTTACTAATCAGTATTTTCATTACATTTTGTGCTAATATTTTATTGGGATTTGTATCAGGATTCATCAGTTTATTTTTTGCCCGACTAATTGCCGGTATTGGAAGTTCAAACATTAGCGTTGCACAAGCTTATATGGCCGATATTTCAAAACCCGAAGAACGAACTAAAAATATGGGGTCCATTGGAGCTATGTTTGGAATTGGCTTTGTGGTTGGTCCTTTTATTGGCGGTGTGCTAAAAGATTGGAGTGGTGAAGGATCCGCCAGTTGGGTGGGCTTAGGAGCCGCTGCACTCAATATATTAAATTTAGCTTGCGCATACTTTTTTTTGAAAGAAAGCAATCAACAAATTGATAAAACAAAAAAAAGAAATTTCAACCCCTTCAGTCAAATTATTTTTTGGTTGCGTCAACCTGTATTTAAACAATTGATATGGCTATTTTTTTTATATGTAGTAGCGTTCAGTATTATGCAAATTACCTGTGGATTATTATGGAAAGAAAAATATGGACTAACAATAAAAGAAACAACCTACGTATTCGCCTTTTTCGGAATTAGCTCTGCCATATTTCAGGGATTCTTGGTGGGGCCTCTGTCTAAATTATTTTCATCTCGACAATTAATAATTGGCGGTTCTTTAATTATGGGAGTGGCGTTAGCCGCTATTCCTCTTCCTCCAAAAGATTATTTTATTCCTTGGGAATTAATTGCTTGTACTGTTCTTTCTTTTGGCAATGCGTGCATTACTCCATCTATTTCGAGTTGGCTGAGTAAAATAGCTCCTCCTGTTTCTATTGGACAGGTTTTGGGTGCGAACCAAAGTTTTTCATCACTTGCAAGAGTAATTGGACCACCATTAGGAACTTCAATTTTTTCTGCTCATCACAATCTTCCCTTTTATCTAAGCGGACTAATAATGATTTTGCCATTGGGAATAATCTTAAAACTTAAAAACAAAGTTTAAATCCATTTGGGAGGGAAAACTGCAACCCTTATTTTTGCAACCCAAAGTTTGACCCATGGTGTAATGGTAGCACTACAGATTTTGATTCTGTCTGTTAAGGTTCGAATCCTTATGGGTCAACAAAAAACTCTGATGTAAATCAGAGTTTTTCTATTTTAGAAAGACATCTTTTTAAGCTATCTCGCCAATCTTTTAGTTGAATTCCAAAAACAGAAATAATTTTTTCTTTATCCAGTACAGAATAAGCTGGCCTGATAGCGATTGTAGGAAATTCGGCTGTGGAAACAGGATTGAGAATACAAGTAGCTTTACTTATTTCTTTTATAGCAGTTGCAAAATCGCACCAACTTATTATCCCATTATTACTAAAATTATAAATACCAGGTTGCCAAGAAACTATTTTTGAATGAGACTTGCTAATTATCTGAATAATTACTTCGGCTAAATCGAAAGCATAAGTTGGAGATCCCAATTGGTCATTCACCACAGCAACTTCATTTTTTTCACCCATCAATTTCAACATAGTTTTTACAAAATTTTTTCCGAAGGAAGAATACACCCACGAAGTACGAATAAAAATAGTATTTATATTATTTTGAAATGCCAGTTTTTCACCTTCTAGTTTTGAAGATCCATAAATTGATACAGGATTAGTTGAAGTATTTTCTTTGTACGGAATATTAGCAGTACCATCAAAAACATAGTCAGTAGAAATATGAATAAAATTTGTATTGAATGCTTGACAAACTGAGGAAAGAAAACCTACTGCTGTTGCATTAATTTGAAAAGCAAGTTCGATTTCTTGTTCTGCTTTATCAACTTGTGTATAAGCTGCACAATTGATACAATATTGTGGCTTAAATTTTTCAAAACAAATTTTAACCTCATCAATTTTTTGAATCGAAAGTTGTTCTTTGGATAAAAAAATAAAATCAAACTCGGTATTGCTTATTGCTAAATCTCGAAACTCCTGTCCCAACTGGCCATTTGCGCCCGTAACCAATATTTTTGGCTTGGATTGCATCGTTAAAAAATAAAATTAGATTGACAATTCTCTAACGATGGAAGACTTTTATCTTTTTCTGAAACAATCATTTTATCGTCAGGAATTTTCCAGTCAATATTTAACTGAACATCATTTAAACAAATTCCTTGCTCAGCATCTTTATTATAAAATTGATCGCATTTGTAAATAACTTCTGCCCGTTGACTTAGCACTGAAAATCCATGTGCAAATCCTTTGGGTATTAATAATTGTTTTTTATTTTCTGCAGAAAGTTCAAGTACAAAGCTTTTTCCGAATGTGGGAGATTTTTTTCTAATATCCACTGCAACATCTAAAATTGTTCCTGATAATACTCTTATCAACTTTGTTTGTGCAAAAGGATTCAATTGATAATGCAAGCCTCTTACAACTCCATATTGTGAAGACGATTGATTATCCTGAATAAAATCAATACTTACGCCGGCTTGTTCAAAATCTTTTTTATTATAGGCTTCGAAAAAATAACCGCGACTGTCTTCGTGAACAAGCGGTTCATAAATTAGTAATCCCGAAAAACCTGTTTCAATAAATGGCATTCTACTTATTATTTTTGGCTAACAAATTCTTTAGGTTGCTTAATTAATTCATCAGCAGATAAAGATTTAAAATAATCAAATGTAATTTTCAATCCTTCTTTACGATTTACTTTTGGAGCCCAATCCAATAATTGTTTTGCTTTCGTAATATCGGGTTGACGTTGTTTTGGATCATCTTCAGGTAATGGCTTGTAACTTATTTTTACTTTATTGCCGGTAAGTTCCAAAATTTCATTTGCAAATTCCAAAAGAGAAATTTCATTGGGATTACCCAAGTTAACGGGCAAATGATAATCGCTTAGCAATAAACGATAAAGACCATCTATCAAATCATCCACATAACAAAAACTTCTAGTTTGAGAACCATCGCCAAAAACAGTCAAATCTTCTCCACGCAAAGCCTGACCAATAAAAGCAGGCAATGCTCTTCCATCATTCAATCGCATTCTTGGTCCATACGTATTAAAAATTCTGGCGATACGGGTCTCCACTTTATGAAAACTATTATACGCCATTGTAATGGATTCCATAAATCGCTTGGCTTCGTCGTAAACGCCTCGCGGACCAACAGGATTTACATTCCCCCAATATTCTTCCGTTTGTGGATGAACTAATGGATCGCCATAAACTTCACTAGTGGAAGCCACTAAAATTCTTGCCTTCTTTGTTTTTGCAAGTCCCAAACAATTATGCGTACCCATTGATCCAACTTTTAAAGTTTGGATTGGAATTTTTAAATAATCAATCGGACTAGCTGGTGAAGCGAAATGTAAAATATAATCAAGTGGCCCAGTCAAGTGAATGAATTTAGTTATATCGTGATGATAAAATTCGAATTGCTCTAATTTAAAAAGATGATTAATGTTTTTTAAATCGCCAGTAATAAGATTATCCATTGCTACAACATGGTAGTCTTCTTTAATAAACTTTTCGCAAAGATGCGATCCCAAAAAACCTGCGGCTCCGGTAATAAGAATTTTTTTTCTTTTCATACTATTTTAAGGACGGCTGGTTTTTCTTCCAATACTCTCATAATAATATCCCAACTGTTTCATTTGTTCCGGATCAAATACATTTCTGCCGTCAAAAATGACTTTATTTTTCATGAGTCCGTTCATTTTTTCAAAATCTGGAGTTCGAAATTCACTCCACTCCGTAGCAATCAACAACGCATCGCAATTTGCAAGTGCTTTGTATTGATTTTCTGCAAATTCAATTTTTTCTCCCAAAATTGCTTTTACATTTTTCATCGCTTCAGGATCAAATGCTGATACTGTAGCTCCTTCTTTCAATAACTCATCAATTAAATAAAGTGCAGAGGATTCTCTAATATCATCTGTGTTTGGCTTGAAAGCAAGACCCCAAACAGCAATTTTTTTACCTTTTAAATTATTGTTGAAATATTTATTAATGCGTGGAATGAGACATATTTTTTGTTTATTATTTACTTCGATTACGGCTTCAATAATTTTAAATCTGTAATCCAATTCCTCTGCCGATTTTGCAAGTGCTTTTACATCTTTCGGGAAACAACTTCCGCCATAACCAATGCCTGCAAATAAAAATCGTTTACCAATTCGATCATCACTTCCTAATCCTCTACGTACCATGTCAACATCTGCTCCTAAAATTTCGCACATTCGTGCAATTTCATTCATAAATGTAATTTTAGTTGCAAGAAATGCGTTGGCCGCATACTTTGTTAACTCTGCCGATTTTGCATCCATGTATAAGACTGGATTACCTTGTCGCACAAAAGGAGCAAAAAGTTCATTCATGACTTTTCGTGCTTTTTCAGATTCTGTTCCAATAACCACTCTATCGGGTTTCATAAAATCTTCAACGGCTACTCCTTCTCGTAAAAACTCGGGATTGGAAACAACATCAAATTCTCCTTTGTAATTTTTTGCAATAGCTTGATAAACTTTTTCTGCTGTACCAACTGGCACTGTACTTTTATCAATTATCACTTTATAGGAAGTCAATAATTTACTTAAATCATCAGCTACTTGTAAAATGTATTTTAAGTCGGCACCACCATTGCCATTTGGAGGTGTTGGAAGTGCTAAAAAAATAACACTAGCATCTTCTATTCCTTCGGCAAGGCTAGTTGTAAATTTTAACCTGCCTTCTTTTAAATTTCTTAAAAATATTTTTTCAAGACCGGGCTCATAAATAGTTATCTCTCCATTTGTTAATCTCTCTACTTTTGATACATCGACATCCACGCAAGTGACCACATTTCCGGTTTCCGCAAAACAAGTTCCTGTTACTAATCCTACATAACCGGTTCCTACTACTGAAATTTTCATAATTGGTTATTGATTTATAAATTCTAAAACTTTCGATGTAATATAATTTAATTGCTCTTCATCCATCTCTGTATGAATGGGTAACGAAATTACTCGTTCTGTCAACCAATCGGTTACAGGCATTTTATTTTCAGATACATTAAATTGTTGAAACATAATTTGTTTATGCCCAGGAACTGGATAATAAATCATTGCCGGAATTCCTTGTTGGCCAAGATATTCAATTAATTTGGATCGATAGCCAGACGGATCCACACTTTCATTTATCACCAAAGTGTATTGATGAAAAACATGCGAACAATAGGATGCTCGAAAAGGAATCGTAATTTTTTTATGGTTTGCAAAAGCTTGATCATAAAAGTCAGCTACTTTTTTTCTCGCTAAAATATATTCATCAAGATGTTTAAGTTTTGTATTTAAAATAGCAGCTTGAATAGTATCCAATCGACTATTACAACCCACTACATCGTGATAATATCTTTTGCTTTGCCCATGATTGGTAATCATTTTTATGCTAGTTGCCAAGTCATCATCATTCGTAAAAATTGCACCGCCATCGCCATATGCCCCTAAATTTTTGGATGGGAAAAAGGAAGTTGTTCCGATCGTACCCAAGGTTCCAGCTTTTTTAAATGCACCATCATTAAAATAATAATCTGCACCAATTGCTTGTGCATTATCTTCTATTACTAATAAATTGTGCTCTTTTGCAATGGCTAATATTTCTTCCATTGGCGCCGTTAGTCCAAACATATGAACTGGAACGATAGCTTTAGTTTTATTAGTGATTACTTTCCTTAATGATTCTGGATCGATACAAAAAGTTTGTGGATCCACTTCCACAAAAACGGGAGTTAATTGCAATAATGCAATTACTTCGGTGGTTGCAATAAATGTAAAAGAAGGAGTAATGACTTCATCGCCGGGCTTTAAGCCTAGAGCCATTAAAGCAATCTGTAAAGCGTCCGTTCCATTAGCACAAGGAATTACATGTTTAACTCCAAGATATGCTGCTAAATTATCCGCAAATTGTTGAACATCATTTCCGTTTATGAATTGTGTGCGATCCAATACACTCAATATTCCATTATCTATTTCTGTTTTGATTTTTAAATATTGCTGTTTCAAATCAACCATTTGGATGGGCTGCATAGGATTTCTTTTAGGATAATTTTTCAAAAATAAGAAAATGTACTAGTTAACCGATAGACTATACTTTTGTAATACCAAAAACATTTTTAGCTTGACGCTTCTTTTATATAAAATTTTCCTCTTGCTTTATCGCCTCACTATTCAAATTGTTTCCCTTTGGAACAAAAAGGCACAGTTATGGATTGCGGGGAGGAATAATATTTTTAGCAACTTAAAAGACTCACTTCAACAAAACAATTTTCCTGTCGTTTGGATGCATTGTTCTTCTTTGGGCGAATTTGAGCAGGGAAGGCCAATACTTGAATCACTTAAGCAACAAGATGGAAATATTAAAATTCTACTCACTTTTTTTTCTCCTTCTGGTTTTGAAATTAGAAAAAATTATACTGGCGCTGACTGGATCTATTATTTGCCAATGGACTCACCTTCAAATGCAAAAACATTTTTAGATATCGTTAATCCTTCGTTAGTAATTTTTGTAAAATATGAATACTGGTTTTATTATTTAACCGAATGTAAAAAAAGAAAAATACCACTCTTGCTTGTCTCTGGCATTTTCAGAAGCACCCACCCTTTCTTTAAATGGTATGGCAGCTTTCACAGAAAAATGCTGGATTGCTTTACTCATTTTTTTGTGCAGGATGAAAATTCAACAAATCTACTTCACTCTATCCAGTTAAATAATTGCACAGTTTCTGGTGATACGCGATTTGATAGAGTAATTACTATTAAAGAAAATTTCACTCCATTTCCCGCAATAGAAAAATTTATTTCAAATTCAAAAGTATTAATAGCCGGCAGTACTTGGCAGAAGGATGAAAATATTATTTCGGAAGCTTTTGAGTCATCACCTCACCGATTGAAACTAATTATTGCTCCACATGAAATTCATCAAAATCGATTACAGGAAATAAAAAATAATTTTCCCAACAGTGTTTTACTTTCAGAATTTTCAACAATCAATTCAACAGAAAAAGTCTACGATTGTCTTATCATTGACTCCATAGGAATTCTCGCAAACCTTTATCATTATGCTACTATCGCCTATATTGGTGGCGGCTTCAATAATGGAATCCATAACACACTTGAAGCTGCGGTTCATGGTAAACCAATACTATTTGGTCCAAAATTTGAAAAGTTTAATGAAGCAAAGTTTTTGATAAAAGAGAAAGCAGCATTTTGTATTACAAATACTACTTCACTAAAAAACAAAATTGATACCCTATTAAATGATGTTGTCGTTTATGGAAACTGTTGTTTGAAATCAAAAGAATATGTGCAAATGCAAAAAGGAGCTACGCAAGTAATTACTGATTACATTCAGGAAAATCGTCTTTTAACTAATCCGTAAAATTGTTGCACTTGAGAGTTAGCTTTTTCCCATTTTAATTTTGAAAGCAGTTCTTCTTCCATCCAAAATTCAGCCTCGGCATAATTTGTAAATTTGTTGATTTCTCTAACCGTTTTATCATATAATCCTTCATCGCCTTTAAATAATTCTTGAATAAAAATAAACTTTTGATTTACATCAATAGCTTTATGAAGATTGTGAATAGTGGCTTTTTTTAACGATTGTAAAACTTCAACCTTTTCTACTTTAAGTTTATCATTCAGCGACTCTTTCTGCGAAAAATGAGCATTTATTTCATTACCATTATTTCCTTGTGCTTCTAGTTCAATTTGAAGTTTCTGCACTGTTTCCTTTAACTGACCTATTGTTGCGCTCAATTTTAGCTGCTCTTGAAGTGTTTCGACTAATGCTTTTACTCGTTCCATTTGTTTGTATTATTTTTGAAGCCAACGGAAAAATAACATCCGTTGAAAATTAAAATTACTAACTGTTTTTCAACAATACCTTACTATAAATTTATTTAACAATGTTTATTGAACCCAATATTAGAGGCAACCGAAAAGGATGGATTGAAGTAATTTGTGGATCGATGTTTAGTGGCAAAACGGAAGAATTGATACGAAGATTGAAGCGTGCAAAAATTGCCAATTTAAAAGTAGAAATTTTTAAACCCACTATTGACGTTCGTTTTGATAAAATTAAAATTGTGTCGCACGACGAAAACGAAATTCATTCCACTCCAGTTGAAAACTCAAAGAAAATATTTTCATTAATTCAAGGAGTTGAAGTAGTTGGTGTGGATGAAGCACAATTTTTCGATGACGATATAGCATCTGTTTGTGATGAATTGGCATTTCGTGGTGTACGTGTTATTGTGGCAGGATTAGATATGGACTTCTTGGGAAATCCATTTGGACAAATGCCACAACTTTTAGCGAAAGCAGATTATATTACGAAACTCCACGCCATTTGTGTGAAGTGCGGCAATATTGCAAACTATAGTTATCGAAAAACACAAGAAGGACCACAGGTAGTTTTAGGCGCTATGGATGTTTATGAACCTCGTTGCAGAAGTTGTTATCAGGAAAAATAATTTGAAATCATTGAGTCACATATTGACACTGGTAAAAAAAGATTTGTTGCTTGAAATTAGGCAACAGTACAGCTTTTATGGAATCCTACTTTATATTGGCGCTACTATTTTTGTACTTTTTGTAACTATGAATGAACCCGAAACAAAAGTTTGGAATGGACTTTTTTGGGTTGTGCAATTATTTATTTGCATCAATGCGGTAGCAAAAAGTTTTTTGCAAGAAAGCAAGGGAAGAATTCTGTATTTCTACTCCATTGTAAATCCCAGAGATTTCGTTTTAGCCAAACTTTTATTCAACTCTCTATTTATGTTGCTCATGAGTTTGCTAAGTCTTTTTCTTTTCACTCTTTTTATGGGTAACCCAATTCAAAAAGCTGGACAATTTATTGGCTTGGTTCTTTTAGGAGGTTGGGGTCTTAGTCTTATTTTTACCTTCTTGGCAGCCATTGCTGCAAAAGCACAGCAGAATGCAGCTATCATGGCAATACTTGGATTTCCTATCATCATACCGCAACTATTGTTGCTCTCAAAACTTTCCAACTCGGTTTTTAGTTTCTCAACTTCTATTGCATTACCAACAGTTTTGCTAATCTTAGCATTGAATATTTTAGTTATTTTCTTGGCCACTATTCTTTTCCCTTTTCTTTGGAAAGATTAAAACATTTTTTGATTAAAGTTCTTCAAATTGGAAAAACACTTTAAGTCTTTTTCGATATACTCATTTCCCCTTAATTTTGTGCACCTTTTTAAAATGTCAATTCATTTTTTGGCAATCCTTCCATGAGTGAACCTAAAAATTATATGTACAAATCGTGGTGGAAAATTTTAAGTGGAGTTCTTCTGCTTTATACTTTTGCTGCTGGAATTTTATTATCGGTTCCTAGATTACCGCAATTACAGGAAACTATTCGTAATCTTTATTTTCATGTTTGCATGTGGTTTGCCATGATGGTACTTTTCACAATTTCTTTTATCAACGCCATCAAATATCTTCGGAGCAACAAATTGATCTATGACATTAAATCAAGGCAATATGCGGTGGTAGGCATTATTCTAGGATTACTCGGTTATTTAACCGGTATAATTTGGATGAGCTATACATGGGCTGACCCCAATAATCCAGCTTATGCATCTTTCAATAGCATTGCTCGTGAGCCAAAATTGATTGGAGCAGCAATTGCGCTTTTAGTTTATTTTGCTTATTTAGTTTTACGAGATTCCATTCAAGACATTGACAAAAAAGCCAGAATTAGCGCAGTGTATAATATTTTTGCATTTGCTATGCTATTCCCTTCTATTTGGATTTTACCCCGACTTTTACCTAGCCTCCATCCTGGAGCAGAAGGAAATCCTGCTTTGAATTTTAATGATATTTCACCTACTATGCGACTCGTTTTTTACCCTGCAGTTATTGGTTGGTCATTATTAGGTGTGTGGATTGCGACACTTAAAATTCGAATCAAAATGATAAAAGAAAAAATTATTTTATAATGAAAAAGAGTTTTACTTTTTTATGTTTACAGTTTTTATCTATTTTGTTAATTGCACAACAAAATGTGGAAATGGCTGATGTGATGCGCAGCAATGGAAAAATTTATGTTGTGCTGGCAGTTAGCATAACTATCTTAGTTGGATTATTCTTTTACTTAATTCGTATTGACCGAAAAATTTCAAAATTGGAAAAATAATTATTCAAAAAACTTAAACCTTAAATATTTTATATGTCTACAAATCATGCTTATAGTTTTTTTGGTGCCGTTGAAAAAAGTTTCGATAAAGCCGCTGTCTTTACAAATTGGGATCCCGGAATTTTGCAACAAATTAAAAAGTGTAACGCAGTTTATAATGTGCATTTTCCTGTAAAAATTGGCGATCAAGTGGAAGTAATTGAAGCTTTTCGTGTGCAACATAGCCATCACAAAACTCCTTGCAAAGGTGGTATTCGTTTTTCTACAGCTGTTAATTTGGATGAAGTAATGGCATTGGCAGCATTAATGACTTATAAATGTGCCATTGTAAATGTTCCTTTTGGTGGTGCAAAAGGGGGAATTACAATAGACCCAAAAAAATACACTGTCTACGAACTTGAGAAAATAACTCGTCGCTATACATCGGAATTGATCAAGAAAAATTTTATTGGACCAGGTACAGATGTTCCTGCTCCAGATTACGGAACAGGTGAAAGAGAAATGGCTTGGATTCTGGACACTTATACAACCATGCGCCCCGGTGAAATTGATGCAGCTGGTTGTGTTACTGGTAAACCAATTTCTCAAGGTGGAGTAAGAGGAAGAAAAGAAGCTACCGGTCTTGGTGTTTTTTATGGCATTCGTGAAATATGCAAGATGCCCGACATCATGAAGAAATTAGGACTTAAAGAAGGTATTGCTGGAAAAACTGTTATTGTTCAAGGTTTGGGTAATGTTGGTTACCACGCTGCAAAGTTTTTCAGAGAAGCTGGTGCAAAAGTGGTTTGCCTTGCAGAACACGATGGTGCTGTCTATAATGATGCAGGTTTGAATGAAGAAGAAGTATTTCAACATAAAAAACGAACAGGTTCTATTTTAAATTTTCCTGGTTCTAAAAACATTGCAAGTAGTGCTGAAGCACTTGAATTGGAATGTGATATTCTCATCCCAGCTGCACTTGAAAATGTTATTGATGGAACGAATGCGCCAAACATTAAAGCAAAAATTATTGCCGAAGCTGCCAATGGTCCATTAACGCCTGAAGCAGATGAAGTATTTATTGAAAGAGGTATTTTAGTTGTACCCGATATGTATTTGAATGCAGGTGGAGTTACTGTAAGTTATTTTGAGTGGTTGAAAAATTTAAGCCACGTACGATACGGAAGAATGGAAAAAAGATTTACAGAAAATTTAAACGCACATATTATTGGACAACTTGAAGAACTAACTTCAAAAAAAGTAAGCATCAAAGAAAAAGAATTCATTATGCACGGAGCGGATGAAATTGATTTAGTTTATAGTGGATTGGAAGAGACTATGATAACCGCCACCAATGAAATTATGGATTGTTGGAAAGCTAACCCGAATATACCGGATATGAGAACCGCGGCTTATGTGGTGGCTATTAATAAAGTAGCTACTAGCTATGCCGAATTAGGAATATTTCCATAAAAAAATAAACTCAAGCTAACAAAAAATCCATCCCAAAACATTCGGGATGGATTTTTTGTTTTAGAGAATTATTTCCATTCAGGTAAGTTTGAAATTTCTTGTAGAGAGTTTTCCAATTTTTCCCACCCATAACAACTATCACCGTTAGTAATTATTAAAAATATAGCTGGCACAGAAATATTATATCTTAATATTTGTTGCAGTACATTTTCATCCAAATTTATAGTGGGAGCTTTGCATTCTATCAGCATCCAAGGCTTATGATTTTTATCATAAACAAGAATGTCAAATCTTTTTTTTAGCTCCCCAAGCTTAATTTCTTTTTCTACTGCAATTTTTAATATCGGATAATTCATTACTTGCACCAAGTACTGAATAAAATTCTGCCGCACCCATTCCTCATCTGTAAGTTCAATCCAAGATTTGCGAACTGAATCAAAAATTAATTCCTTGTTTTCAACTTTTTTAATTCGAAACTTCGGATGTGGATATTTTACATTTATCATCTCTCAAAAATAATTGTTTAAATTCGAGCCATGAATACAAAACAAGAGATTGTAAAAAATTGGCTTCCTCGTTATACTGGAGAAAAAATCAAAAATTTTGGCAAGTATATCTTACTTACCAATTTCAGTAATTATGTTTCCCTTTTTGCTAAATGGAATAATGTTCCCTTTATGGGACAGGATAAACCCATGCAATGTGCAACGGCAGGAGATATTAGCATTATTAATTTTGGAATGGGAAGCCCAACAGCAGCAACAATAATGGATTTACTAACTGCAATTGAACCAAAGGCGGTTTTATTTCTTGGAAAATGTGGTGGCCTGAAAAAAAGAAATAAGCTAGGTGATTTGATTTTACCCATTGCAGCCATTCGGGGCGAAGGAACAAGTAATGATTATTTTCCCAAAGAAGTACCGGCTTTACCGGCATTTGCTTTACAAAAAGCAGTTTCTACAACCATTCGTGATAGTAAGATTGATTATTGGACAGGTACAGTTTATACAACGAATAGAAGAGTGTGGGAGCACGATAAAGCATTTAAAGAATATCTTCTAAAAATTAGGGCCTACGCAATCGACATGGAAACAGCTACTATTTTTACAGTTGGATTTTATAATAAAATTCCTACGGGTGCTTTGTTATTGGTAAGCGACCAGCCCATGGTTCCCGATGGTGTAAAAACAGAAGCCAGCGATAAAAAAGTAACTTCGAAATATGTTGACACACATCTGAGAATAGGAATCGAATCACTAAAACAACTGGTCGATGATGGGTTGACGGTACGCCACTTACGCTTTTAACAATTAGCCCACTAAAGATTCCTCGTATCAAGAACGCAAATTTTTGATTTTCGTTTCTTAGTTTAAATATCTTACTTTTGCCCACTTTTAAAACTAGCCAAAAAATGACTCAGCCCGGTGCCGTAAGACCGGACTCATTCGTTTCGTTTTAATTTCGAACAGCGATTTTTTTTCAGCTACTTCATCCGCATAGGGTTTGTGTCATTGGCTTTAACGAATTTTTCAACTTATGAAACTTACCCAATTTCGCTTCGATTTACCGCTAAATCTTATTGCTCAAACACCTGCTAAAAGACGCGAAGATGCCCGAATGATGGTAGTTCATCGCCATACAGGTCAAATTGAAAACAAACACTTTCGCGATGTGCTAGATTACTTCGACGACAAAGATGTATTTGTTGTGAATAATACAAAAGTTTTTCCTGCTCGCATGTATGGAAGAAAAGAAAAAACGGGTGCAAAAATTGAAGTTTTCCTTTTAAGAGAACTCAATAAACCCAATCGTCTTTGGGATGTTATTGTGGATCCTGCAAGAAAAATTCGTGTTGGCAATAAATTATATTTTGGCGACAATGAAGAGTTGGTAGCAGAAGTTATTGATAATACAACTAGCCGAGGAAGAACAATTCGCTTTTTATGGGAAAATTCTGAAGAAGAGTTTCGTGGTATGTTGGAAAAATTGGGTGAAACACCATTGCCTAAATATATTAAGCGTAAACCCGATGAAGAAGATAAAGAACGTTATCAAACCGTTTATGCAAAATTGGAAGGCGCTGTTGCTGCTCCAAGTGCTGGCTTACACTTTAGTCGCGAATTGATTAAGCGTTTAGAAATAAAAGGTATCCGTTTTTCAGAAATAACTCTACATACCGGACTTGGAACATTTCGTCCCATTGAAGTAGAAGATTTAAGCAAACATAAAATGGACGGTGAGTATTATAAAATTGATGACATTGCTTGCAATATTGTAAATAAAGCAAAAGAAAAAGGGAATCGTATTTGTTCAGTTGGCACAACAACTATGCGCGGTCTTGAAACTTCTTTTACTGCAAATAAATTATTGAAACCTTCTGAAGGATGGACGAATACTTTCATTCATCCCCCGTATAATTTCAATATTGCTGATTCATTAATTACGAATTTCCATTTACCTACAACAAGTTTGTTAATTATGACCGCTGCTTTTGCCGGCTATGAGTTGACGATGGAAGCTTATAAAAAAGCGATAAAAGATAAATATCGTTTCTTTAGTTATGGCGATGCGATGCTCGTAATTTAATTAGAAAAAAAATCACTATTCCAAACCAAACAGTCCAAGATTTAATTGTTGAAGCACGAGTTTTTTATCTGCTGCTGCAACTAGCAGTGTAATATTATGTGGACTGCCTCCATAAGAAACCATTCGAACGGGGATATTGGCAATAGCGTTAAATAATTTTTTTATTATTTCATCGGTTTTAGAAATTTCATTCCCAACAACTGAAATGATTGTTTGATTTTCTTCAAAATCAATGTTCCCGAATGTTGTTAGTTCCTTTAGAATTTCTTTTAAATACGTTTGATTATCAATAGTAAGAGAAACAGCAACCTCAGAAGTTGTAATCATATCAATTGATGTTTTGTATTTTTCAAAAACTTCAAATATTTTACGAAGAAATCCATACGCCAGTAACATACGACTACTTTTAATTCTTATTACAGTAATGTTATCTTTAGCTGCAATAGCCTTCACTCCTACCGATCCCGCAATTTGAGTAATGGTTGTTCCTTTTGCTTCGGGAAACATAGTATTCAACAATTTTACAGGAATATTATGCAACTGCGCCGGCCATATTGATGCCGGATGTAAAATTTTTGCACCGAAATAAGCCAACTCCGCTGCTTCATCAAAACTCATGTTTTCAATGGGAACTGTTTTTTTTACAACTCGAGGATCATTATTATGAATTCCATCTATATCTGTCCAGATCTCGCAAACACTTGCATGAATGGCTGCAGCAATTAATGAAGCAGTATAATCACTTCCTCCCCGTTTCAAATTATCGACTTCCCCTTTTGCATTTTTGCAAATAAACCCTTGTGTTATAAATATTTTCTTATCGCTATGTTGCTGTATCAATTTTTTCAACTTGATTTCTATCGCTGCAAGTTCAGGTTCTTCATTCTCATCAATACTCATAAAATCAAGCGCAGAAATTAATTGGTGATTGATCCCTTTTTCTTCTAAGTAAACACTAAATAGTTTTGTAGATAATAACTCGCCTTGTGCCAGTAGGTCTTTACTCAACGATTCACTAAATGAAATGCGGAGAATGATAGTAAGAAATTCAAAATGCGCTGTAACAATCTCTTTTGCTTTAGTAATAAAACCAGGCTGTTGTAAAAGTTTTATAATGAACTGATGATAGTGAGCTTCAAGCTTTTCTATTTGCAATTTCGCTTTATCTCGTTCTCCTGCTGCAATCAATTCGCCGATAGAAACAAGAGAGTTAGTTGTTCCGCTCAAGGCACTTAGCACAACAATTTTTGATTCTTGATCTTTAGAAATTAATTCCGCAACTTGTTGCATCCTTTCTGGTTTTCCCACAGACGTACCTCCAAACTTCATTACCTTCATCACATCAAAATTTTTAACCTCTAATTACAGAATAAATTATAAAAGAGTGCAAAGATAATGGCAGAGCAGAATTTCTTTAAAGATATCAAGCAAAAAAATGCCTCGAAAAATTCGAGGCACTAACTTGTTAAAAATTAAAAGGGTAAATCATCTGTGGCATCCGACACATCTGGTGAATTTGAAGTATCACTTTTTGCAACTGGAGAAGTTTGATTATTTCCATCAATTCCTCTTCCTCCCAATAATTGTACTTCTCTCACACGAAGTGATAAAGAAGCTCCAGCCGTTCCATCTTGCCTTGTAAATGATCTTACTTCTGGTTGACCTTCTACAAATACTTGCTTCCCTTTTGTTAGATATTGTGCCAAAGCAGTTTTATCTGTCCAATAGGCACAATCAACCCAAGTAGTTTTTTCTTGGTTATTGCCTTGCCCATCGCGATATTTTTCGGTGTGGGCAATTGTAAAGTTGATAACGTTTTTACCATTCACGGTGTTTACCACGCAGTCTTTGCCGAGGTTTCCAATTACTTGCATTTTAATCATAGTGCTCAATTTTTTACGTACATAAATTTATTTACAATGGCAAAGTAATACTTTTTACAATGAATGAACAATACTACTTATCGGTATATTTTAGAAAAATTGGATGACTCATTTTTTCTATTCCTCAGTTCTCGCCGAAGCCGATTCTATTATATTTCCAAAAAAGATAGCATTCATAAACAATTTTGTACCTCCCAACCAAAATGCTCTAAAATTTGGATTATCAGCAATATTAATAATCCGTCCAATTCCAATCGTATTGACTATAACGGAAGCTGAATTTTTAATGGCATCTTTATTTTCTTTGCTAATCCAACCACTTTGCAATGGAGTTGTTCCGTAAAAAAATGGAGTAGCGTATGAATTTTTACTTTTTTCCATAAAAACTTTATTTGCCTTAAATAGACTTACCATTTTTTGGTTATAACCATAAGCTAATGGATGTGTCAAATCAATTTGCGCTCCGAAAATAGCCCCACTCATTTGTTGTGCTCCATCAATTTGTTCTCTTCCAATATAATTTACCCTTACAGTACTATCAACAGCAATTTTTGGCTTTTTGAATTTTACATCTGAAATCCCATTTTGCGCAGCCCAACTAACAGCTTCTTCTGTTAAAATCAAAACACCACCTTCTTGAACCCAAGATTTTAATTTTTCTTTATTGAGATTAGCATAATTACCTCCCACCAATATCATACTATTAAATTTACTTAAGTCGGTTTGGTTAAACGTTGCAATTTCTAAATGAGTAGAAGGTATATTCATTCGTTGATCGAGTAAATGCCAAATTTCGCCAGCATCTGTAGCGTTAACACCTGTTCCAACTAGCATAGCCAAAGAAGGTTTAGTGAGAGAGACAAACTTACTACTTCCCAAATCTACTCCAACAACTGAAGTACCAGAATTCACTTCTGTAATACTTAATTCATATTTTTTGGAAACATTTTCCAGAATTTCGAATGTTTTTTCGCTCGATAAGTTTTGCATCTTAACTGGAATTAAAATGCTTCCATAATCAAAAGAATACTTTTCGCCATTGATTTCAAGTTTTATGGGAGAAGTTGCCACTTTTGTAATTAATCCACTTGATTGCAATTCAAATAAAGCCGCCGGTGCATATAGATTATCCCAACGCATAATGTAAGCATAGTCAGATTGTTTAATTTTACTTTCAACTTTGCTTTCAACAATTTCTACCAAACTACCCTGTTGTGTCGCACTGTATGAATCAGCAGTGAGCTCTTTATAATCAAGTCCGAAAGCCAACGGCATTGTCCAAGCGGTAATATCATAAAACAAGCTATCCCTATACGTTAATGTCTTATCGAAAATTGTTCTAATAATTTTATACTTAGATTGATTACTTGGAACAAGATAATGATGTCCTTTTTGAAATTTCTGTCCATCTACTACAAAGTCTTTTTGTAATTCAAACACTTTTATTTGATGGCGCTGGAGCATTTGAATAAATAATTTTGTTTTAGAAATATCTGTTGCATCTCCAAAAACATACCCTTTTATTGAGCTAGTAGCAGACTCTTCCATTGAACTCTTATAAAATTCTCGCTGCCATTCTAAAAACTCTTTTCTTAATTCCTTTGCACCTTCTAAAGTTGAAAGTGTAGCTGTAAATTGATTTTTAATAGTGAATTGAAACTTCAATATTCCATTACTAGTTTGTTGAGCATGCCCTCTTGATGATGCCTGTTCGAACAAAATTCCAATTGCTCCATTAATGTCAGGATAAGTAGAACCTTTGCCATAATAAAAATCATCGTAATTTTCTTTAGTAAAATAAAGAGACCCTATTTTATCTAAAAATTTTGCGTGATACTTTCCAAGTTTGCCAGTTAACTCTTGATTTTTTTCAGGAGTTAATGGATTAACTCGAGAAGGAACTCCTGGTTGAAAAAAGAACGAAGCATTACTTCCCTGTTCGTGATGATCTGTTAAAATATTAGGATTCCAGCGGTGAAACCATTGAAGTCTGTTTTGACTTTCTACGTGTACACTTGGTAACCAATCTCGATTTAAGTCGAACCAATAATGGTTAAATCTTCCTCCTGGCCATACTTCGTTAAACTCTCGGCTGCTTGAATTAGTAACTAAATTCTTGCTCTTATGTTGATTTACCCAAGTAGAAAATCGTTGTAATCCATCTGGATTAAATGAAGGATCAAAAAGAATAACTGTATTTTCAAGTAATTCGTCAATTGCTTTTCCTTGAGCTGCCGCTAAATAATATGCACTTAATAATGAAGCATTGGAACCGCTTGCTTCATTGCCATGAATGGAATGCCCAATCCAAACAACAATAGGCATATTATCAATGTTAACTGAAGCAGATACTTTTGGATCACTTAGTAATAAATGTTGTTTTCTAATTTCTTCAAGTCGCTGGTGATTTTTGGGAGATGTGATGATAAGTAAAACTTGAGGTCGCCTTTCATACGTAAAACCCATAGTTTCAATTTTCACTCTATCGGGTGCGGCTAAGGCAATTGCTGACATATAATTTACCAAACGATCATGGGTAATGTGCCATTCTCCAACTTCGTGATGTATAATCTCTTTCGGTTTTGGAATAGCTGGATTATAGCTTACAGATTCTGGTAAATAATAACTCAATTCTTGTGCAAATAAATTGTTGAGAACTGATGTAAAGCAAAAAATAAATAAAATTTTCTTCATAAAAATTAGATTAATATAATGTGAAAGATAAGCATTTGCAACTCTAAATTCACTCATAAAGCATACTTCAATTTGAATGGCAAATACCTCATTTTAGTGGTAATCAGCTCCATATTTCATCCCGCCCCATCGTCGTATATTTGCAGTTAGCAATTTTCAAAAAAATGAGTCGTAAAGGAAAAGTATTAGTAGCCATGAGCGGAGGTATTGACAGTACTGTAACAGCATTGATGTTGCACGATGAAGGATATGAAGTGATTGGGATAACGATGAAAACATGGGATTATACATCAAGCGGTGGTAGTAAAAAGGAAACGGGGTGTTGCAATGTTGATAGTTTTAATGATGCCCGAAAAGCAGCAGTAGATCATGGATTTCCACATTATATTTTAGATATCCGAGAAGAATTTGGAGGATTTGTTATTGACAATTTTGTTGACGAGTATTTAGCAGGAAGAACACCCAATCCTTGTGTATTATGTAATACCCATATCAAATGGCGCGCATTATTAAAAAGAGCCGATGCATTGGATTGCGCTTTTATTGCAACGGGGCATTATGCTAAAGTTCGCCAACACAGTAACGATAGATTTGTGATAAGTAAAGCGCTAGACGATACGAAAGATCAGAGTTATGCTTTATGGGGATTACAACAAGATTTATTAAGCAGAACACTTTTACCGTTAGGGGATTACAAAAAAACTGAAATACGCCAAATGGCATTTGACTATGGCTATCCCGAACTTGCTAAAAAAAGCGAGAGCTATGAGATTTGTTTCGTTCCAGACAATGATTATCGTGGATTTTTGAAAAGAAGAGTGGAGGGATTGGAAACCAAACTTTCCGGAGGAGCATTTATTGACAAATCAGGAACAATAATTGGTAAACATAAGGGATATCCTTTTTATACTATTGGACAACGCAAAGGCTTGGATATTACTTTTGGAAAACCCATTTATGTTACCAAGATTAATCCCGAAACTAATACGGTAACTCTTGGCGACGAAGAAGATTTAGAACAAAATAATATGGTTGTGAACAAGTTGAATTTAATAAAATATGATTCCCTTGCGAACGGAATGGAAGCTGTTACAAAAATTCGGTATAAAGACAAGGGATGTTTATCAAACCTATATTTTGAAAATGGCACACTCAATATTCGCTTTTATGAAAATGTAAAAGGAATTGCACCAGGACAAAGTGCTGTTTTTTATGAAGGGGATGATGTTTTAGGTGGAGGCATTATTCAATCAGGAATTCTTAGTAATTAAGTTAATAGTCGTTCCATCTTTTGTTTCTAGATTTGATTGGTTTTTTTGAAAACTCAATTTTTTTTTTCTGACACTCACTACATCCATAAAAAACATTTTATTTATCTTTCTTTTAAATGCGCTTATCGGCTGTGAAAGAAAAACGGAAGATTTCAAAACAGAAGCAATTACAGATTATTTACCCACGCAAGTAGGAAAATTTATTACATATCGTGTCGATTCAACTGTTTTTACAAACCTTGGAAGAAACGAAGAGACGCACAAATATCAAATTAAACATTTGGTTGATGCTCAAATTTTAGACAATACTGGTCGCCCTAGTTTCAGAATAATTCGTACGAGAAGCGATTCATCCGGAACACAAACCTGGGTTCAAGACGGTACCTATTTTATTACACCGCTTGCTGATCAAGTGGAAGTGATTGAAGATAATTTACGATTTATAAAACTACATCTTCCATTCACTATTAATTTTAATTGGAAAGGCAACCGGTATCTTTCTTTAAATCCATTTTCATCAAAGTATTCATTCGACAATGATGATTTTATGAACGACTGGAATTACCGCTATCTTCAATTTGATGATTCATTAACAATAGGCAACAAAGTTGTAAAAAATATTTTTACTCTTTCCCACATTGATGAATCGGTAAATGCACCTGTTAGTAACCTAGCAGCCTATGGAAGTAAAAGTTGGTCAGTAGAAAAGTATAGCAAAAATATTGGATTGGTTTATAAAGAGTTTATTCTTTGGGAATACCAACCAAATACGGGTGGAAGTACGGGTTACAAAACAGGATTTGGAGTGAAGCAATGGATCATTAACAATAATTAATTGACAACTAAAACTTACTTTCATTTTTTCAAACCATACTCTAATGAAAAAAATTGTACTACTTATTTTTACGCTTTTCCTTTTTCTACATTCCGAAGCACAACTGAATCGTTATGTGATAAAGTTTTCGCATAAAGGAAGTAATCCATTTTCCATTTCAAACCCTTCTTCTTTTCTTACTTCGAGAGCCATCAATCGTAGAACAAAGTACAATCTAACTATCGACAGTACGGATCTCCCTATTACTCCACGATTTCTGGATAGTATTAGAAATACACCCAATGTTACCGTACTCAATAAATCAAAATGGTTAAACCTTGTAGTAATTTTTACCACAGATCCGGCTGCTCTCACAAAAATAAATTCCTTTCCTTTTGTACAATCTGTTAACACAATTGCGGCTAGAGTAGTAAGTGAAAATGCAACACTTCATCCAAAATTTCAAGAAGAAACAATTCAAGCCACCGGCAATTTACTTTCATCGAGAACTGAAAACACAACTATAAATTATGGACAAACATTTGGACAAATAAATTTTCATAACGGTCAATTCCTTCACGACCGAGGATTTCAAGGAGAAGGAATGATTTTGGCGATGTTAGATGCTGGTTATCTTTCGTATAAAACAAATCCAGCATTTGACAGTATTCGTATCAACAACCAAATAATTGGAGAATGGAATTTTGTTGGCAATGCTCAAAACACAGATGCTTATCATGGACATGGAATGAACTGCCTTTCTACAATTGCAGCAAATCGCCCGGGATTAATGGTAGGAACCGCACCGCATGCAAAATTTTGGTTATTTATTTCCGAAGATGTTTTTAGCGAATATCCAATTGAAGAAGTAAACTGGGCTGCAGCTGCTGAATATTCCGATAGTGTGGGAGCAGATATAATTTCTTCATCGCTCGGTTATCAAGATTTTGACAACCCAATTTTTGATCATCTTTATCCCGACAGAAATGGCAATACTTCCATAGTTACAAAGGCGGCCGATCTTGCTGCTAAAAAGGGTATGATTGTTATGAATAGTGCCGGCAATTATGGTGGATTTGCTGATCAACGAAAATATATCTCTTGTCCAGCCGATGGAGATAGTGTAGTGGCTGTTGGTGCAACTAATGTTGGAGGTGGAATTGCAAATTTTTCTAGTTGGGGACCGAACTCTGCCGGAAAGATAAAGCCCAATGTGGTTTCTGTGGGACAGGGAACCATTATTGCAAACAGCATAGGAAATCCAGTTTCAGGAAATGGAACTTCGTTTTCAAATCCTAATATGGCAGGATTAGTTACTTGTCTTTGGGGTGCATTTCCAGAATATAGTAATATGAAAATTATTGATGCTTTACAACGAAGTGCTCACAAATTTTCTTCACCCGACGATCGTTTTGGCTATGGGATTCCCAATATGCGAACAGCCTATTATTTATTAAAACAAGATAAAAGTCGTCAACAGTTTGGTGCAAGCGGATGGTTTAGGGCCACACCGAATCCATTTACAACACAAATAGATGCTGCTTTTATTGCAGACAATTCCGGAACAATTAAACTTTATTTAAAAAATATTTCAGGTATTGCATTGGATAGTGTAAGTTTTATTAGCGATTCACTCGATTATAAAACTCATAGCTTTTTAAATCTCGGCGGATTGCCAGCAGGTTATTATTCAGTTCAATATAAAAGTATTTCGAAAGATAGTAGTATTACTTTAACAAAAGGCGCCGACCTATTTGCAAAAGATTGGATTAAGGTTTTTCCAAATCCTTTTAGCAATCAGATTTATATTTATTTGAAAGCGCCTCAAAAAGGAACTGCTATGATAAGCCTTTTCGACAGTAAAGGAAGTTTGATAGAAAATAAAACAATGATAATGGCACAGCAAGGAAACATTTATTATTTGGAATTTTCAAAGACAAATAAATTAAGTCGTGCTATTTATACAGTACATTATAATGATGGAACAAATAAAAGAAGTATCAAACTTTTGAAGAAGTAAACAATGCAGCAAAAAGAGTATCTGCTTTTATTTCATACCCTTTTAGAAATTCGGTTTTTACTAACTGTAGGTTAAATTTTTCTTGAATGAATTTTACGATCTGCTCATTTTCTTCTTTAAAAATTGAACAAGTACTATACAAAAAATATCCCTCAGTTGCTAATTGAGCAGCCGCATTGGAAACAATTTTTCGTTGCAAACTTGCAAAATATTCAATTTTATCTTTTTCAAAATAGTACAATTGTTCAGGAGTTCTACTCCATGTTCCGCTACCAGTACAAGGGACATCAGCAAGTATAAAATTATATTTTTTGTCAGTTGATTTTGGTGGTTTTGTAAGATCAGAAACGAAAGAATGATAATCAACAATTTCTGCAACTCGAAAACGCTGCTTTAGATTTTCCAGAATTGACTTTCTCACATCGGAGACAGTACTATTTATTTTTGGATTGATATCAAACGCCATAATCGATTTACCACCACTACCCGCACAGCAATCCCAAAATGTTGTTTCGGAATTGAGCTTAGAAATTCCATCCTGAATAAGCCGACTTGTTTGTTGCGAATTATAATCTTGAATTACAACATCTTTATCCAAATCAAAGTAAAGATCTACCCTAAAACTATTGGGCAGCCGAATGGAAAAAGGCGGAATAAGTTCATACTTTACTTTTAATTCATCCAATTTTTCAATAATTTTTTCATTGCATCCTGGCCTTATTCGAATAAAAAGATCGGGTTGAACTAAAAATGATTCCGCATATTTTTCAAAGTCAATGTCCTCACTCAATTCTTCTTTCCATGGAAAAATATCATTAAAAGAAATGGAAAGATTCAAAAAAGAAATTTTCTGATCAAAACTCAGTCCTACTTTTTCATTCCAATTAGGTTTTAATGCTGCAAGCAATTCATTCGATTCAGTGGAACATAAAAAAAGACCTACTAACACTTTTTCTTCAGTAGAAGAATTTAAAATTAATTTTCCAAGTCTAAAAAAACAATAACACAAATGACTGATTTGCTTTCTGTCTTTCGATCCAAATTTTTTATTCTCAGAAAAATATTTTTTGAGGTATACTGCAATCGGTACTAATCCATCGTAAGTACTACAAAGTCGAACAGCAGAATTTAAGTGCGAATAAAAACGAGATTGCATTGGTTTCTTTTCTTCAAAAATTGAAAATATCGTAAATACATTAAAACAAAACTACAACTCCAATAAAGCTTTTACGGGATCAACTCCGATAAATAATTGTTCGGGATTTTCCAACAGTTCTTTTACTCGTACTAAAAAACTTACTGATTCTCTTCCATCAATTATTCGATGATCGTAGCTCAAAGCCAAGTACATCATTGGTTTCACCACTACTTGTCCATTTTTTGCAATTGGTCTTTCTTCAATTTTATGCATTCCTAATATTGCCGATTGAGGTGCATTAATTATGGGTGTGCTTAATAATGAACCGAAAACTCCACCATTGGTTATTGTAAAAGTTCCTCCTTGTAATTCGTTCATCGTTAACTTATTTTCCCTTGCTTTATTTGCAAGTGCTGCAACATTTTTTTCAATTTCAGCCATACTTAAACTTTCAGCATTTCGAATAACTGGAACTGTTAATCCACGAGGCGTGGAAACTGCAATGGAAATATCGCAATAATCATGATAAATAATATTATCACCATTGATATATGCATTTACTGTTGGCCATTCTTTCAACGCATAACAACTTGCTTTTACAAAAAAACTCATAAATCCGAGTCCAACACCATGAGTTTCTTTAAACTTATCCTTGTATTGATTTCGAATTTCCATAACATGCTTCATGTTCACTTCATTAAAAGTGGTGAGCATGGCTGTTGTGTTCTTCGCTTCTACCAATCTTCGGGAAATTGTTTTACGAAGACTACTCATCTTTTCCTGCTTCTCAGTTCTCGCATTCAACTCAGTTTTATCAGAATGTTTCGATTTATTTAATGCTGCCAAAACATCTTCCTTCAATATTTTTCCCTGAGGGCCGGAAGGAATAAATTTAGTAGAATCTAATTTTTTATCGGCTATAATAGCTGCTGCAACTGGTGATGTTTTTACATCAACAATTGGTTGCAACTCTTTAATATTTATTTTATTTTCTTGTAAATGAATTTTTTCATTTTTCGAATCACTTGATGTGTCGATAGGTTTTACCGCTTTTTCGTCAATCTGGGCCATTATATCTCCAACTTTTAATGAATCACCTTCGAGAACTAAAGTTGACAAGATTCCGGCTTTTTCTGCAGTTACTTCAAACGTTGCTTTTTCGCTTTCCAACTCAGCGATTATCTCGTCTTGATTAACATATTCATTATTAACTTTTATCCATTTCAACAACGTGACTTCTGTAATAGATTCACCAACCGTAGGAATTTTTATTTCAATCATAAATTATTTTTTTTTACAAACTGAATGCTAATTCTATAATTTCTTTTTGTTCTTGTGCGTGAACTTTGGCGTAGCCAGTTGCAACGGCTGCGGAGTTTTGTCTGCTGATGATTTTAAAATTGAAACTATTGAGATTCATTTTCAAATATGAGGCAGCGCCCATATTTAAAGGTTCTTCCTGAACCCAGAACCAATTTGCATTATTGTATTTTTTATGCAAATCTTCAATTTGCACTGTGGGTAAAGGATACAATTGTTCTATTCGAATAATAACAATATCTGTCCTATTTTCTTTTTGTTGTTTTTCAGCTAATTCAAAATAAATTTTCCCTGAACAGAATAATACTTTAATCACTTTGGCAACATCTGCGTTTACATCATCAATCACCTCTTCAAATTTATTGGTGATAAATTTATCAATTTTAGAATAGGTGGCAGGATTTCGAAGATTAACTTTTGGTGAAAAATTTATCATTGGTTTTCGGAAAGGCCAAGCAAGTTGTCTCCTTAAAGCATGAAATAAATTTGCAGCAGTAGTAATATTTGTAACAACCATATTTAACTCGGCACATAATTGCAAAAAGCGCTCCAACCTTGCACTACTGTGCTCGGGCCCTTGTCCCTCAAATCCATGTGGAAGGAGTAATGTAATAGCATTCATCCTATTCCACTTTTGTTCTCCCGCAGCAATAAATTGATCAATGATTGTTTGCGCTCCATTGCTAAAATCACCAAACTGCGCTTCCCATAAAACAAGAGCATTCGGATTGGCCAACGAATAGCCATATTCAAATCCCAACACGCCATATTCACTTAATAAAGAATTATAAATTCTAAAATTACCATTTGTGTTAGGAATATTGTTTAGTCTATTGAAAGCCGTGTCGTTATTTTCATCGCGCAACACAGCGTGTCGGTGACTGAATGTTCCTCTTTTTACATCCTGTCCACTCAAGCGAACATCCTTACCTTCTAAAAGTAAACTTCCATAAGCCAATAACTCAGCAGTTGCCCAATCAATTTTTTGTTCTACTTCAAAAAGTTTGATTTTATCTTTTATTATTTTTTCAACTTTTTTTAATGGCTTTAAATTTTCTGGCCATTTCATAATTGAAGAAAATATTGTTTTAAAATTTTCTTGCGTAATTGATGTGTCGGGTGAAATTTCAAAATCTTGGATAGTGGCTTTACGCAAGCTTTTCCACCATAGTTCCGGTTGCTGATAATGATATGGCAATGGATTTTGTTTTATTTCCTCCAACCGTTCTTGCAAATCAGACCAGAATTTTTTCTCCATTTCCTGAACCAATTCCTTCGCATCTGCATCACCACTTTCCAATAAATATTTTACATACACTTCTCTTGGATTAGGATGTTTGTCAATCATAGAATACAATCGAGGTTGTGTAAATTTCGGATCGTCACCCTCGTTATGCCCATGCCTACGATAACAAACCATGTCAACAAAAATATCTGAATGAAATTTTTGTCGATACTGAGTAGCAATTTCTACACATCTCACAACTGCTTCCGGGTCATCTCCATTTACGTGCAAGACAGGCGCTTGAACAGTTGCCGCAATTGAAGTGCTGTAGTCAGAACTTCTTGCATCGTCGAAATCTGTAGTAAATCCTATTTGATTGTTAATAATAAAATGGATAGTTCCTCCGGAATGATATCCTTCTAAATGACTCATCTGCAAAATTTCATATACAATTCCTTGCCCAGCAATTGACGCATCGCCATGTATTAAAATAGGAAGTATTTTATCGAAATTATTTTCATAAAGAACATCCACTTTTGCTCTTGCAAATCCAACTACAACTGGGTTAACAGCTTCGAGATGAGAAGGATTTGGCATTAATTTTAGATAAACAATTTTATCATCACTCATTTTTAATTCACTTCCAAAACCCATGTGATATTTAACATCACCGCTTCCCATTGTTTGGTCTATTTTGGCTGTGCCTTCAAATTCGCTAAAAATTTGTTCATAGGTTTTTCCCATGATATTCGCAAGAACATTCAATCTGCCGCGATGTGCCATACCAATTACAACTTCTTGAACATCGAGATGCGAAGCATTAGTAATGATTGCATCAAGAGCAGCGATGGTGGTTTCGCCACCTTCCAACGAAAATCTTTTTTGCCCTACATATTTTGTATGGAGAAACTTTTCAAATATTACACCTTGATTTAGCTTTTCTAAAATGCGTCTGCGTTTTTCAATGGGAAAAACAGTTTGCGATTTATTTTCAATTGCTTCAATCAACCAATCTGATTTTTCTTTTTCTCTTATGTAACTAAACTCAATACCAATATTTGATGAATACGTTTTATTTAATTTTGAAAGGATAGTCTTAAGTGTAGCTACTCCTAGCCCAATAAAATTACCAGCATAAAAAAATTGATCCAAGTCTGTTTCATCTAACCCAAAATTTCGAAATTCTAAGTTTGCATTTCTTTCCTTTCTTTTTCGAATGGGATTAGTAGAAGCAAGAAGATGACCTTTTTGTCGATACTCCAAAATCATTCGATACACTTCCAACTCTTTAACCAAATTATATTCTTGAAAATTGTTTTTACTGGTTATTTCGTTTTGAGAAAACTCGGTATTGCAGTTTGTCAAAGCAAAATCAAACCCTTCAAAAAATTTTTTGTACTCTTCGTCGATAGAACTTGGATTGTTTAAAAAATCGGAATATAGTTTTTCAATAAATTGTGGATCCTGTGCAGTGATGTATTGAAAATCTTTCATTGTAATAAAAGGAAGAATTTGGGGACGCAAATATCCTACAATTATTTGATAAAAGCTTGTTACATAAGGGAAAATCAATTGTTTTTACTGATGATTATAAACTCACTTTAACCCTTTAACTTCAATAAAAATCTAAAAATAGATAGATTCCGTTTTGGAATTTATAACACAGACACGTACCTTTGCCACCCAATTTTTAAAGCATTAAAATTTCTTATAATGGCCAATCATAAAGCAACAAAAAAAGATGTTCGCCAATCAGCTAAACGTCGCGAAAGAAATAGATATAATGGTAAAACCACCCGAAATGCAATTCGTGATTTAAATGCTGTAACTGATAAAAAAATAGCATTAGAAAAAACTCCTGCCGTAATTGCCTTAATTGATAAGTTGGCTAAAAAAGGGGTTATACATAAAAACAAAGCCGCTAATTTAAAAAGCGGATTAGTATTAAGAACAGCTAAGCTTAGCTAATAATATTTATACGATTTTACTTTTTAAGGCATTCCTTTTGGGATGCCTTTTTAGTTTTTATTACTTCAACCTTTTTTTTGAATTAGATCGAAACAGTACGATGCTTTTAATCTGAATTCATTGTATCAAATTTCTACAAAATAAAAAAGCCTTCCAGAATTAACTGAAAGGCTTTTAATAAATATGGCAGCTACCTACTCTTCCGCATTGTGGTGCAGTACCATCGGCCATGAGGGGCTTAACTACTCTGTTCGGTATGGGAAAAGGTGAACCCCCTCGGCAAAACCACCATAAGAAAATGGCTGTTTACAATAAGTAAACGGCATAATAATGTCATATTGGGTATGTTAGAAAGTATCTAAGAAAAAAAAAAATTAAAGCGTACGGGCAATTAGTACTACTCGGCTTTGCTGTTACCAGCTTTATACCTATAGCCTATCAACGTAGTAGTCTTCTACGGCCCTTAAAAGGAGACTCATCTTGAGGAAGGTTTCACGCTTAGATGCTTTCAGCGTTTATCCTGTCCGTACATAGCTACTCAGCACTGCACCTGGCGGCACAACTGATACACCAGCGGTACGTACGACCCGGTCCTCTCGTACTAAGGTCATGTCCTCTCAATCTCCTAACGCCCACCACAGATAGGGACCGAACTGTCTTGCGACGTTCTGAACCCAGTTCACGTGCCACTTTAATCGGCGAACAGCCGAACCCTTGGGACCTTCTCCAGCCCCAGGATGTGACGAACC
>SCVJ01000266.1 GCA_004322425.1 Chitinophagaceae bacterium
CCCTGTCACGGTCCTCAACAACAGCCGCCGCGCCGGGCTGGCCGACATCGCCGCGGCGCGCTTCCGGGCCGGCGGCTGGCCGGTCAAGGCCACCGGCAACTTCCGCGGTCGCATCCCCGTCACGACGGTCTACTACGAGGCCGGGCAGGAGGCGGCCGCCCGCGAGCTGGCCCGGCGCTTCGACGGCATCGCGCGCGTCCGGCCGCGCTTCGCGACGCTGCCCGCCCGCGGGCTGGTCGTGGTGGTCACGCGGGAGTACGCCGCCTCCTAGGCTCGCGCGGGTGACCCACGCCCTCGACCCGCTGCGGACGCACCTCGCCGGCGCGGTCGTCGCGCTCGACTACGACGGCACGCTCGCGCCGATCGTCGACCGCCCCTCGGACGCCGTCCCGGCGCCCGGCGCGGTCGAGCTGCTCACCGCGCTCGCACCGCGGGTGCGAGCCCTCGCCCTGGTGACCGGCCGCCCGGCCGACGTCGTCGTCGAGCTGGCCGGGCTGACGGCCGTGCCCGGCCTCGTGGTCCTCGGGCAGTACGGCGCGCAGCGCTGGTCGGGGGCGGAGGTCACGACGCCGGCGGAGCTGCCGGGGGTGGCGCGCGCCCGCGCCGCCCTGCCCGCGCTGCTCGCCGCCGAGGGAGCCGACCTCGAGGACAAGGGCATCGCGCTGGTGGTGCACACCCGCCGGGCACCCGACCCGGTCGGCGCCCTGGGCCGGCTCGCTCCGCACGTGGCGGCGGTCGCCGCCGACTCCGGGCTGGAGGTGCACCCCGGTCGGCTGGTGCTCGAGCTGCGCCCGCCGGGCTACGACAAGGGCGGCGCGCTGCTCTCGCTGTGCGACCCGCTGCCCTCCGCGGTCCTGGTGGCCGGCGACGACGTGGGGGACCTGCCGGCCTTCGACGTGGTGGACGGCCTGCGGGCGCAGGGCGTGCCCGGTGTGACCGTCTGCAGCGGCAGCGACGAGGGTCCGCCACGGCTCCGCGCCCGTGCCGACGTCGTCGTCGACGGACCGGCCGGCGTCGTGCAGCTGCTCCGTACCCTCCTGTGACTCAGGCGCTGGGACTCAGCGGCTGGCGCGGTTCTCGGCGTAGGCGGCCAGGGCGGCCACCTGGGCCGGGTCGAGGGACGGGCGCACGACCGTCAGCGCCGCGTCGACGTGCGCGAGGGTGACGGTGGTCGCCGACATCGACTCGCGCATGGCAGTGAGCGCGGCCTCGCGGATCAGCGCGGCGCAGTCCGCTGCGGAGTAGCCCTCGGTGCGGCGGCCGATCTCGACCAGGTCCACGTCGGGGGCGAGCGGCACCGTCTTGGCCGCCGCCTTGAGGATCAGACCGCGGGCCTCGGCGTCCGGCGGGGGCGC
>SCVJ01000267.1 GCA_004322425.1 Chitinophagaceae bacterium
GCCTGCTCGACGTCGCAGCGCTCGACGGGGAACGAGACCCGCTGCCCGGCAGGCAGGACCACCTCGACCGTCGTCTGCGGTGCCTGCGTGAGCAGCGCGGTCACCGCCGCCTTGGCGGCAGCCGCGCTGCAGGTCCCGGTCGTCCAGCCGCTGCGCAGCGGTCCCGTCCGCACCTTCGCGGTGCGCGGCAGGTCGGGCTCGCGCAGCTCGGGGTCGGTCATGCCGGTTCTGGGTGGGGCACGGCGCGCGCCGCCTGCCGCTTCGCTCGCAGCTCCGCCCGGGCCGCCTGGTCCTCCACCTTGCGGTGCTCGTGGAAGTGGCCCGGGTGGTAGAGGTGCGACCGGGTGCCGCCCGAGCCGAGGGCCGGTCCGACCAGCACGAGCGTGTGCTTGTAGAGCTTGTGCTCCTTCACCCTCTCCGCGAGGTCGCCCAGGCGGCACTCGAAGACCAGCTCGTCCGGCCACGTCGCGGCGTACGCGACGACGCAGGGCGTGTCTTCGTCGTACGTCCCCGCTGCCAGCAGCTCGTCCTGCAGCTGCCTGGTGCGCGCGGCCGACAGGAACAGCGCCATCGTGGTGCCGTGCTCGGCGAAGCCGCGCACCGTCTCGCGTGGCGGCATCGGCGTCTTGCCGCCCTCGAGGCGGGTGAGCACGACGGACTGCGCGACCTCCGGGATCGTCAGCTCGCGCTGGACGAGCGCCGCCACCGCGCTGAAGCTGCTGACTCCCGGGATGACCTCGGTCTGCAGCCCCAGGCGGGTGCACAGCTCGTGCTGCTCCTGGGTCCCGCCCCACAGGGCCGGGTCCCCGGAGTGGATGCGGGCCACCCGCAGCCCCTCGCGCGCCGCGCGCTCGTAGTGGTGCGTGATCCCCTCCATCGAGTGCTCGGCGGAGTTCACGACGACCGCGCCGGGCCGCACGTGCTGCAGCACGTCCTCGTGCACGAGCGACGCGGCCCAGATCACGATGTCGGCCTCGCCGATGCGCTTCGCGGCGCGCAGCGTCAGCAGATCGGCCGCGCCGGGACCGGCGCCGACGAACGAGACGAGACCGGTCATGAGCTGCCCCTGGTGTCGGTGAGCCGGCTGCCGCGGCCGTGGC
>SCVJ01000268.1 GCA_004322425.1 Chitinophagaceae bacterium
TCGCGACCCCCCGCCGGGAGAGCGGCCGGTCGAGGGGGTCGCGGCGGAGCACCCTGAGCAGGACGCCGACGATCCGGGTGAGCACGGGCGGGTGCAGGACCGCCAGCCCGACCGGCAGCACCGCGAGCACCCAGGCGAAGTCCTGCAGCGCCTCCGGACTCGTCAGGGGGAGGGCGACGGCCGCCGTGAGCAGGCCCGCCACGACCAGCACCCCCATGAACAGCAGGCTGGCCGTGCCGACCCGGCTGCGCGGCGCGCCGTGCGCCCGGCCGAGCTCCATCTGCGCCGCGATGGCGAAGACGCTGCCCGGGACGTACTTGCCGAGCTGGCCGAGGAAGAAGACGTGCAGCGCCGGCCGCATCGGCAGGTCGGTGCCGAGGTCGGCGAGCAGCGCCCGCCAGACCATGGAGCTGGCGAGCAGCCCGACCAGGACCGCCACGAGACTGCCCAGCGCGGCGGCGACGCCCACGTCGAGCGCAGCGTCGTACGCCTCGTCGCCGTTCTCGCGCAGCGCCAGGGCGAGCAGCGCGACGGCGAGCAGCAGGAAGCCGATCCGCACGGCACGGCCCAGGCTCGCCTTCACGCGCTCACGCTAGCCTCGACACCATGACTGCAGCGCCCGAGACGCCTGGCGTCGTGATCGGCAACCACACCAAGAAGTACACGGCCAAGAACCCGGCCATCAAGTGGCTGACCGAGCGCTTCGTCGCCCGGCTGGACGGCATGGTCGGCGACATCGCCGCCGACGCGCGCCCCGCCACCAACCCGCTCGAGGTGGGAGCGGGCGAGGGAGTCATCAGCCTGAAGATGAAGGAGCGCTTCGGCAGCTGCGTCGGGCTCGACCTGCCGGACGCCGGCCTGCGCGCGGAGTGGAAGACCCGCCCCGGGCCGCACTACCTGCACGGCGACGCCGAGCGGCTGCCGTTCAAGGACGAGCAGTTCGACCTCGTTGTCTGCGTCGAGGTGCTCGAGCACCTGCGCGACCCCGACGCCGGGCTGCGC
>SCVJ01000269.1 GCA_004322425.1 Chitinophagaceae bacterium
ACAAACTCCCGGAGGTCGGCGAACATAGCAGCGAACGCCGCAACGGCGCATTTGTTGCCGATCACCACCGGTCTGTCACCGCATTTCTGTCCTGCAAAATTCTGCCAAGTGCAGCCAAACCTATGGCCACACATACCACCGTTCGCTTCGAGCGAAGTCGAGAAGCTACAATCGCACTACCCCGCGCGCTACAAAACGGCCAATAGTCCGATCCGCACGCCCAACGCCACTCAGCGCAACGAAAAAGGGGCCGGTCTTTCGACCAGCCCCTTCATCTGCTTTCCAACCTTGCGGAAGGAAAAGTCTCTTACTGGCCCGAACCCGGACCGTAGGTGATTTCCACGCGACGGTTCTGCAGTTCGCGAACGCCGTCGGCGGTTTCGACGCGGGGGTTCGATTCACCGAACGCCTGGGTCGTCATGACGCCATCGGGGATACCCTTCGAAGCCATGTAAGCCTTAACGGCGTCAGCGCGACGCTGCGACAGGCCGACGTTGTACGAGGACGAACCCGACTTGTCCGCATAACCCGCCAGCATGACCTGGGCGCTGCCGCAGTTGCTGTAGGCCGAAACCGCGTTGTCCAGGATGGTGGCGGCGTCAGGCGTGACGTCCGACTTGTCCCATTCGAAGAACACGATGTACGGTCCGGGGCTGCACTCTGCCACTGGCGGCGGAGGCGGCGGCGGGGGAGGCGGCGGGGGAGGCGGAGGCGGCGGGGGAGGCGGCGGAGGAGCAGCCGGTTCGCCGAAGTTGTAGGTCAGACCCAGCAGCAGGCTGTGGGTGCGCAGCTTGGTGTCGGCGGTCGAACCTGCGACGCCATAAGCTGTCGTGTAGGCCGGAATCAGCTTGATATCGTCCTGGTTGAAGAAGCGATACTTCAGCGAAACGTCGACATTGCTGGTCACCGGATAACGAACGCCGGCGATTGCCTGCCAGGCAAAGCCCGTGTCGCTGTCGTTGACGATGTCCGAAGCAACCTTGCCGCGCGAAACGCCGACGCCGCCACCGACGAAGCCCTGCAGGCCGTCATCGGGACCGAAGTCCAGCAAGCCGTTCAGCATGAACGAGAGAGCCGAAGACGCACCGCCAAAACCGCCACCGGTCTTGTCGAGATCAATCTTGGCGCGCTTGTAAGCGGCTTCGGCTTCCAGGCGGAAACCGCCAAAATCATAGCCGATATTGGCGTCGAAATCATAACCCTTATGATAATCGATCGACGGGACCGGACGGCCGCCGGGAGGGACTGCCGAGAAGGTCATGTCCTGGTCTTCGACAATCATTACACCGGCATCTACGCCGACGTACCAACTGTCGTCACGTGCCATGGCCGGGGTGGCCAAAGCAGTGGTAGCAAGAGCAGCCGCGAGGGCAAGCTTCCGCATCTGAATTCCCCTTTCAAAAGTGTCACGAAGGACTGCTGAAACCCTGTATCGGGAAGAAAGTTTC
>SCVJ01000075.1 GCA_004322425.1 Chitinophagaceae bacterium
CGCTACATGATGTAGCGGAAAGTAGACCGGGTGACCGCCGGGCGCAAGCCCCGGCTCAGCGCCCGCGGACCTCCCGGTCGCCCGGGTCGCGCGCCGGGTCGTTCGCCGGCAACGCGTCGGCCGCCCAGTCCATCCGCTTCCACTCCGGCACCGGCGTCGGTACGCCCACGTGCGGGACGAAGCGGGAGCGCTCGACGAGCTGGTAGCGGTGGATGTAGCGCGGGCAGTTCGGGTAGACCGCGCGCGCCCGGACCCGCACGACCAGCTGCGCCTCCGGGTAGTCGGCCAGCAGCGGGTCGTCGGCGTCGATGCTGGCCGTCCCGTCGAGGCGCATCCGGTTGCCGCGCTCGAGGTCGATGAAGAGCAGGCCGACCTCGGGGTTGACCAGCGCGTTCCCGAGCGAGAGGTACATGCCGTTGCCGTCGTAGTTGGGGAACGCGATCGTGTGCTCGTCGAGGACGCGGACGAAGCCGGGGTCGCCGCCCTTGTAGGAGCACGTCGGTCGGCCCTGCTCGTCGGCCGTGGCGAGGAAGAACATGTCGCGCGCCTCGATGAACGCGCGGTCGGAGTCGCTGATCGTGTCGCTGACGAGCAGCGTGTCGATGCGGTCGGCGATGGCCGTGGTGTCGAACTGCTCCTGCAGGCTGCGGCTGCCGGTGTGGAAACCCTGCGGCATGACGACCCCCTTCGAGCGGTGGTGCGCACGGTACGCCGGGGTGGCGTTTGCGCGACGGCTTCCCGACCCTGGAGACGGCCACCCAGCGGCTGTCGACCCGTACGCCGGTATTCGACTACCTGTGTGCGCAGAGTCGCGATTGTGCTGCCCAGCAGGGCGTCTCGAGGTCTTGTCGCGGCCCGCCCACGGGAGCAGTCTGGGACTCGCGTGACGCCCCAGGGCGAGGCGCACGCGGAGGGGGTGGCGCCGTGTACATGCGCGTGACGACGGTCCATGGGGACCCGAGCAGGATCGACGACGTGGTGGCGCTGGTGCGGAACCGCGCCAAGCCGGTCGTGGACAGGAGCGAGGACGGGCGCGGGATGTCGGTCTTCGTCGATCGCGAGAAGGGACGCGTCGTGGCGACGTCGGCCTGGGCGACGGCGCAGGCGCGCGCGGCCAGCAACACCGACCTGGCGCCGCTGCGAGACGAGGCCGCCCGGCTGATGGCCGGCACCGTGCGGACGGCGGAGTACGAGATCGCGCTCACCGAGCAGGTCGTCCCGCCGGGACCGGGCTGCTGGCTGCGTGCGACGACGCTGACCGCGGAGCCGGCCAGGATCCGGGAGGCCGTCGCCGCCTTCCAGACCACCGTCATCCCGGCGCTTCGTGGCGTGCCGGGCTTCTGCGGCGCGATGCTCCTGGTCGACCAGGCGTCCGGCACGGGGATCGGCTCGACGGTCTGGATCAGCCGCGAGGCGCTCGAGGCCAGCCGCGACATCGCGGGCGGCCTGCGCGGCGACGTCGCGACCCAGACCGGTGGTCAGGTCGCCGGCGTCGCGGAGTACGAGGTGGTGCTGGCGGCGACCAAGCTGCCCAGGTACGAGCACCTGTTCCGGCGGGCGTACGAGCTCATGAGCACCGGGAACCTGGCCGACCTGGACGAGGTCATCGCCGACGACCTCGTCGAGCACGCGCCGATCCCGCCGGACTTCCCGCCCGGCCGCGAAGGCGTGAAGGCCTTCATGGCGGAGTACCGGAAGGCCTTCCCCGACCTGAGGATGACCATCGAGAAGTACCTCGAGCAGGGTGACCTCGCGTGCGCGGTGGCCCGCGTGACGGGCACGAACACCG
>SCVJ01000061.1 GCA_004322425.1 Chitinophagaceae bacterium
CCGCCCCATGCCCGCCAGGCTCGGCACGAGCGCGCGCAGCAGACCGACCCAGCGACCGAAGAAGACCGCCGGGCCGCCGCGACGTTCCAGGAACGCCTCGCCCTTGGCCCAGCGCTCTGGTCCGACGACCCGGCCGAGCCGGCTGCGCTTGAGGGCGGGACCGCCTCTCCGGCCGATCTCGTAGCCGATGCTGTCGCCGACGATCGCGGCGACGACCGCAACGGCGATCATGATCGGAAGGCTGACGCGTCCCTGACTGGCCAGGACCCCGCCGAGCAGCAGTGCCGCTTCGCCGGGCAGGAACAACCCGACGAACGCGGCGGCCTCGCCGGCAGCGAGCAGCCCCACCAGGGCGTAGGCGGGAAGTCCGGACAACGACAGGACGGCGTCGACGACCCTGCTCACGACGTCCTGCTCGGCTGTGTCATGCGGCCGAGTCTGGCAGGGGTTCGGCTGCTGGCACGACTGTCAGCGCAGGGACAGACTCAGCCGGCTCTCAGCCACGATGTGGCCTGCTGGCCCGGTGACACCCTCCTCCCGCCGGCCCGTATCGCGCCGGGTTGCGGCCGGCCTTGCCGGTCTCATTGCTGTCGCCGTTGCCGCGGTCGGGGTCAGCGTCGTCTCCGGACAGCCGGAGCCGATCCCGGCCCCTCCCGGCGCGGTGGAGGCCAGCACCAGCGCCACCGGTGAGGATCCTGCGGTGCGGCTCGCGGTCGCCGGCGACGTCGGCACCGGGGACGATCAGGAGCGTCGGACCGCGTCCGCCGCGGCGTCGCGCGCCGGCGGACGTGGCTGGGATGCCCTTGTCCTGCTGGGCGACAACATCTACGAGGACGGGGATCCGGCTCGGGCTCGGTCCGCGGTGCTCGACCCTTTCGAGGAGGTCCTGCAGCCGGGGGTGCCGTTGCTCGCGGCGCTGGGCAACCACGACGCCGACTCCGGCAACGGACCTGCGCAGCTCGACGCGCTCGGTCAACCCGGCCCCTGGTTCGCCCAGCGCTTCGGGCCCCTGCTGCTCGTGGTTCTGGACAGCAACCGCCCTGACGATCCTGAGCAGCTTGCCTGGCTGGAGCAGACGCTGGCGCAGGACGACGCGACGTGGACGGTGGCGGCGATGCACCACCCCATGCGTTCTGCCGGATACCACGGCTCGGATGAGGAGGTGCGCGAGGCGTTCGCTCCGCTGTTCAAGCAGTTCGGCGTGCAGCTCGCGCTGGCCGGACATGACCATGACTACCAGCGCAGTCGCATCATCGACGGTACGACGTACATCGTGTCGGGTGCGGCCGCCAGGCTCCGTCCGGCCGGCAGCAACGGCGACACGGTCGTCTCGCAGTCGGTCCGGCACTTCCTCGACCTGTCGGTCTACGAGAACCGTCTGGTCGTTCAGGCGGTCGACCAGTCAGGGTCGGTCCTCGACGGCGTCGTCATCCCTGCCAGCTGACCCGGTGTCTCGGGTCTCTTGGCCGGGCGCTGACCGCGCGGAGTGTCGCCGGTCTTCGCAGGCGCGCGTGCAGGACCATCGCGGCGTCAAGGGACGGCGGCCGCACTCGGCGCACCGGCCGCTGCGGTACGGCGATCCGTTCAGCAACCGTCGAGAGGAACGCCATGACAGGCAGTCTGAACATGGTCGGCTACGGGCTGGCAGCCATCGGTCCCGGTGTCGGGATCGGGCTCATCTTCGCGGCCTACATCGGCGGGGTCGCCC
>SCVJ01000270.1 GCA_004322425.1 Chitinophagaceae bacterium
GCGACGAGGAGCACAGCGCGATGGGCAAGGACGCGACGACGTACGTCACCGAGAACGACGTCAACGTCGCGGACCTGCACGCCTTCCTGCTCATGGTGCGGAAGTACACCGGGTCCAAGCGCTTCATGCTCGTGGGGCACTCGCTCGGCGTGACCCTCGCGCGGGAGACGCTGCGCGTGCACCCGTCACTGCGCCGCGACCTCGTGGCGTTCGTCGGCATCGCGGGGGCGAACCACGGCACGTCGTTCTGCCCGCCCGGGTCGGAGGGCAACGTCGTCTCCTGCGACGAGATCGCGGCCGGGACGCCGTGGCTGGAGCGCCTCAACGCGGCGGGGGAGACGTACGGCCCGGCGCGCTGGATGACGGTCTACGACGGCAGCGGCGGCGGCGACCCCGCGTTCGCCGGACCGGCGTACGCGCAGTCGCCGCGGCTCGAGGGAGCCGACAACCGGGAGTTCCCCGCGACCTACCACAACGACCTGCGGCTCGACCCGGCGATCGTCGCCGTCTACCGCGAGTTCCTCGAGGCCGCAGGCACTCTCAAGCGTCGTTAGGAAGGTGGTGCGAACCCGCCCGGGCCGGTCGGGGGCGGGGTCTCCGGCTCCTGCCTCGTCGGGGTCGCGACCTGCTGGGGCGGTTGCTCGGTCATCCGCAGCTCCTCGCGACGGCGTCGCTCGGCCAGCACGGCCGACAGCACGGCCCATCCCGGGGTGCCTGGCGGGGGAGGTCCGACCGCTGCGGTGACGGCCGTGACCAGGCGCTGCCCGAGGTCCTCGCGCGCGGCGGGGGTGAGCGAGTCGGCGCGCGACACGAACTGCCGGACCGAGAGCGCGAGCTCGGTGCTGACGCCGGACAGGTCGAGCTGCGCGGCCCAGCCGGCGAGGGGGGGCGGCATGGTGGCGACGGCGCCGCCCTTGACGGCCACCCGCTCCTGCACGACGACGGTCCCGGCGAGCAGGTCGCCGAGCCGCTTGCCCTGGGGGTTGAGCAGCGAGGTGGCGACACCGGCGACGAAGAAGGTCACACCCGGTCGCTCGAGGAACGCCCCTGCAAGACCTCGTACGAAGGCCTGGCGGAAGCCGATCGGACCGCCGTCGTCGCGCACCACGCGCAGCCCCAGCGCGGCCTTGCCCGGGGTCCGCCCGCGGAGCAGCGTCTCGA
>SCVJ01000271.1 GCA_004322425.1 Chitinophagaceae bacterium
GCCCGTGAGCACCAGCTCATCGTGATGGCCGACGAGATCTACGACAAGACCCTGTACGACGGCGCCACGCACACCTCCATGGCCTCGCTGGCCGAGGATGTGCTGTTCCTGACCTTCAATGGCCTGAGCAAGAACTACCGCTCCTGTGGTTACCGCGCAGGCTGGATGGTGGTGTCAGGCGAGAAGCGCCATGCCAAGGACTATGTCGAAGGCCTGAACATGCTGGCCTCCATGCGCCTGTGCGCCAACACACCGGGCCAGTTGGCCATCCAGACGGCACTGGGTGGCTACCAGAGCATCAAGGACCTGGTGGCGCCGACCGGCCGCCTGTGCAAGCAGCGCGACCTGGCTTATGAGCTGCTCAACAAGATCCCGGGCGTGAGCGTGGTCAAGCCCAAGGGCGCGCTGTACATGTTCCCCAAGCTCGACCCGAAGATGTACCCCATCGCCGACGACCAGCAGTTCGCCTACGAGTTGCTGGCCGAAGAGAAGGTGCTGATCGTGCAGGGTACCGGTTTCAACTGGACGCACCCCGATCACTTCCGCCTGGTGTTCCTGCCCAACAGCGATGACCTGGCCGAGGCCATCAACCGCATCGCTCGCTTCCTGGACGGCTACCGCAAGCGCCACGCCGCCGTGAAAGCCTGACTTCCTTTTCAATGCGCGGCGCGCCGATCGGCAGCCCGCGGACGTTTTCTTCAAGAGAGATTCGAATGAGCCAACAACAACTGCGACCCGTGAAGGTCGGCCTGCTGGGCATCGGTACCGTCGGTGGCGGCACGTTCACCGTGCTGAAGCGCAACCAGGAAGAGATCCGCCGCCGCGCCGGCCGTGGCATCGAGATCGCCATGGTGGCTGACCTCAATACCGAGCTGGCCAAGAAGGTCGTGGGTGACTCCGCACAGATCGTGTCCGACGCCCGCGCTGTGATCGCCAACCCCGAAATCGACGTGGTGGTGGAGCTGATCGGTGGCTACGGCATTGCCAAGGCCCTGGTGCTGGAAGCCATCGCGGCCGGCAAGCATGTGGTCACGGCCAACAAGGCCCTGCTGGCCGTGCACGGCACCGAGATCTTCGCCGCAGCCCGTGCAAAGGGTGTGATGGTGGCGTTTGAAGCCGCGGTGGCCGGTGGCATCCCCATCATCAAGGCACTGCGTGAAGGCCTGACGGCCAACCAGATCCAGTGGGTGGCCGGCATCATCAACGGCACCACCAACTTCATCCTGTCCGAGATGCGCGACAAGGG
>SCVJ01000102.1 GCA_004322425.1 Chitinophagaceae bacterium
CCGACGGCGGTCCCTGCAGCAGCGGGAAGCGCGCGCGCAGCGCCTCGACGGTCACGTTGGTCTCGTCGACCGACAGCGTCGTCTGGGACAGGTAGGCGACCTTGCTCGGGTCACGCACCTCGATGGTCGCGGCCTCCTCGACGCCGTCGACCAGGTGCATGTGCTCGGGCGCCTGCCCGGTGGTCCCGACGACCTCCTCGTGCCCCTCGTGCCCGATGAGCACGATGTCGAGGTCCTCGGCGGCGAACCGCTTGGCCTCCAGGTGCACCTTGGTCACCAGCGGGCAGGTCGCGTCGATCGTCTTGAGCTGCCGCGCCTTCGCCTCGGCATGCACGGTCGGGGCGACGCCGTGCGCGGAGAAGACGACGGTGGCGCCCTCCGGCACCTCCTCGGTCTCCTCGACGAAGACCGCGCCCTGCTCCTCGAGCGTGCGGACGACGTGCGCGTTGTGCACGATCTGCTTGCGCACGTAGACCGGAGGGCCGTAGACCTCCAGCGCCTTCTCGACGGTGAGGACCGCCCGGTCGACGCCGGCGCAGTAGCCCCGCGGCTTGGCCACGAGGACCCGCTTCGCGGGCGGGGTCGAGGTCGGCGTCATGACCTCCATCGTACGTCCGTAGGCTCGTCCTGCCCGGTGATCTACCCCTCGGTGCGTGTACGCGGGGCAGCCGCGGGCAGGCAATCCAGAACCCCCACCCGACCGAAGGACCTGTCATGCCCAGCCCCGTACCGACCCCCGTCGCCGCCGCCCTCGGCCTCGTGCCGACCGTGCTGGACGGCGTGCGCAACCTGCCGGGCAAGGCCGTGCAGCTCCCCGTCTACGCGGTGAGCCACGCGCTGACCAGCATCGGCACCGTCCGTCAGGGCTACGACGACCTCGCCGAGCGCGGCGAGCGGCTGATCGCCAAGCTGCGCGGCACGTCGTTCGACGAGCTCGAGGACCGCGTCGAGGACCGGCTGCAGGGGACGCCGCTGGCACGGCCGTACGACGTGATCGAGGACGGGCTCGAGGACGCCGCCGAGACCGTGACCCAGCTGGTGCGCAGCGGCACCGCCAAGGCCCGCAAGGCCGTCGCGCCCGTGCAGCAGCCGCCGGCGAGCACGGCCGCCAGGAAGGCGACCAGGAAGGTCGCCGAGAAGCCGGCGCAGCTGGACCTGGACGTCCCGGCAGCGGAGGCACCCAAGGGCGAGCCGACGCCGCCCGCGCCGAAGGTCGAGGCCGTCAAGGTCGAGACCGCGGCCAGCCCGGAGGTCGTCGAGAAGGTCGAGGAGGTGTCGGCCACCGTCGGCGGCGAGGTCGTCTCCCATGACGAGCTGCCGCTGCCGGACTACGACCACCTGACCCTCGGCTCGCTGCGCGGCCGGATGCGCAGCCTCGACCTGCCGCAGCTGATCCAGATCCGCGACTACGAGAAGGCGCACGCGAACCGGCTGCCGATCGTGACGATGCTCGACAACCGCATCGCCAAGCTCGCCACCGACCCGACGACCCCGCTGAGCGGTGGCGGCCAGACGCCCGAGGAGAAGGCTGCTCCCGCGGGTGGCTCCAAGGTGTCGCCGCAGACGGCCGACCGGGGTGCGAGCAACCCGACCGTCGCCTTCGGCGGGCTGGGCGGCGCGAGCAAGCCCAGCTCCTAGCCCCCTAGGCTCGCCGGGTGGGCCTGGCCAACAGCGCGGAGTCGCCGCTCCCGGTGCGCACCGTCGCCCGGTCGCTGGCCGAGTGGATCGACCGGCTCGGTCGCGTCTGGGTCGAGGGCCAGGTCACCCAGGTCTCCCGCCGGCCGGGCACGGTCTTCCTGACCCTGCGCGACCCGGTCGCGGACATGAGCCTGACGGTGACCTGCCCGCGGCAGGTCTGCGAGGCCGTGGTCCCCCCGCTCGAGGAGGGCGCGCGGATCGTCGTGCACGCCAAGCCGGAGTTCTACGCCGGCCGCGGCACCCTCAGCCTCAAGGCGATCGAGATCCGCCCGGTCGGCGTCGGCGAGC
>SCVJ01000001.1 GCA_004322425.1 Chitinophagaceae bacterium
CCGATTTTTGATTGAAGAATAAAAAATAAGGAATAAAATAAAAATTACTTTAGTTAAAACAAATGAAATCAGTTTTCGAGTTCACTAAGTTCTAGCCAGCGAAATTCTTTTTCATTCAATAAATTGCTTAGTAAATTCATTTGCGTAGAAAGTTGAGTAAGTTCTTCGTAAGTTGCCGTTCCTGTGTTTAGTTTTTTAGTTATCATTTCTTTCTCTTTAGTGAGGTTTGCAATTTCTTTTTCAAGAATTTCAAATTCTCTTTTTTCTTTGAATGATCGTTGGCGCTTCGTTTCGGGAATTGAAATTATTGGTGCTGCTGCTAGTTGCTTTTGTACAATTGTGTTCGTTACCGAAGCATAGTATTCAGATGCTCTGAATTGCGAATAGTTGCCGGGAAAATCTTTTATTTCACCATCACCTTCAAAAACAAATAAATGATTCACCAATCGATCCATAAAATAACGATCGTGAGACACAATGACCAAACAGCCCGGGAATTCCGATAAAAAATTTTCCAGTACACCCAGTGTGGGAAGATCAAGATCGTTGGTGGGCTCATCCAACACAAGAAAGTTGGGATTTCTAAAAAGTATGGAAAGTAAGTATAGTCTTCTTTTTTCACCACCACTCAACATACTGATGTAGGTGAATTGTTTTTCCGGATCGAATAAAAAAAGTTGTAGAAATTGAGAGGCGTTCAATGTTTTGCCGTTGGCTAATGGAAAATGTTCAGCAATGTTTTTTACAAATTCAATCACTCGTATATCTTCCTTTATCAGCAATCCTTGTTGCGAATAATTGCCAAAAATTACGGTGTCGCCAATATTTATTTTCCCGCTATCGGCATTTTCTATTCCAAGCATCAGATTAATAAGCGTAGATTTTCCAACGCCATTTTTTCCAACAATCCCAACTCGTTCACCTTTCGTGAAAGTATAATCAAATCCTTTCATGATTATTTTATCACCAAATCGTTTGTGTACTTTTTTAAATTCTACTACTTTTCCTCCTAATCGATTCATCTTCATTTGTAATTCTAATGAGGCGTCATCTATATTTTGTTTAGCTTTTTTTTCTATCTCATAAAAATTATCTTGTCTGCTTTTACTTTTTGTTGTTCTGGCTTTTGGTTGCTTTCGCATCCACTCTAATTCTTTTCGATATGTGTTTTTTGCTTTGTCAATACTCGAAGCGTCACTTTCTATTCGGGCCGTTTTTTTCTCTAAGTAATTTTCATAACGACCTTTATAAATAAATAATTCATTTCGATCAAGTTCCCATATTTCTTCGCAAACTGAATCCAAGAAATATCTGTCGTGCGTTACTAATAGCAAAGTTATTTTTTCTTGATTGAGATAATACTCCAGCCATTCCACCATTTCTACATCAAGATGGTTGGTAGGTTCATCCATTATTAGCAAAACATGTTTATGGTCGAAGCCAATATCAATTAATGTTTTTGCAAGTGCCACTCTTTTTCGCTGACCACCACTTAAAGTATTTACCACTTGTTGTAAATGATGAATATTTAATTTGCCTAAAATTTGTTTCACCTTGGCCTCAAAATTCCAAGCACCGAGATCATCCATATTAATGATGGCTTCAGTAATCTTTTCAAAACAGTCTTCATCGCAAGCCGCTTCGTAAGCTGCAATTGCATTAATGATGGGATGGTTATGATGAAAAATGTTTTCAAGAATAGTTTTATTTTCTATGAAACTAGGTTCTTGTTCAAAAAGTGCAACCGTAACGGCTTTGTTAATCCAACGTTTTCCCGAATCGGCAGTTTCCGTTCCGGCCAATATTTTTAAAAGGGTTGATTTGCCATATCCATTTCTTGCAACTAATGCAATTTTATCTCCTTCTTCAATGTGAAAGGAAATATTTTCGAACAAGGGCTGAATGCCAAAACTTTTTGTTAAACCTTCTACAGATACATAATGCATCGCGCAAAGATAAAGTCTGTGGTTCTGTAAAATTATAAATGAATCTTAGTGGGTGATAGAAAATAATTTAAATAACTCCAATAGCAGTACAGCAAAGGTGTTGAATGAAAATAAAAATGGCCACTTAATAAAAAGTAGCCATTTTCTTGCTGTGTAGCCCGTACGGGATTATTTCATGATCCCTTTCGCAGTGATTTACCCAAAACCTTTGCATCCGCTTCGCGGCTGCCCGGCCTTTTTGTTTATCTGCTTATGCGAACAAGTTCGCAACGCTTCTAAACAAAAATGCCTCCCAGCTATCGCTGAAAGGCTTTGTAGCCCGTACGGGATTCGAACCCGTATCACCACCGTGAAAGGGTGGTGTCCTAGCCCTTAGACGAACGGGCCGTTTTTAGGGACGGCAAAGGTAGGTTTGCAAGTTTTTAAAACAAAATATATTTAAAGTAATTATTTACAAAAAAAAAGCGTTGTCGTTTATTTGCTTAAAAAAAATGAAAAGTATAAATAATTCTTAGGGTCGATTTATTACCTTTGCCCCTCAATTTTTAAATCATCAACATGAGTAAAGTTCGCGTTGCTATTAATGGATTTGGAAGAATAGGCCGGTTGGCATTTCGGAAGATTTATCAAATGGAAGGAATGGAAGTAGTGGCGATTAATGATTTAACAAGCCCCAAAGTTCTCGCTCATCTTTTAAAGTATGATTCGGCCCACGGACGTTTTGATGCAGAAGTAAAGGCAAGCGAAAATTCGGTGATAGTGAATGGAGACGATATAAAGATTTATGCACAAAAAGATCCTACACAAATACCATGGAAAGAGCACGAAGTGGATGTGGTATTGGAGTGTACTGGTTTTTTTGCTGATAAAACAAAAGCTGAATCTCATTTAAAAGCTGGTGCTAAAAGAGTGGTCATAAGTGCTCCGGCAACGGGCGATTTGAAAACAATTGTTTTTAATGTCAATCATCAAATTTTAGATGGTTCTGAATTTATTATCAGTTGTGCTTCTTGCACCACCAACTGTTTAGCACCGATGGCACAGGTGTTGGATGAAAAATTTGAATTATTAAATGGACTAATGACAACGGTTCATGCATACACCAACGATCAAAATACACAAGATGCTCCGCATCCAAAAGATGATTTACGCAGAGCAAGAGCTGCTGCTCAAAATATTGTACCCAACAGTACCGGTGCCGCAAAAGCAATTGGATTGGTTTTACCGCAATTAAAAGGGAAGCTCGATGGTACAGCGCAACGTGTACCAACATTGACGGGTTCATTGACCGAGTTAACCGTAGTTCTCGCCAAAAAAACAACCGTTGAAGAAGTGAATGCTTTTATGAAAGCCGCCGCCAACGAAAGTTTTGGTTATACCGAAGATGAAATTGTCAGCAGCGACATCATCGGCATTAGCTTTGGATCTTTGTTTGATGCTACACAAACGAAAGTGCAAACGGTTGGAGATACACAATTGGTAAGAACGGTGAGTTGGTACGATAATGAAATGAGTTATGTAAGTCAGTTAATAAGAACCTTGCATTATTTTGCCAATTTAATTTCAAAGAAATAAGTTTCTATAAAAAGTGTCCCGAGCAGTCGGGACATTTTTATTTACAGCGTTTAAAATTTTGAGTATGGCTTCATTCTCACACTACAATTTTAAGAATAAAAAAGTGTTGATTCGAGTGGACTTTAATGTTCCGTTGGATGCTGATATGAATATTACCGACGATACAAGAATCAAAGCTTCCTTGGCAACTATTACAAAAGTGTTACAAGAAGGCGGATCCGCAATTTTGATGAGTCATTTGGGGCGGCCCAAAAATGGTCCAGTCGAAAAATATTCTTTAAAACATCTTGTTTCGCCGGTAAATAAATTGCTGAATGAAGCCATGAACAGCTCGGTAAAATTAGTTTTCGCAAATGATTGTAGGGGCGAGGAAGTAAAATTAAAAGCACAAGCCTTGCAAAACGGAGAAGTGTTGCTGCTCGAAAATCTTCGATTTTACAAAGAAGAGGAAAGTGGTGATGAGGCATTTGCCAAAGAGTTAGCGACATTGGGTGATGTATATATAAATGACGCTTTCGGAACGGCTCATCGAGCGCATGCATCCACAGCAGTTATGGCTAAATATTTTTCGCAAGAAAATAAAATGTTTGGATTGCTAATGGAAAAAGAAGTAGCCAGTGCTGAAAAAATATTACAAGCAGCAAAGCAGCCCTTTGTTGCGATAATTGGTGGCGCCAAGGTTTCGGATAAAATTCTTATTCTCGAAAATTTATTGGAAAAAGCTACCGATATAATTATTGGGGGTGGAATGGCTTATACTTTTATAAAAGCAAAAGGAGGAGAAATTGGAAATTCTTTGTGCGAAAATGAAAAACTGGAAATAGCAAAAACAATTTTAAACAAAGCAGCGGCAAGCTCAGTTCAAATTCATTTGCCAATAGATTCAATCATTGCCAATAAGTTTGCTGCCAATGCCGATACGCAAGAAATAGAAAGTGAAAAAATTCCAGCGGGTTGGATGGGGTTGGATATTGGAAGCAAGGCCTGTCATCAATTTAAAGAAGTTATTTTGCGGAGCAACACCATTTTGTGGAATGGGCCAATGGGCGTTTTTGAAATGGAAAAATTTAGTAATGGAACCAAGCAAATTGCAAAATCGGTAGCCGAAGCCACCGAGCGGGGTGCTTTTTCTTTAGTGGGCGGCGGCGATAGTGTAGCGGCTATAAATGAATTAGGCTTTGCCGATAAAGTGAGCTATGTATCTACAGGCGGCGGCGCATTATTGGAGTATTTCGAAGGAAAAATACTCCCCGGCATTGCAGCCATCAATTCAAAATAAAAGTTAAAATAATGACGGACTGTCATTTTTAAAAAGGGCATGATTTTTTCTATTGATTTATCAACTAATTTTAATTTTAAAATAAATAGTATGAAACTTACAACAAATGTCATTCTGCTCGGAATTTTAGGACTATTCTTAATCCTTGGATTTTGGGGCTGTAGTGGTTACAACGGATTGGTGAGTCAAGACGAAACCGTAAAAAATATGTGGAATAATGTGCAAAGTTCTTATCAGCGACGAGCCGATTTAATTCCCAATCTTGTAAATGTGGTACGCAGCGAAGCAACCTTTGAACAGCAAACATTGTTACAAACAGTGGAAGCTCGGTATAAAAATTTGGGAAGTATTAAAGTGGATCCTTCCAATTTATCGGCAGAAAATATTCAAAAATTTCAAGCAGCACAAGGTGAGTTGAGTGGTGCTTTGCAACGACTAATGGTGGTGGTAGAAAATTACCCCAATTTAAAATCCAATGAAGGATTTCGTAATCTGCAAGCGCAATTAGAAGGAACCGAAAATAGAATTAATACTGCACGCAATGATTTTAACGGCGCCATCAATAATTATAATACAAGAGTGCGTTCGTTTCCAATGAACATTTTTGCCGGCATGTTTAATTTTTCTGTTAAAGAAGGATTTAAAGCCGAAGAAGGTTCGCAAAACGCACCTACTATTCCTGAAAATATTATGGGTAACTAATGAACTTATTCCCTTGGCAAAAGAAAAAAGAATTCTTTTCTGCTGAAGAAAAGCAAATGATTGCAGATGCAATTAGAGAGGCTGAAAATATGACCAGTGGCGAAGTTCGTCTGTTTGTAGAAAGTCGATGCAGTTATGTAAATCCAATCGATCGTGCTACAGAACTTTTTTCCCAATTAAAAATGGGAAATACAGAATTGAGAAATGCAGTATTGGTTTACATTGCCATCAACGATCGTCAATTGGCCATCTTTGGAGATGAAGGAATTCATCAAAAAGTGGGACAAGAATATTGGAACAATGAAGTTCAAAAATTATTGCAGCGGTTTAATAAAAAAAATTATACCGAAGGGATCAAAGAAGTGATTTTAGATATTGGCGAAGCGCTTACAAACCATTTTCCATTCAACAACAAGACAGACAGAAACGAATTGCCGGATGAAATCGTTTTTGGAATCTAATATGAAAAAAATATTTTTTATACTGGGACTTTTGTTTTCTGTATGTTCTTTTGCACAAATAGAAAAAGTAATACCTGCAAAACCTTCTCCATCAAAACTTGTAAATGATTATGTTCATTTATTAACAAAAGAGCAAAACGATTTTTTAGAACAAAAGTTGTTAACTTTTGACGATAGTACATCCAATCAAGTTACCATTGTAGTTTTAGAAAGTTTACAAGGTTACGAAGCCAATGAATTTGCAACTGCTCTTGGAAGAAAATGGGGTGTAGGAGGTAAAGAATTTAATAACGGAGTAATTGTTTTAATTACAACTGGAGACAAAGAAGGAAGCAGAACTGTTTACATAGCACCAGGTTATGGTTTGGAAGGTGCAATTCCGGATATTACAGCAAAGCAAATTATTGAACATGAATTAATTCCAAACTTTAGAAATGGTGATTATTTCCGTGGCTTAAATGAAACTATCGACGCAATAATAAAAGCAACAGCTGGCGAATACAAAGCACCATCGGGATATTCAAAAAGAAAAGCAAAAGGTATTAAGTCTTGGCAATCTATTCTCTCCATGTTTTTTGTTTTGATGATTTATGGATTTTTCTCTGGTAGAGGTGGAGGTGGCGGTTATGTTTCTCGTCGGGGTTATCGGGGATTAATGGGGCCCACATTTTTAGGAGGCACCGCATTGGGAAGTGGTGGAGGTTGGTCAGGTGGCAATAGCGGTTTCGGAGGATTTGGTGGTGGAAGTTTTGGCGGTGGAGGTGCTGGTGGCAGCTGGTAATCAACTACTTTTTTAACTTAAATTTGCGGCATGTTGATAGATAGGGTTTCCGCCAAAAAATATTTTTTAGTAAGTGTTCTTATTTTTATTTTCTATGTAGCTCCAGCGCAAAAAAATTATTTTGTCTATTTTCAAACTGAAGATTACAGTCCATTTTATGTAAGAATGAATGAAAAAGTATTTAGCTCAACTTCTTCGGGCTATTTAGTTCTATCGCGGCTTTTGGATAAAAGCTATTCCATAAATATTGGATTTCAAGGAAATACAAACTCGGAATTTAAATATGATATTATTATAAATGAAAAAGACCATGGCTTTCTCATGAAAAATTTAGCTATTGGCAATATAGAATTATTCGATTTGCAAACAAATCATATAACCGTACTTGTTGATAACAAAAAAGATACTTACACAAAAACTGAAAAAACAAAGTCATCTTCTTTCACAGAATTACTTGCCAAAGCCACAGATGATTCCACATTATTAGAAACACCAATTTTTATTAAGGAAGATCTTGCAAAAGTCGAGAGCCAAAAGCAGAATGAATTTTTGACTGTCTCGAAAAAAAATGATACCGTAACTTCTGAAATTAAGATTGAAACTATAACTGCAGTTATATCTGAATCCAAGGAGGTAGAAAAAATTTTAACAAGTGATATCACGCTACAGGTAATTCAACCAGTTTTATTGGAAGAATTGGTGCCGTATAAAAAGTCAACTGTAAGACTATATGCCGAAAGTTCCACTACCGATGGATTTGGACTTATATTTTTTGATGACTGGGGTAATGGGAAAGGTGATACTGTAAAAATTTTCATTCCGAATGAAGTAACAAAAATTTACCCTCAGCCAGTTATTCAAAAAGAAAAACAAGAGTTGAAAAAATTTGTTGAAATTATTTCAGTAGATACGGCAATGAAAAGTATTGTAATAGAAAATACAAAGAGTGTAGAGAGTAGTTTAATAAAACAGGATTCAATTATAGAGATAAAAGATGTCCCAAAAGTAAAGAGGATTGAAAATTGTTCGGTAGCAAATGAAGAAGATTTTTTTATGCTACGTAAAATAATGGCCGGAGAAATAAATGATAGTAGCATGGTAGCTGAAGCACGGAAGAAATTTTTAGAAAAATGTTTTACAACTTTTCAAATAAAGCATCTTAGCGTTTTATTTCTAAACGATGATGGTAAATACGTTTTTTTTGAAGCAGCAGTTTCATTTATTGCTGACAAGGAAAATTTTTCTTCGCTACAATCAGAATTAAAAGATAAAAATTATATCGATAAATTTAAATCCCTAATCAAGTAAAAATTGATGATGCGTTATTTTATCGAAGTGGCTTATCGTGGCACAAATTATAGTGGATTTCAAGCGCAGAAAAATGCCAATACAATTCAGAATGAAATAGAAAAAGCATTTAAGATAATCCAGAGGAAAGATATTGTACTTACAGGTTCCTCTAGGACAGACGCTGGTGTTCATGCAATTCAAAATTTTTTTCATTTTGATTTTGAAAAAAAAATAGACTCCAAATTTTTGTACAGCATCAATTCCATTTTACCAGAGGATATTGTAGTAAAAGAAATATTCAATGTAAAAGCCGATGCGCATTGCCGCTTTGATGCTGAAAGTAGAGAGTATAAATATTATATCTATCAAAAGAAAAATCCTTTCTTAAAAGACAAAGCATATTATTATCCGTATAAACCTGATTTGGAGAAATTGAACGAAGCGGCTGCTGTTATTAAAAAGTATACTGACTTTACTTCATTTTCAAAAAAAAACACACAAGTAAGATCATTCATTTGCAGTATTCATAAAAGCGAATGGAAACAGGAAGGAGATTGTTTGATTTATTGTGTTACAGCAAATCGTTTTTTAAGAGGAATGGTAAGAGCATTGGTTGCAACTATTCTACAAGTGGGGTTAGAAAAAATTACTTTATCGGAATTTCGAAAAATAATCGAAGCCAAAGATTGCAAACAAGCAAAATTTGGAGTTCCTCCAGAAGGCTTATTTCTTGTCGCTGTACATTATCCCAAAAATAGTTTTAAAAAATAACCCGCATTGATATTGAATCCCAAGTTCTTTTCGTTAAAAAAGTAAAAATACATTTGGTGGTAAACATTCTACCCTTACCTTTGCACCCCGTTAGAAATAATGGCAAAGTTGTTTGATTAGTTATCATTTGTTTTTTTTGAAGAATTTTTAAAAGTTTAGCGTAAAAAAAGTTGAATTAAAATTTTTAAATCCTAACTTTGCGCTCCGCTAAAAAAAGCGAAGTAGTTCTTCACAAATTCAGAAAATATTTACACTAATTTTTTTTAAAAAAGTAGATAAAAATTTTGGTGGTAATACATAGGCCATTACCTTTGCACTCCCATTTAAAAAACGGGGTGGCAATCAACGGCCAAAAGATCTTTGAAAGTTGGAAAATAACAGCATCCTAATTTTATATTAGGAACAAGGTAAGTCAAGCGAAATACATTCGATTTGACACGTTAATTTTTGAGAATTAAAATGTCAGTATCAAACAATCTTTACAATGGAGAGTTTGATCCTGGCTCAGGATGAACGCTAGCGGCAGGCTTAATACATGCAAGTCGTGGGGCAGCAGGTCCAACAGCAATGTTGGATGCTGGCGACCGGCAAACGGGTGCGGAACACGTACACAACCTTCCTTTATGTGGGGGATAGCCCAGGGAAACTTGGATTAATACCCCATAATATATAAGAGTGGCATCACTTTTATATTAAAGCTTCGGCGCTTAAAGATGGGTGTGCGGCTGATTAGGTAGTTGGCGGGGTAACAGCCCACCAAGCCTACGATCAGTAACTGGTGTGAGAGCACGACCAGTCACACGGGCACTGAGACACGGGCCCGACTCCTACGGGAGGCAGCAGTAAGGAATATTGGTCAATGGACGAAAGTCTGAACCAGCCATGCCGCGTGGAGGATGAAGGTCCTCTGGATTGTAAACTTCTTTTATTTGGGAAGAAACCCACGGTTTCTACTGTGGTTGACGGTACCAGATGAATAAGCACCGGCTAACTCCGTGCCAGCAGCCGCGGTAATACGGAGGGTGCAAGCGTTATCCGGATTCACTGGGTTTAAAGGGTGCGTAGGTGGGCAGGTAAGTCAGTGGTGAAATCTCCGAGCTTAACTCGGAAACTGCCATTGATACTATTTGTCTTGAATACCCTGGATGTGAGCGGAATATGTCATGTAGCGGTGAAATGCTTAGATATGACATAGAACACCAATTGCGAAGGCAGCTCACTACGGGAATATTGACACTGAGGCACGAAAGCGTGGGGATCAAACAGGATTAGATACCCTGGTAGTCCACGCCCTAAACGATGGATACTCGACATCAGCGATACACTGTTGGTGTCTGAGCGAAAGCATTAAGTATCCCACCTGGGAAGTACGATCGCAAGATTGAAACTCAAAGGAATTGGCGGGGGTCCGCACAAGCGGTGGAGCATGTGGTTTAATTCGATGATACGCGAGGAACCTTACCTGGGCTAGAATGCAGAATGACCGTGGGTGAAAGCTCACTTTGTAGCAATACACATTTTGCAAGGTGCTGCATGGCTGTCGTCAGCTCGTGCCGTGAGGTGTTGGGTTAAGTCCCGCAACGAGCGCAACCCCCATCACTAGTTGCCATCAGGTAACGCTGGGAACTCTAGTGAAACTGCCGTCGTAAGACGTGAGGAAGGAGGGGATGATGTCAAGTCATCATGGCCTTTATGCCCAGGGCTACACACGTGCTACAATGGGGCGTACAAAGGGCTGCAACACAGTGATGTGAAGCTAATCCCAAAAAACGTCTCTCAGTTCAGATTGGAGTCTGCAACTCGACTCCATGAAGCTGGAATCGCTAGTAATCGTATATCAGCAATGATACGGTGAATACGTTCCCGGACCTTGCACACACCGCCCGTCAAGCC
>SCVJ01000272.1 GCA_004322425.1 Chitinophagaceae bacterium
AGACGCCGATCACGCCGTCGTTCGTCCGCGTGCCGGGGACCTGCTGGCTGCCCCAGACCGCGGTGGCGCCGAGCTCCTCGTTGAGGCCGGGCACCAGGTGCACGCCGGCCTCGGCCTTGAGCTGGGGCAGGCCGTGCAGCAGCTTGTCCAGGCCGCCGAGCGGGGAGCCGGGGTAGCCGGAGACCAGGGAGGCCGTGCTGCGGCCGGCGCGCGCGTCGCGGGCGTGCTGCTCGACGAGCATCCGGGCGATGGCCTGCACGCCGGTGAGCAGCACCGGGCGGGTGCCGGGCCGGTAGCGGTCGGCCGGGTCGTAGCCGGGCGAGAGGGCCGGTCCGGCGGGGGCGGACGCGTGGGGACGGTCGTCGAGCGCGGTCACCGGGGTCTCCTAGTTCGACGGAACGAACGGCCAGCGTGCCGATCTGCCGCCAACCCGGTCAACTCATGCGCGCACTGTTGAGCAATCTGCTCACTCCGCGCGGCTCTCGGCCCGCCGCGCTGAGCGGCGTGCGCAACCGAGTCCCATGATCACGCGGGACACGCCGGGCGTGTCCCGCGTGATCAGCGCGATCGCGGGTCAGCCGTCCGACGGGAGCAGGGACTCCAGCAGGGGCGTCACGCGGTACGGCACGCGCGAGGTCAGCACCACCGACGTCGTCGTGCGCTCGACGCCGGGGATGGCGAGCAGGGAGTGCACCACCGCCTGCAGGTCGTCGGTGTCCTTGGCGGCGACCCGCACCAGCAGGTCCGCGGCGCCGACGGTCTCCTCGACCTGGAGCACGTTGCAGTTGCCGTTCAGCGCCTCGGTGACCATGTCGAGCGACCGGTGCTCGATCTGCACCGAGACCACCGCGGAGACGCTGAAGCCGAGCGGCCGCAGCGCCACCCCGCGCTCGTTGTCACCCAGCACGCCGGCGGTGTGCAGCCGGTCCAGACGCGCCTGCGCGGTGTTGCGCGCGACCCCGGCCCGCTCGGCCAGCTCGCTGACCGTCAGCCGCGGCTCGCGCACCAGCGCCTGCAGGAGGCGTACGTCGGTGCGGTCGGGGTTCAGCACGTCCGGGACGCTAGCGCGGGGTGTAGAACGCTGAGGCCATGAGCACCCCCTTCACCACCCGTCCCGAGCTGCTCGGCGACGTCGGCATGGTCGCCTCGACGCACTGGCTGGCGAGTGCGGCGGGCATGTCC
>SCVJ01000060.1 GCA_004322425.1 Chitinophagaceae bacterium
GTTGCCGACACCCTGCTCGTCCCAGGAGAAGTCGACGCCGTTGGGCTGCGTCACGCCGCTGGGGTGGAAGCCGAGGCGGTTGCCGACGTAGCGGTTGTTGTTCGACGTGTCGATCTGCGCGTCGGGCGTGTACTCCCCGCGGATCGCCCCGGGGACGTAGAAGAGCATCGCGCCGGCGCGCCAGTTGTCGTAGATGAGGTTCTTCTCGATGAAGTTGGCGTTGCCGCCGGCGACGAGGATGCCGGTGCCCACGGGGACCGGGAACACCGGGCAGACGGTGCCGGTGCCGTAGCCACGCTCGGCCGGCTTCCCGCCGCACTTGCCGGAGTGCACGAACTCCTTGAAGTAGTTGCTGTTGTTGCCGTAGATCCTGTTGTTGACGATCCACGCGTGGTCCTGCGGCATGCCCGGGTGACCACCGACGAAGGAGTCGGTGACGTAGCCCGCGGCGTTGGCGAAGAACTCGTTGTCGTGGAAGTAGACGGAGTTGCCGGCCGTGCCCGACAGGCCCAGCGCGTTGTGGTGGCTCCTGCAGCCGAAGATCTCGACCGCCCATCGGGTCAGCGGCCCGGTGTCGGGGTTGTCGGCGTTGACGTCGGCCGCCGATCCCGGGTAGACGCCCGAGTCGCCGTTGTAGGAGGTGTCGCAGTTGCTGATGACCCCGTGGTCCGAGGTGAACGTCAGGATCCCGTAGAGGTCGTTGTGCCGGGCGTTGATCCGGTCGAGCCGGTAGCCGTCGGTCTCGTGGACGTAGAGCGCGTTCTCGCGGAACAGCTCGAAGGTCATGTTGCGCACGACGATGCCGTCGGCGCGGTCGGCCTTCATGCCGTTGTGCTTGACCCACTCGCCGTCGGCGTCGAAGCCGCCCCTGAGGACGACGTCCTCCATGCGGGTGCCGGTGCCCTCGATCTGCAGGTCGCACAGCTGGTTGCAGTCGACCTTGTCGGTGTCGACCGTGCTGTCCCCGGCGATGGTCACGAGGTTGATGACCTCGCCGCAGCTCACGATGAGCGGGTAGTCGACCACCCCGCCGTCGTAGTCCTTCTGGCAGGGGGCGTCGATCGACGGCTCCTCGCGGTACGTCCCCGGCAGGACGTAGATGTTCGTCCCGCGGGTCGTCACCGCGTCGACGGCGGCCTGGATGTGGGCGACGTCGCACTCGGCGAGCAGGCGGGTGTTGAAGGCACGGAGCCGGGGGTCGGCGATCCTGGCGATCAGCCCCTTGCTCTCGGGCTTGCAGACCACGATCCGCGGCGTCGCCTCGGCGAACGGCCGGTAGGTCGGGGTGCTGCCCGTCCCCGGTGGGAAGACGGACGGTCGCTCCTCGTGCGCGAACGCGCCGGTGGCGCCGGTCGTCAGCAGCAGCGCGGCGACCGCCAGCACCCCTGCAGCCCGTCGTGCAGCTCTACGCATCCCGTGTCTCCTCCGCCGATCGTCGACAGAGGCTTCCACACGGCTGCGCCGAGTCCTGCCCCGGCTAGGAGCGGCGGGTCCTCCGAGGGTTCGCGAGCGAGGTCCAGGTGCGCTCGCGCTCGGCGTCCCGTCGGTCGGTGTCAGGGGGCGAGGTGGTCACGACTCCATGGTGCCCGCCCGCGCGCCAGGATCCGCGGTCCGCGGTCCGTGATCTCGATCACCGGCCGTCGGGCGTGCCGGGCA
>SCVJ01000141.1 GCA_004322425.1 Chitinophagaceae bacterium
TTGCCTGATGTGCGTTCGCCGCCTGGCAGGTAGAAGGTGTCTTCCACGCCCGTGCGCAGCATGCCGCCCAGCTCGGCCGTGGCCTGGTGCACCGCCCAGATCTCTTCGCGGCCGATCAGCGTGGTCTGCCAGGTCGTGCCCTGTTTGCGGTACTTGACCAGCAGCTTGAGCAGGTCGGCGTCGACCGGCATGCCCGAGGCCACGCCCATCACGAAGTTGTACTCCAGGTAGTCGGCCATGCCGGCCTTCTGGTACATCTCGACCGAGCGCACGATGCCCACGTCAAAGCATTCGAACTCGGGGCGCGTGCCCGTTTCGTTCATCACGTCGATCATGGCCTTGACCTTGTCGACCTGGTTGTCGAACAACATCGGCGGCCATGCCCACTGGCCGTTCTCCTTGATCTTCAGGTAGTTCAGGCTGCCGGCATTGCACGCGGCAATCTCGGGGCGCACGGCACGGATGCAGGCCGATGGGCCGGAGATGTCGGGGCCAACGACACCGGTCGTCAGGTTGATGATGACGCCGGGGCAGGCCGCACGGATGGCCGTGTCGATCTCGGAGGCCACAACGGGGTCCCAGCTGGGGAAGCGGCCCATGCCGGGCTCCTGGCGGCGCAGGTGCACGTGCATGATGGACGCACCGGCATCGAAGGCTTCGCGTGCGGCGGCGGCCATTTGGGCGGCCGTCACCGGCACGGGGTGTTGAGCCGGGTCGGTGAGCACGCCGGTGAGCGCGCAGGTCAGAATGGCCTTGTCCATGATCACGATTCCTTCGTTGTGAGTTCGATGTCGATCAGCAGGGTCTTGGCCTGCACTTGTTCGCCCGCTTGCACGTACACGGCCTTGATCACGCCCGGGGCCTGGGCGGACAACCACATTTCCATCTTCATGGCCTCGATGCTCAGCAGCGGCTGATCCGCCACCACCGTGTCACCGGCTTTGACCAGGACCTGCGCCACGGTGCCGGCCACGGGGGACAGGGCGCGGCTGGGGTCTGCGGCGTTGCCGGCATCGGGCCAGGCCGAGACCTCGTTGAACACAAAAGTCGCGGCTTGTTGGACCACGTGCAACTCGCAGCCTTGCGGTGTCTCGCACCATACGGCCAGCAGGCGGCGCTGCACACCATCGAGCTCGTAGCGCAACACGCCGCCACGCGCGTTGGTATCGTGGCTGATGAGACGCAGATCGTGTTGCGTATCGGTGGGGGTGAGCCCTACCAGGAAGCGGCCGTTGCGCTGGCCTTGCACACGCAGCGTGCGCTTGCTGCCATCACAAGCGAGGGGC
>SCVJ01000273.1 GCA_004322425.1 Chitinophagaceae bacterium
GGCCACCTCCGTCCGTGAGGCCGGCGAGCGGTGGACGCCGGCTGCGGCCGCAGCGGGCCGCGAGCTGTCGGTCGAGCTGGAACCGCACCTTCCCTGGGTCGCCGTCTCGCCCGCCGCGCTGCGACAGGTGCTGGACGTACTGCTGGACAACGCGCTGCGGCACGGCAGCGGGCAGGTCACCCTGTCAGCGGCGCGGGTCGGGACCGGCGCGGTGGTGTCGGTGTCCGACCAAGGAACCAGACGGCTGGACTCCGACGGCGTGTTCGTCCGGCGGGCCGGCGCCGCCTCCGGAACCGGCATAGGCCTGTCGCTGGCCCGGCGGCTGGCCGAAGCCGAGGACATGCGCCTCGTCCTGGCCGAACCCGGACCGGGACCGGCCTTCCACCTCGTCCTGCGATCCGCAGGCCAGCAGCTGTCCCGGTGACGACCGCTGCGCCGCGAGAGTTCAGCTGCTGAGCGCCAGCTCGCTCCTCCACTCCGCCACCTGCTGGTCCAGGTCGCGCGCGTCCTGCTCGACGCGCGGGACCAGTCGCTGCCGGCCGAAGCCGTCCGGCATCACCGTCTGCGCGCGGCGTGCACGCCGCCGACTGCGGGCCCGGCCGTCGCGCTCGAGCCGCCGCTCGTGACGACTGTGGCCGTCGTCGGCGGAAAGGGTCGTGGGGTTGTGGCGTGGCACGGGGTCCTCCTCTGCTCGGGTCTGTCTGACAGGAGCCAGACTGCGCCGGTGAGGGTGTGCCGACGCTGAACCCCGCTGGGAGCTCTCTCAGCCACCGGGTGCGTGGACACAGGTGGGCGAGCGGGCAAGAGTCCGAGCATGACCACCACGAGCCCTGATTCAGAGTCCGCCGCGTCCATGCCGCCGACGCGCCGACGCAGCTGGCTGCTCGACAAGGTCCGCTGGCACGAGCACCCGGGTGTCAGAGCGGCCTCCCAGCTGACGCTGGGCGAGCGCGCGGCCGATCGCCTGCGCAACGGGATGGGCTCGTGGTCCTTCGTCTCGGGCGCCCTGGTGTTCCTCGCAGTGTGGATGGCATTCAACGGCCGGCGTGGGTTCGACCCTTATCCCTTCATCCTGCTCAACCTGCTGCTGTCCTGCCTGGCCGCGATGCAGGGGGCCATCCTGCTGATTGCGGCACGGCGCGCCGACCAGATCTCCAGCGAGCTGGCCCTTCACGACTACCAGACAGACTGCCGGTCGGCGGAACTGCTCGAGCGCGTCGTGGCCGAGCTCGCCGAGGTGCGGGCCGGGCTGTCCCGCCCGGCAGCGGGAGG
>SCVJ01000274.1 GCA_004322425.1 Chitinophagaceae bacterium
CCCGCGGCCAGCAGGACCGCCTCGTCGTCGCTGAGGACGTCCGCGAGCGCGAGCGCCGACAGCTCGCCGACGCTGTGCCCGCAGACCGCGTCGGGGGTCGCTCCGGAGAGCAGCGCCCGGCCGCTCAGCAACGCGGCAGCGGTGAGCAGCGGCTGCGCGATCTCCGTACGCCGGATCTCGTCGGCGTCCGCACCCGTCCCGAGGTGGACCAGGTCGAGGCCGATCAGGTCCGACCAGCGGCCGAGGCTCGCCGCGGCGCCCGGGACGTCGAGCCAGCCGGCGAGCATCCCGGGCTGCTGGGCGCCCTGGCCGGGCGAGAGGAGGAACGGCATGCAGACGACACTGCCGTCCGGCGAGCTCGATCTCTGCATCCGGCTCACACCGAGAACTGGCCCGGTCGTTGTCGGTAACCTACAAAGAGCTGCTGCGGCCGACCAGCAGGGCGAGCCGCACGACGAGCCCGGCCCGCGGATCGGTGACGTCCAGCCCGGTGAGCTCGGTGAGCTTGCGAAGCCTGTAACGGACGGTGTTCGGGTGCAGGAACAGGGCGCGGCCGGCGCCCTCCACCGACCCGCCGCCCTCGAGGTACGCCGAGGCCGTGAGGAGCAGGTCGCCTCCCGCCTGCTCCAGCGGGATGTAGACCTCCTCCAGCAGCCGGCGTCGTGCCGCCTCCTCCCCCAACGCGACCCGCTCGGCGAGCAGGTCGCCCGCGGGCACGGGTCGGGGCGCCTGCGGCCAGGACCCGACCGCGTGCAGGCCGGCCAGCGCCTCCTGGACGCTGGGCGCCGCCGAGGCGAGGTCCGCCGCCTGCGGGCCGACCACCACGGGCGCGTCCGGGAGGGCGGCCACCACCTGCTGCACGGCGGCGTCGACCGACCCGCTCCCCCCCAGGACGAGGACGAGCGCCGAGGCCGCCTCCCCCGACAACATCGACAGCCCGCTGTGCCGCGCATGCGTGCGCAGCTGGGCCAGGTCGAGGTCCAGGGGGACCGG
>SCVJ01000080.1 GCA_004322425.1 Chitinophagaceae bacterium
CGCGCAGCCGCTCGCGCAGGGCACGTGCCTCGGCCAGCACGTCGCGCAGCACGCCGCGCTCGTCCTGGCCGGCGAGCACCTGGGTGGTGCTGTCGAGCAGCATCAGTGCCTGCTGCGCAGCCGCCGGGTCCGTCGCGGCCTGCGCGATGAGCTCGGCCAGCTCGTCGTTGAGCTCCATGGCCGCCAGCCGCAGCGCCTCGTCGGGCGCTCCTTCGCGGGCCAGCCGGTTGAGCTCCCAGCCGGCCATGGCCGCGCTGGTCATCGTGGTCTCGGGGGACTGCACGCCGCCGCGGTCGGGGACGAACGCCACGAAGCCGATGAGCGCGGCGGCCGCGGCCATCAGCGGGGCGGCCGACAGGATCCGGCGGCGGGGGAGCGCGGCGGCGACGGGGACCTCGTCGGCCAGCACCTCGTCGGCCAGCAGCACGTCGTCGGGGTCGTCGACCTCGACCCGCTCGCCGCCCTGCAGGTCGGCGAAGCGACCGGCCGAGCGGGCAGCGAAGGCGCGCACCTCGGCCAGGTCACCGTCGACCAGCTCGACAGCCAGTCCGGCGGCGTCGGCCTCGAGCGCGGCGGCGGCCAGCGTGAGGTCGGTCTGCAGCGTGAGCCGGAGGGCGTCGATCTCGCCGAGCAGCGCGCTCAGGTCGGCGACGCGGGGCCGGTCCTCGGCCGGCACGCCGAAGAGCAGCTCGACAGGGGTCGGAGCCGGTCCGGCGGGCGAGCGGCGGCGGAGCGGGAGCGCGGCACGGCGGGGGGCCGGCACCTGCCCGTCCCGTGGCTCCACCGGGGCCTCCTCCTGCGTCGCTGCCGTCGTCGTCGAGAGGTGTCTTCGCCACGGCTGCGGCGTCTCCTGCTGGCCGACCCCTGCCGATTCGTGACCTCCGTCGCAGTCTGACCCCCTTGGGCCCGGTTCGTACAGCCCCTCGTGCGCTCGGCGTGCCGCGCGGTGCCAGACTCGGCCGATGACGCAGAGCCCCGCCCCCGCCCTGGACCCGGCCGGCACGACGGTCGCCGTGCTCGGCGGGACGGGGGAGCAGGGGCGCGGGCTGGCCCGACGGCTCGCCCTGGCCGGCTGCCCGGTCGTGCTCGGCTCCCGCGACGCCGCGCGGGCTGCGGCGGCCGCCGAGGGCCTGCCGGGCTCGGTCCGCGGCGCCGACAACGCCACCGCCGCCGCCGAGGGCGACGTCGTCATCGTGGCCGTGCCCTGGGACGGCCACCGCGAGCTGCTGGCGTCCCTCGCCGACGCCCTCGCCGGCAAGGTCGTCGTCGACTGCGTGAACCCGCTCGGCTTCGACAAGCAGGGGGCGTACGCCCTGCCGGTCGAGGAGGGCAGCGCCGCCCAGCAGGCCGCGGCGGTCCTGCCCGGCAGCCGGGTGGTCGGCGCCTTCCACCACGTCAGCGCCGTCCTGCTGCTCGACGAGACGGTCGCGTCGGTGGACACCGACGTGCTCGTCCTCGGCGACGACCGCGAGGCGACCGACCTCGTCCAGGCGCTCGCCGAGCTGATCCCGGGGATGCGCGGCGTCTACGCCGGACGGCTGCGCAACGCCCACCAGGTCGAGGCGCTGACCGCCAACCTGATCTCCGTCAACCGCCGCTACAAGGCGCACGCCGGTGTCCGGATCACCGACGTCTGAGGACGACCTCGGCGCTCCGGTCCGGCTGCCGGCGTCCGTCGGGCGGGTCGTCTCCCTGGTCCCGTCGCTGACCGAGGCCGTCGCCGTCACGGCTCCGGGCCTGCTCGTGGGCGCCACCGACTGGTGCACCCACCCGGCGGACCTCGACGTGCCGCGCATCGGCGGGACCAAGAACCCCCGGGTCGCCGACGTCCTCGACCTGG
>SCVJ01000069.1 GCA_004322425.1 Chitinophagaceae bacterium
CTTCTCGGCGAGCTCGGCGATCCGGGCCTCGAGGTCGTCGTACGCCGAGGCCAGCGCGGCCGCGCGCCGCCGGTTGCGGGTCGTGCAGTCCGAGCGGACGAGCTTGTGCAGCCGCGGCAGCTGGTCGCCGGCGTCGGTGACGTAGCGGCGCACCGCGCTGTCGGTCCAGACGCTCCCGCTCCCGTAGCCGTGGAACCGCAGGTGCAGCTCGGTCAGCAGCGTGACGGCGTTGACGACGTCCTTCGGGAAGCGCAGCGCCTTGAGCCGGCGGCGGGCCATCGAGGCGCCGACCACCTCGTGGTGGTGGAAGGAGACGCCGCCGCCGGGCTCCTTGCGGCGGGTGCGCGGCTTGCCGATGTCGTGCAGCAGCGCGGCCATCCGGAGCACGAGGTCGGGTTCGCCGTCCTCGAGCGCCATGGCGCGCTCGAGCACCTGCAGCGTGTGGTCGTAGACGTCCTTGTGCTGGTGGTGCTCGTCGATCTCCAGCCGCAGCGCCGGCAGCTCGGGCAGCACGTGCGCGGCCAGCCCGGTGTCGACGAGCAGCTCGAGGCCGGCCCGGGGGAAGCGGCCGAGCAGCAGCTTGGAGAGCTCGTCGGCGATCCGCTCGACGCTGATGATCTCGAGCCGGTCGGCCATCGCGGTCATCGCCGCGACGACCTCCGGCGCCACGGTGAAGCCGAGCTGGGACGCGAACCGCGCCGCGCGCAGCATCCGCAGCGGGTCGTCGCCGAAGGAGTCCTCGGGACGGCCGGGCGTGCGCAGGACCGAGGCGGCCAGGTCGTCCATGCCGCCGTACGGGTCGACGAACGCGTCCGGGGCGCGCCAGTCCGGCAGCGAGACGGCCATCGCGTTCACCGCGAAGTCGCGGCGAGCCAGGTCGTCGGACAGCGAGTCGCCGTAGGAGACGACGGGGTGACGCGAGGCGCGGTCGTACGCCTCGGCGCGGTAGGTCGTGATCTCGAGCCGGAACCCCTTGCGCTGCGCGCCGACGGTCCCGAACGCGATACCGGTGTCCCAGGTCGCCTCCGCCCACCCCTCGAGCAGCCCCTGCACCCGCTCCGGCGGGGCGTCGGTCGCGAAGTCGAGGTCGTCGCCGAGCCGGCCGAGCATCGCGTCCCGGACGGAGCCGCCGACCAGGTGGAGCGAGCAGCCGGCGCTCGCGAAGCGCTCTCCGAGCTCGACCGCCACCGGCGCGACGCGCAGCAGCTCGCGCACGGCGTTGGTCTGGACCTCGGTCAGTGCGGGCACGGGTGACGAGCCTATCGGTGCGGCCCGATCGGTGTTTCACTACTCAGTCGCCGTGAGCGAAGGAGGTGGCGGGTGAAGGGCGCTCTCGACGTGCACCGCGAGCTGCTGGCCCACGACGTGCCGCACGAGATGGTCCGGCTGCCGCGGCGCGCGACCTCGGGTGACGACCTGCCCCGCCTGCTCGCGCTGCCGCGGGGCGGCGTGACCGTCCACTGCTTCGAGGTGACCCGCGCCGACGGTGCGGCGTTCGCCGCGGTGCTGGTGCCCTCCGGCCGGGTGCCCGACCCGGCTGCCCTGCTCGACGCGCTCGGCGCCGTCGCGGTCAGCCCGGCCCGGCCCGACGTCGTCAACGCCGTCACGGACTACGCCGCCGGGCTGGTGGGCCCGGTGTGCCTGCCACCCGACGTGGAGCTGCTCGCCGACAGCGCCCTGGGGGAGAGCGACGTCTGCTACTGCACCGTCGGCGAGGGCGAGGTCGTCCTGGGGATCCGCACCCGTGACCTGCTGGTCGCCACGGGCGCGCGCGTGGCGACCCTCACCGGCGCCCGGGAGGCCACCGAGCCGGCCCGGGTG